>JAKSME010000037.1 GCA_024400785.1 Bacteroidales bacterium
TTTTGTGTGCTTGCGTTCGGATCGCTAACAGGAACAATTTCTGTAGTCCAGGTGTAAGTCCAAGTATCCCAGTTCGCATCCGCACACGACTCATCGCCCCACTTCACCAGGTCTCCATCTACAACCGTTTGGTCTGAATATCCCATGCCTGCCAAAGCACCATTGATATTATACATCCAGTACATGCCGCTGAGCGAAAGTGACATATTCTCGTCCTGATAGGTGATTTCGTTGACGACACCGCCAGAACCTTCGTATAAAAAACGGCTGTCAGCTTCAGCGATGTCATCCATTATCATTTCGACTGTGACGTCATCACCATTAAAACGGTACCCCCAGGCCAAAGCCGTTTCAGGGCTGCACCAATTCACCACAAAAACAACTTCATTGGTTCCTTCACCAACCCAATACTGAATCTGGTCGGTGGAAATGGTTGCATCCTCGCTTTGAGCATTCAACTGAAACATCAGCGCAAAAGCGCAAATCATTAAAGTAAAAATATTTTTCATAACTATTTAATTATTAACCACAACTACTGCTGCAGGATTCACGCCCGCCTCAAACTTAAATTTCAAACGACCGTCGGCGGAGAAACATAAAACATCGCCGTTGGTAGTATAATCGTAAACATCACTGATATAAACGTCGCCATTGGCGGAATTGACAGCAATGCTATAGGGTGTTTGGATGGTGGTTCCATCGGAAATGAAGTTGTTATTGATGATGGATTCTGAAGAAACATCCAGCACTTTTATGGCAGACTGTTGCGTGGCGTAATCATAGTAATATATGTAGGCACGATTGCCGTTGATGGCAAAATTGGTAACAGGGAAGTCGAAGGTTTGTTCCACCGCATCTGTTTGTGAATTGATGCGGAGGAAGGAAGCCGCTTCATCGGTGTAGTTGCCGTTGCACACGAGATAAACATCGCCGTAAGCATCGGCAGCCATGCGGGTGGGATTGAGACCGACAGTGATGGTGGCGACGGAGGTGAAGGTGGCGAGGTCGAAAACGGTAACGGTGTTATCGTAGTTGGGGTAGTTGAGTCCGCCGGAGTTGGCAACGTACAGTTTCCCGTTGGCGACACAAAGTCCGTCGGGATTGCTGCCAGCCTGCTGAGAAGCCACGACTTCCAGCGTGGCGGTATCGATTTTAAGAATATCGCCATTGTAGCAGCTTACGTATGCAAAACCTTGATAGAAAGCGATTTTGCGCGGTTGCTTTCCAGAAAGAGAAATTTGTTTGATGGAGCGGGCAGAGCGGTTCATCACCTCCACAGTTTCCGAGAGGTTGACCACACAGTACATTTTACCGCCGTAGATTTGCAGGTCGCTGCCGGTGTCACCCAGTCCGCGGCCGTTGGCAGTAAGGAAGATGTCGGCATCGAAGTTTCCCTGGACAAAATCGTAAAATGCGAGGGTGGAGTTGTTCATTTGCCAGAGGCCCTCACACAGCACGTAAACTCCGGTGGCACCGGCTTCCACCGGGTTGACGGGCGTAGGTGCGGGAGGCGTGGGCTTCTCACAACCCGAAATCAGAAAATTCATTAAAGCACATCCGAACAGTGCAGCAAGCGTTTTTGTTTTCAACCAATTTTTCATTTGGCATAAAATTAAACAGATAATCCCATCCCCTCCGTTCCGGGACGGCCAAACGAACAACGCGGGTAACGCTCGTTTGCTGATGCCCAACTCCCGGAGCATTCCACAACAGACTAACGGCAGGTTTTCTGACTTATCCCACCCTGGAGCGCCTTCCCATCGCGCTTGCGCGACAGTGACTTCGTTGCCCTGGGCATTCTGGGACTTACAGCAGCGGGTACTGTGCAGGAATTTCACCTGCTTCCCTCTCGGAGCATTTTGCCCCTCACCATAAAGTCGGCGGCAAAAGTACAACAATTTTCGAAATCGGAAACCAATGGCGCACAAAAAAAACACGAGTTATGGGAATTGCAAAAACACACCAAGTGATGGTTGAGTATGAAAGGGCGAATTATTGTATTTTTGCACTCTGAAAAAATATATCATTTTGAAATACATAAAACTATTTATTACAATACTTTACATTTTCATTCTTTCGTTGCCAGGACGCATTTCGGCTCAGGAAACGAAAAAAAACCTGTGGTACATCGAGCCAGCGGTGCGTTACGGGCGCGTTCTGCCCAACTTCAAAGAGGCCTCTTGGCTGTGGCAGACAGACCTTTGCAGCGTGGATTTGCGCATAGGACGACAAACCGACGGGCAGAAAGAATGGGAGCAGTGGTTCCACTACCCGAGTTACGGGGTTCAGCTGCGATACAGCCACTTCAACCGCGAAAGCATTGGCGACAAGTACGCCGTTTTCGGATTTCTCAACGGATACTTCTTCCAACGGCCCAAGTTCGCTTTCTTCTATCAACTCGGAGCGGGAATCAACTTCTGGACCAAAAAATACGACTATTATAACAACAGTGAAAACCTTTTCGTCGGAGGGCATGTCAGCGCGCACATCGACTTGGGATTGGGCATTTCGGCACGCATCTCGCCGCATACCGACCTCACCCTTCGGGGTGACTTTTCGCACTCTTCGAACGGTGTTCTCGCCATGCCCAACTACGGCATCAACGGTTTGACTGCGGAAGTCGGGCTGCGCTGCCGTTTTTACGAACAACTTGATTTACAATATACTATAGACACCATCACGCAGTTTCGTCCCATCAACCGGCTATATGTGTCGGTGTCACCCGGCACCAAGCAATCGCGCTCTGAATGGGCACGGTCGGACCGCACCGCGCCACATCTGCTCAAACACTATTTCGCCACCACGCTGGAAATCGGGTATCTTCGTCAGTCCCATCCGAAATTCCGCTATGGCGGCGGCCTTGACCTGTTCTACAACCGAGAAATCCTCACCTATTTCAAACCCGAAGAGCGAAAAGAGGGCCTGTGTTTCATGCCGGCTGCCTTTGCCACCTTCGACCTCACCTTCTCACGACTGGTACTGCACACCGCTGCCGGAATCTACCTCGGACGATATTATAGTTTTTACGAACCTTTTTATGAACGCGTGGGTGTCCAATTCCTATTGGGCAAACAGAAAAACCACCTCCTCGGGGTGAATATCAAGGCGCACCTATTTGTCGCCGACTACATTGAATGGACCTACGGGTACAGTTTTTTCAATTGGTACGACAAGCGGCCGCGAGCGCGGAAAAAGTTCCGGACATAAGGCAAAATGCACCGTTTCCACCACGCAACAAGGGTGAATTTTCCGTTGCACGGAAGGCCTAAATAAGCATTTTGAGCGTAATAAAAAAAATAATTTCAATCGTTCACCAATTCAAAAAATAATGATACTTTTGCACCGCTAAAAAGCAAAACCAAAAACAAAACATATCAACAACTTAAAAAAAGTTATACTATGGAAGTTAAAAAAATCATGGCTAACCTGGAAGCCAAACATCCTGGTGAAAAAGAGTATTTGCAGGCAGTAGAAGAAGTCCTCGTAACCATCGAAGACGTTTACAACCAGCATCCTGAATTCGAAAAGGCAAAAATCATCGAAAGATTGGTTGAACCCGATCGTATTTTCACCTTCCGCGTTACTTGGGTAGACGACAATGGCGAAGTTCAGAACAACATTGGTTACCGTGTACAATACAATGCAGCTCTCGGCGCATACAAAGGCGGTCTCCGTTTCCACCCCGCAGTTAATGTTTCAATGTTGAAGTTCTTAGGTTTCGAACAGATCTTCAAAAACAGCTTGACCAACCTCCCGCTCGGCGGTGGCAAGGGTGGTGCTGATTTCGATCCCACTGGAAAGAGCGATGCTGAAATCATGCGTTTCTGCCAAGCTTTCATGTATGAATTGTGGCGCAACATCGGTGCTGACCAAGACAGCCCTGCTGGCGACGTAGGCGTTG
Source organism: Bacteroidales bacterium (assembly GCA_024400785.1). GTDB lineage: Bacteria > Bacteroidota > Bacteroidia > Bacteroidales > WCHB1-69 > UBA1756. The sequence goes on from JAKSME010000037.1 coordinate 3,902, forward strand.
GCGGTCGTGAAATCGGTTACCTCTATGGCGCTTACAAGAAACTCGCTCGCGAACACAGCACCGGCGCTCTCACTGGTAAGAGCTACGGTTGGGGTGGTTCTTTGATCCGTCCCGAAGCTACCGGTTTCGGTGCTATCTACTATGTAGAAAGAATGGTTAAACAAAAAGGCGACAAGATGGAAGGCAAGAGAATCGCTCTCTCTGGCTTCGGTAATGTTGCTTGGGGCGCTGCTACCAAAGCTACCGAACTCGGTGCTAAGGTTGTCGCTCTCTCCGGTCCCGACGGCGTTTGCGAACTTCCCGAAGGCGTAAACAAAGAAATGATCGACTATATGCTCGTTATGCGTGACTCACGTCGTAACAAAGTTCAGGATATGGCTGACAAATTCCCGGGCAAAGCTATCTTCACTCCTGGCAAAAAAGCTTGGTCTGTTAAATGTGACATCGCTTGTCCTTGCGCATTCCAGAACGAAATGAGCGAAGAAGACGCTAAAGAACTTCTCGCAAACGGCGTTCAATACGTTGCTGAAGTTTCCAACATGGGTTGCCAACCTGGCGCAATCGCAGCTATCCAAGGCGCTGGCATTCCGTTCGCTCCTGGTAAAGCTGTCAACGCTGGTGGTGTTGCTACCTCTGGCCTCGAAATCTGCCAGAACGCTGGCCACATCAACTGGACCGCTCCCGAAGTTGACGCTAAATTGCACAAGATCATGAACGACATCTATGACATGTGCGTTGAATATGGTAAACAAGCTGACGGTAGCATCAACTACGTTAAGGGTGCTAACATCGCTGGTTTCATGCGCGTTGCAAAAGCTATGCTCGCTCAGGGCATCATCTAATCGAAACTTTTTTCGATTGCATAAGAAAACGCCTTCCGGTTTCCGGAGGGCGTTTTTTTTGTTGGAATAATGGAGACTTGCGACTTCTCACGCACGACTTTTCAAGTCACATTCAGCTTGCGTACCGTATATAACTGGTTGTCAATTATTTATTCCTATTTCTTTTAAACCGAATAATAATTCTAATTGTTAGCTGTACTAATGCGGTTATGGAAAAAAACAGATAGATGCCATTTTTCCAAGTAATGTCACTGCCTTTCAGATTGAGACAAAACATTGAAAGATGTAGGTAGCCTAAAAGGAGAAGCATTGAGATGAAACCATTATACGACAAAGTTGCAAGCGAGCTTTTCCACCATTTCGTATCTTTTGGGGGAAGTGGGGGCTTGCAAAAAAGAGTCAGGGCGATACCAATGATTAAAAAGGTGCTTCCGATAATTAAATCTGATTTCATAATATTTTTTTGTTGTTTAGTCGAACCAAGAATCAATCCATTTGGATATGTTTTTTTTAACTCCAACCTCCACTGCTGTTGAAAGGCCACCAACGCATACAGCACCGACGGCACCAAGTATCACGGCACCTGCTATTCTTTTCATTGTTTTAATTATTAATGATAATTTTTTGAACATAATTCGTCTGCACCGCAATGAAAAAAGTTGTACTTTTGCATCGCAGTTTTTTCTGCGCCGCCGTTAACAGACTTACGGCAGGCCTGGGTGCCTGGGAGCAGGGAACATCGTCATTAGAAGTCCGAATCCAAACGCGATGCCCCTGCGGGAGGCACCTTTTTAGTGAATAGTGAACAGTGAATAGTGAATAGATTTGGGACTTATGACTTACAGCTAAAGTCTAAAGTCTAAAGACTAAAACCTAATCCGTTATTCACTACTTTTTGCTCCGCTACCGACAAACGCGCACCATAGCGGAGCGATACATGAGGAAATTGTTCTTGCCCAACCGTTGCAGGTTGGAAACGTCTGTTGATATGAAACTAAGGGGCTTTTTCATAGAGGTTTTTTTTTGTTTTCAACAATGACAATGCAAATTTACGAAATTGTTCCATGCGATTCGTAATCTGGAAAAAAATTTTTTTACTGATAATCAGAAGGTTATGCAATATTCCAAAATATAAACCCACATTTTTGATGTTTTTTTGGGGAGGATTTCTGGAAAATTTCAATCCCCCCTTTCCTTATGTCGGAAGCGCAGAATGACGTTTCTCAAGTCTCAAGTCCCAAGTCCCAAGTCTATTATAATTATTTTTGTTAACTTTAAAAACTTGAATCGCTGATTATCAATAAGTTGAAATCTTTCGTTGAAAAAGTTGCATTTACGGAGGCGAAATTTTGGCGGAAAGTTCCCACTGACTTTTCCTGATTGTGTTGACAGCCTTTGAGCGGTTTATAGCATATTGGCACAATGACATTGGCCTCGAAAAGCGCAAGGCATAATTCGAGGCCAAACAAAGGTGTCATTAATGCTGCCGACTGAAATTTATTTTGACACACTATCAATGCAATATGAGCCGAGTCAATAATCATGGCGGCACTTCAAGATTTCATTACAATACTGTGTAAGTAAAGCAGTAACTCCCTTTTCTCGTTGTCGGATAAATTTGAGAATGTAATCTTTTTCAAATCAATGTGAAATATTGATGTTTGTATGGGAGCTTTCAACAAAATAGATTGGTTTTCCAGATTGACTTCTTGTATGGATGTTATGGGGAATTCTATCTTATTGAATAAAATATTGTGATTAAAGGTCATCACCGATTCATCAATTTTAATTGCGTATGAATTGTGCCATTTCACCCATAGTATTGCTCTGTTCAAAAGCAATAACGAAATCAGAAGAATAATCGGGGTAAAAACAATATATTGTTTTGCCACACAGCAAATAGAAATTGCGAACAAATCCGAAAAGAGCCATAATAAATCTTCTCTCGCCGGATCATTTTTATAAATTATAAACGTTGTCATAAAATTTATTTTTCAAGAAAGGACCAATAATCCGTGCTGAATAAGGCAACATTCATAGCACAATTAAGCGCCTGAAGTTCCTTTTCATTGAAATACAATTTCCCTTCCGTACTGAGAAATTCAATATACGCGTCAATAATAGAAAATGCGTTTTCTATCTTGGCTGATTTGGAATAGATATCAAAGAAACAACTAAAATATTTTGCAACATTATCCGTAAAGCCAAAAGTCTTCTTGAATTTTGATATTAGTATATCATAATTGTATTCATTTGATATATATTCTTCTACAATACTAAAGACTTCTGCGCATGAGGTAGAAGATGAACCTATGGAATTAATAATTGAATTATAATTTTTCAGTTCAATAACGTCAGTAGACATATGACTAGAGAGAGCATGGTAAGAGGGAGAGCAAAAAGAAAAAAACAAAACGTCAAGATATGCATTGTGGTATTTACCACAGATATTATCATTTGCGAATTTTGATAGAGGTGCTGAATTATAACCAGTAGGATAAGGACAACCCGATTTCACTCCACGATATGCTGCATAAGAAGCGCCACCCCCACAAATAGCGCCGCCAACTGCGGCACCAACTGCGGCACCGCCAACAGCATGACCTCCAGCCAGAGTGCCAACTGCGGCACCAATTTTACCTCCAACCTGTGCACCTTCGTATGCGCCAATAATATCGGCACCAGCCACTGCACAAACTTTTCCCAGTCCGCTCCAAAATCCTTTAGTATCTGCCGTAATATTGGCCGATAGATTGCTGTTTAATAGAGAAAGTTCCTTTTCAAGTTCTATACTGTTTTAGTATTTCGTCTGTTCATCCTTTTCACAGCCACAGAGTATGGCAGAGCAAAAGACCATTACAAGAATGATTGTTTTTTCATTTTTAAAGTTTTATGTTAAACCAAAGTTCCACCTAACGCGGGAGCACGCGTTTTCACCAACGTGCATTCGGCTCGCTCCGCAATGAAAAAAGTTGTACTTTTGCATCGCAGTTTTCTGCGCCGCCGCAAGCAAGCTTTGCGGCGTGCTTGGGTGCCGGAGTGCAGGGAACATCGTCTTTTGAAGTCCGAATCCAAGTGCGATGCCCCTGCGGGTGGCACCTTTTTTAGTGAATAGTGAATAGTGAATAGATTTGGGACTTATGACTTACAGCTAAAGTCTAAAACCTAATCCGTTATTCACTACTTTTTGCTCCACTACCGGCAAACGCGCACCATAGCGGAGCGATACTTGAGAAAATTGTTCTTGCCCAACCGTTGCAGGTTGGAAACGTCTGTTGATATGAAACTAAGGGGCTTTTTCATAGAGGTTTTTTTTTGTTTTCAACAATGACAATGCAAATTTACGAAATTGTTCCATGCGATTCGTAATCTGGAAAAAATTTTTTTACTGATAATCAGAAGGTTATACAATATTCCAAAATATCACTCCACATTTTTTAATGTTTTTTTCGGAGGTTTCTGGAAAATTTCAATCTCACCTTTCCTTATGTCGGAAGCGCAGGATGACGTTTCCCAAGTCTCACGTCCCAAGTCCCAAGTCCCAAGTCCCAAGTCTCAAGTCTATTATAATCCTGATTTTTTCAATATTACGCAAAATGCGTTACGCAAAATGCGTAATATTTGTCAACCCTTCAGCCACTGATATTTTGCCACCGAATAAATCGGTACGAAAGGCAGCAAAATGGGCGTTTTGCGAATGTATTCCTGAAATTCGGGATCATTGCCGTAGTTGGCGCTCTGTCGCAGCTCAATGCGCCGCGTGCCGCTGAACATCACATACACAATGCCGATGTAACCGAGCAGGGCAAGCACCCAGTGCCACCAAAATTGATAACAGCCGATGCCGCTCACAAAAACGCCAGTCCAGAGCAGGATTTCGCCGAAATAGTTCGGGCAGCGCACGATTTTGTACAGTCCGCTATCCACAAAACGCTTGGGATTCAGCTTTTTAGCGTTATTCTTCTGTTTATCGGCGATGGCTTCGATGGCCACGCCCAACGCGGCAATAATCAGTCCGACGAGGCCTGTCCCCTGCGCCACCGTCACATCCGCCGCCACCGCGCGAACCACGGCCGGCGTCATTTCGCCCACGTAAAGCAGCGCGCAACTCACCCACACGGCAATCACCACGCCGATGGGATAGTCGGCTTTGTGTTTCACGTCCAAATCGACGGTTTTGACGTAGGCACGGTTTTTGAGCTCGCGCACCAGCAGGTAGGTCGAGAGGCGCACTCCGTATAGCGCCAGCAAGAGCAGCATCAGTCCGGAAATCCAAGTGAGTGTTGGCCAGGCGATGATGGCCGTGGCGACCGACAGCGCAGTGATGCTGTAACCGTAACCGACAGAGAAAAACCATACGAAACGGGCCCAGCCAATGGCGGAAACGCCCAGCGCAAGAACGAAAAGAAGCAGGAAAAAAGTAATCATATTGTTGCTGTTTTGTGGATGATTTTCAAAAAATAGCCACAATAGTAACAAATTTAATGCCAAAAAGTTGATTCCGTTGAAAAATCTGTGATTATTTCACCCATTTTATTTTACTTCAGATAACTGACACACTTTTCAAATGAGTTTGAACGAAGTAGAATCCTGCATAAAAAAACCGCAACATTTTGTTCGTCATTTCATCAATTTCGTGTATTTTTGCGAAATTTTTGAAATATGGAATTTAAAATCGCTCAAATCGCTGCGCTGCTTGGCGCAGAAGTCGTTGGAGACGCCGACGGCACTATCAACACTGTTTGTAAAATCGAAGAAGGAATTCCCGGCGGACTCACCTTCCTCGCCAATCCGAAATACACCCACTACATTTACGAAACCAAAGCCACTGCGGCCATCGTCAACAAGAGTTTCCAACCCGAAAAGGAAGTTCCTTGTACCCTCATCAAAGTGGATGACTCATACGTTGCTTTTGCGAAGCTGCTTGACTTTTACAACCAGACGAAGCGCACCAAAACCGGAGTCTCGCCGCATGCCTGCGTGGCTGCTTCTGCCAAAATCGGGCAGAATGTTTATATCGGCGAGTTCGTCAGTGTGGGCGAAAATGTCGTTATCGGCGATAACAGTCAGATTTTCCCGCACGTCTGCCTCGGCGACGACGTGAAAGTCGGCAGTAACACGGTGCTCAATTCCGGAGTGAAGGTGTACGCCGAATGTGTCATCGGGAACAACTGCATCATCCACGCCGGCGCGGTTATTGGTGCCGACGGTTTCGGTTTCGCTCCCAAAGACGGCGACTTCATCAAGGTGCCGCAGATTGGCAACGTGCGTATCGAAGACAATGTGGAAATCGGGGCGAACACCTGTATTGACCGTTCCACCATGGGTTCCACCATCATACACAAAAATGTGAAACTCGACAATCTGATTCAAATTGCCCACAATGTGGAAATCGGCGAGGCATCTGCTTTCGCAGCGCAAACCGGCGTTGCTGGTTCTGCCAAAATCGGTTCGCATTGCATCATCGGCGGCCAGGGTGCCGTGGCCGGCCACATCACCATCGAAGATAATGTCATGGTGGCGGCTCAGTCGGGCGTTACACACTCGCTCAAAGGGAACCAGATCGTTCTCGGCTCACCCGCAATTCCGCTGAGCGAAGAAAAACGCCTCATCATTTATCGCAAAAAATTACCCGAACTTTACAAGCGCGTTGACGCTATCGAAAAGAAACTTTCTGAAAATGAGTAAACAAACAACAATTTCTGGAACAGTCACCCTCTCGGGCAAGGGGCTCCATACCGGCAAGCAAGTCACTGTGACCTTCCAGCCTGCGCCCGCCAACCATGGCGTGGTTTTCCAACGCATCGACCTTCCCGAAAAGACCTTGGTTAAAGCGCTGGGAACCAATGTCTTCGACACCTCCCGCGGAACCTCCATCCGAGAAGGAAACGCCGAAGTCCGCACCATCGAACACTTGATGGCCGCTCTCGCCGGACTGCAAATCGACAACGTACTCGTTGAAATCAATGCCGAAGAAACTCCCATCCTTGATGGAAGCTCCCGCCTCTATGTAGAAGCACTCCAGCAAGTTAGCATCGTTGAACTTGAAGCCGAGCGGGAATATTTCGTCGTTACCGAACCCACCACATTCTCCCTTCCCGAAAAAAATATCGAAATCACCATCACCCCGGCAAACGACTTCCAAGTGGAAGTTGATGTGGACTACGGAACGCAGGTGCTCGCCGCCCAACATGCGGAGTTGAAAGACATAAACTCTTTCGTACCAGATTTTTACAATTGTAGGACCTTCGTCTTTCTGCACGAATTACTTTTCCTCATCCAACACGGCCTCGCACACGGCGGAGATGTCGACAATGCCATCGTCTTTGTGTCACAGGTTCCACCGCCGGAAGTCCTGCAACAATTGGCTGCCTTCTTCCACAAATCCGACCTGCAAGTTACCGAGAACGGCATCTTGAACAATGTGGAATTGCGCCATGTGAACGAGCCCGCCCGTCACAAACTCCTCGACCTCATCGGCGACCTTTACCTCCTCGGAAAACCAGTTAAAGGACACGTAAAAGCCTCACATCCAGGACATTTCGCCAATACCGAATTGGTGAAAATGTTACTGAAAAAATAATTTAACCCTTTCCACTTTTCCACCTTTCAACGAATATGGACTATTTTTACCTCGGACTCATCACCAAACCTTTCGGCTACAAAGGCGAATTGTACGTTTTTTTAGATACCGACGAACCCGAAAAATACGGCGACTTGCGCGCTGTGTTTTTGCTGGAAGGAGACGAATACATTCCTTATATGATTGAAAGCATCGAAATGCGCGGTGGGAAAAATGCGGTGGTGAAATTTTTGGATGTAGATGGCGAAGATGCCAAATCATTGGTAAAGATGGAAATGTATTTGCCAATCAGCGAGTTGCCACCGCTAACCGGCAACAAATTCTATTACCACGAAGTGATGGGCTGGCAAGTCATCGACCGCGAGAAAGGAAACATTGGCATTTGCAAAGACTTCATTGATGTCAGCAACCAACCCATCATGCAGGTGGATTTCAACGGCAAGGAAATTCTGATTCCCGCCGTTGACGACATCTTCGAAGAAGTGGATCGAGAAAACAAAACACTGCACATTTGCGCACCCGAAGGACTGATTGACATTTATTTGGAATAGTCTTTCATAAAACATATTTTTCACAAAAAAATACAAAAAAATGAAACAGTTTGCGTTATCTATCATACTGTTAATCAGTATGATAACAATTTCTGCACAAGATTTGTACCGTGCTCGCCCAGACGGCCGGGTGGACAGTGTCTATGCCGGCATCAACTTGCCGGAAGCCTACACCGGCAATGGTGTCATCATCGGTGTTACCGACTGGGGATTCGACTATACGCATCCTGTTTTCTATGACAGCACCTTGACACAGTATCGCATCCTGCGTGCGTGGGACCAATTCAAAACCAGCGGCCCCGCCCCCGAAGGCTTCAACTACGGAGCCGAATATGTCGGACAAGAGCAACTGCTTGCTGCTCAGTGCGATACATCCAACATCTATGGTCATCACTACCATGGCACCCACGTTGCCTCCATCGCGGGCGGAAGCGGTGCAGGCACAATTTACCGCGGTGTCGCACCCGATGCGGAGTTCGTCTTCGTCACCATCCGCCCCGACGAACAGTCTGTTATCGACGCTTTCCAATGGATGTACGAGGTGTCTCAACAAGAACAAAAGCGCTTGGTCGTCAATATGAGCTGGGGACTATATTGGATGGACAACTTTGACGGTACTGGTCCTGTGGGTCAGAAAATGCAAGAGCTCAGCGACTTAGGTGTGGTTTTTGTCACCAGTGGTGGCAATAACGGAGATGAACAATTCCACTTGGGCCACACATTCGCCAACGACACGTTGCGCAGTCGTTTTATCTTTCCGCCCGCCAACAACAGCCGTGACTACTGGGGAACTTCCATCTCCATGACCAACACTCCCGGCCAACCCTTTTCAGTAAGTTTGAATTGGTGCGACAAACAATACCAAACCATCCAGGCTTCTCCGTTTTACAATACGGCAGACGGTGATTTTTATGAAGAAAACATTTTGGTTGATGGAACCGACACGATTTTTTACAACATCGAAATCATCCAAAGTGATGAGAGTGGCCGCCCGGATGCAAGGTTGCGCGTTAGAAACCACAACATCAACAACAACTGGCGCCTGGGCATTTCTGTGGCGGCAGCCAGCGGCGACTTTCATGCATGGAATGTGGCAGAATTGACCACCGGTGTCGGAAACTGGGGTGGCAAATGGATGGGTGTCAATGTGTTAGGTTGGAAATATGGAGACAACCAATATGGTATCGGGACTCCGGCCTGTGTGGATTGCGCCATCACCGTGGCGGCTCACCAGTCGCGCTACCAAACCGACGACACCACTTGGGTCGGGGGCGGAATCACCAGTTTCTCCAGCTACGGCCCCGCCATCAACGGGCGCGACAAACCCGACATTTCCGCACCGGGCTACAATGTCTGCGCCGCCTTTTCCAGCTACGCCGACGAACATAACACGCACGTCGCCACCGTCAACTTCCAAGGGCGCGACTACGGATTTATCAGACTGTCAGGCACTTCCATGTCATCACCGTTTACAACGGGCGTGGTTGCCCTGTTGTTGGAGGCCAATCCCAACCTCACACCGCAACAGGTGAAAGCGTCACTGATTTACTCTGCCACCCACGACGAGTTCACGGAAGCCAGCGGAATGGTCCGTTTCGGCCATGGCAAAGTCAATGCTTACCAAGCCGTGCTTCGAGCTTTGTATCATGTTGGAACTCAGGAATTTAATAGTAATGCCAACATTTATACCGTTTTTCCGAACCCGACGAGCGAGCAACTATTCATTTCCACTCCGAACAACGAAAGTACCGCGACTTTGTCGCTTTACAACCTCAATGGCCAATTGGTGCGCAAAGAAGTTATCAGTCAGGGAGTTACAACCATAAACGTACAAGATTTGCCAGTCGGTTGTTACCTTCTGAAAATTGTCAACGGCAATTTTTCAAAGAGCGAGAAAATCCTGATTGCCCGATAGTGGAACCGTTTCGTTTCAAGCACTTTCAACTTTCGCACGAGGCAAGCACGCAGCGCATCGGCACCGACAGCGTATTATTGGCGGCCTTGGTTCCGCTCAACGGAGTGCGGTCGGTGTTAGACGTAGGCTGCGGGTGCGGAGTCATCGGCTTTTGCATCGCCGACCGCTTGCGACAGACGGGCGCGGGAAACAGCTCAGTTACTGGCATTGACGTTGATGCGGCGTCGATTGCGGAAGCGAGAGCGAATGCAGACAATTTCGCGGGGGCAACGCCCGTCGCTTTCTGCTTCCAACAAGTTGCCTTACAAGAATTTAGAGACCGAGATTTCGATCTTATCGTCAGTAATCCGCCGTACTTTGTCAGTTCGCTAAAACCTGCGGACGAGCGGAGACGCCTGGCCCGCCATAGCGATGATGCCCTCCCATTCTCCGATTTCATCCGCCACACCAAGCAACTTCTTTCCCCGAAAGGAAAAATTTTCGTTATTCTGCCGCAAACAGAATCTATTGAATTTGAAACACTTGCAAAAGAACATTCTCTTTTTTTATCTACAAAAATCGAAATTCGCCCCACGCCAAGCAAATCCATCAACCGCGTAATTCTGGGATTCTCATCCGACCTCCCCAGCAAAATTTTCACCCAAGAAATATGCATTCGTGACGGCGGCAATGATTTTTCTGAACTTTACCGCGACATCACCCGCGACTTTTATCTTGATTTCTAAAAAATTGTATTTTTGCACCTCCTTTTAAATCTTACATAAAAATGAGAAAAACCATCTTTGCCACCATTTTAGTTTTAGCCCTTATTTGTACCGCCTGTGCCAATTTTTACCAGGTTTTCCAAGTCGCCGGTTATGAAAAATACACCGCCGACAACCACGGCATGCGCTACGAAGACGGCGATTGCATAATTACGTACGATTTTTGGAGAAATCACGGAACGCTTTCTTTCGACCTTTACAACAAATCGAATCAAACCATGCACATCTATCTTGGAGAAAGCTTCATCATCAATAATAAACATGCGAAAGACTTTGAACAGCTGAAAGTTACAGACAGAAATCAGAATTTTTCAGATAAAATTGTTTCCATTCCTCCGGGAGCATTTCGCCACTTCACCTGCCCCGAAATCAGACACAACATCTTTGAATTCTGCAACATAGAGGTTTGTCCCTCACCAGATCTCATCCAAATCTCTGAGTTTACAAAAGATGACAGTCCGCTGAATTTTGGCATGTTCCTAACTTATACGCTCGGTCAAAATGAGAGCAAGAAGATGGTAAAAAACAACTTTTACGTCAATCAGGTTGTGAATTACCACAAACGCAACTTCGAGCAGACACACGACGACACCTTGCGCATCTGCAACGAAGAAGAGGTGATTGAGATTCAGGACCTTCGCTCGCCGGATAAATTCTTCATTGAATATTGAACGGTTAAGTTCGGTTAAACGGACGAAGGGTGGAAAGGTGGAAAGGTGGAAGGGGTTACTCGTCTATACAACTCAACGATTCAGTTCACTGATTACTAGGTGACTTCTAATTAAAACTTATTGATTTTCAGTAATATAAAGTATAAAATGCGCAATTTCCGTCATTATTCTTTCTGTTTTGTTAAAAAAATATCAATTTGACAGAATCAATATTTTCGATCCGATTCCAACTGCGATATGCCACTTCGCTCCAAATGTTTTATTAAAAAATGATATAAATCTTTGATAATCAAATAATTATTCGTATATTTGCAGAAAAATTTAACG
>JAKSME010000038.1 GCA_024400785.1 Bacteroidales bacterium
AGTACTTCTATCACGAAGAATCATCATTTCTAATTTACTCAGTTTTTTCTCATCGAAAATGTCGGAAAGCAATATTTTAGGGATGAAATTGCTGTCAGGGAGTTCGGCCCAGTCTTCGTTGGGCGCGTAAAAGCGCAGGGTGGAGCCGCAGCTGTTCCCGCAGCGCGTTTCGCAAAGGGCGACCAGCAAGTCCCCTTTGCCATCGCGACGCCACATCGCAATCTCATAGATGACGTCAAGCGGGGTGCGCACCTGCAAAAAATTGGCTCGCCTATCGTAAACCTGCAACTTGTAGTTGTCGTAATTCAGCAATGTATTCCCCTTGTTATCAATCATTTTTTGTCGAACAGACATCGGAATCCCCATCTCCGTTTCTGAAAAATGGAGAAAGATTTCATTCAGATTTTGTGCAAATCCGACGGCTGAAAATACAAGCAGTAGGAATGTGGCGGTTATTGTGACAAGTCGTTGGCTCATGTTTTTTTCTTTGAGAAAATAAGAACGCAAAAGTATTAAATTTTCTTGTGTGGTGGATGCAAAAAACTTACTTTTTCTCCCTTATAAATTACATTGTAAAATTTATTGAAAAAAATGCCTTTTTTGCCCTTTTAATAATATAAAAAGTAGTACTTTTGCAAACTTTTTTCGGCAGGGTGTTTTTGTTTGTAACAATTTGCAAAAAACGGCCGTAAAAGCGAGCAAAAAGTTTTGAAAACATGAGACAACTGAACATTACAAAGCAGGTTACAAACCGTGAAACCGCATCGTTGGACAAGTATTTGCACGACATCGGAAAAGTGGAATTGATTACTGCTGAAGAAGAGGTGGAACTGGCTCGAACAATTAAGGAGGGTGATCAGGCCGCATTGGAAAAATTGACCAAGGCCAACCTTCGTTTCGTAGTTTCCGTTGCCAAACAGTACCAAAACCAAGGTTTGAGTTTGCCTGACCTCATCAACGAAGGCAACCTCGGCTTGATTAAAGCTGCACAGCGTTTCGATGAAACCCGTGGTTTCAAATTTATTTCCTACGCTGTATGGTGGATCCGTCAGTCAATCCTCCAGGCACTGGCCGAACAGTCCCGTATCGTCCGCCTACCCTTGAACAAAATCGGTACCATCAACAAAATCAACAAAGCCTACGCATATCTGGAACAAGAGTACGAACGCGAGCCCCGCGCTGACGAAATCGCCGCCCTCCTCGACCTTACCGAGGCGGAAGTCAAAGATTCCATGCGCAACTCCTCCCGCCACCTCTCCATGGACGCCTCCCTTACCCAAGACAAAGACAATAATATGTATGATGTCTTGAAATCTGAAGACTCCACACCTCCCGATAGAGAACTCCTTCATGAGTCACTCAAGCAGGAAATCAACCGAACCATCGCCACACTGCCACAACGCGAGGCCGATATCATCAAACTGTATTTCGGTCTGGATGGTGAAAAACACCCGTGGACACTGGAAGAAATCGGTGAAAAATTCGACCTGACCCGCGAGCGCGTGCGCCAAATCAAAGAGAAGGCCATTCGCCGTCTCAAAAACCAGGCCAAGTGCAAAAACCTCAAGGCTTATTTGGGATAAAGATTCTTTTTATGATAGAAAAAAAGGCGCTAACGATAGCGCCTTTTTTGTTGACTTACCCTGGTCCCTCTCTCCGGGCCGCCCCCGCCCTGCGCCCTTCCTTCCAGAGGAAGGGAATATTTAACTTCGGTTAACCGTTTAACCGACATTAACCGTTTAACCGAATAAAAAAAGACGGCCATTGCGACCGTCTTTCTTTCATATATAAGGAGTGTTATGCCAGTTCGTGGATGACGAGACCGGAACGGAGTTTCGGTTCGAACCAGGTGGTCTTCGGAGGCATGATGTTGCCGGTGTCGGCAATGTCGATGATTTGTTTCATGCTGACCGGATAGAGTGCGAAAGCGACTTTCATTTCTCCATTGTCAACACGGCGTTTAAGTTCGCCGAGCCCGCGGATGCCGCCGACGAAGTCAATACGTTTGTCGGTGCGCAAGTCTTTGATGCCGAGGATTTTGTCCAAAACATGGTCGGAAAGGATCTTAACGTCGAGAACGCCGATGGGGTCATTGTCATCGTATTTGCCTGCCTTTGCGGTCATTTTGTACCAATGGCCGTCGAGGTACATGCTGAATTCGTGCAATTTGCTGGGTTTGTAGATTTCGGTACCCATATCTTCAACGGTGTAGGCATCGTTGAGGGCGTTGAGGAACTGTTCTTTGCTAAGGCCGTTGAGGTCTTTCACAACGCGGTTGTAGTCGATGACATTAAGCTGGTTGTCGGGGAAGATGACGGTCATGAAGTAGTTGTATTCTTCTTTTCCGGTGTGGTTCGGGTTGTGTTCTTTCTTTTCTTGGCCCACGAGTGCGGCGGCAGCGCTGCGGTGGTGGCCGTCGGCGATGTACATGGCGGGAACCTGTTTGTCGAAGATTTCAACGAGTTCGTCGATGAGTTTGCGGTCGTCGATGACCCAGAAGCGGTGGCCGAAACCGTCTTCTTTGGCTACGAAATCATAGATGGGAGCTTTTGCGGTAACAGAAGCGACGATTTCATCGATACGGGCGATGGCGGGATAAGCGAAGAAAACGGGTTCTACGTTGGCATTGGTGATGCGGACGTGGCGCATGCGGTCTTCTTCTTTGTCCTTACGGGTCAATTCGTGTTTTTTGATGACTTTGTTGATGTAGTCTTCGCTGTAGGCGCAGGCCACGATGCCATACTGCCAATGGGCGTTGGCGTCTGTGGGGTTCATGCTTTGGGCGTAGATATAGAGCTTTTCTTCCTGATCTTGGACGAGCCAGCCGTAATCCTTGAAAGCGTTGTAATTCTTCACCACTTGGAGATAAACTTCGGGGTCGGTATCTTTGATGCCGGGCTCGAGGTCGATTTCTGCCTTGGTGACATGGAGAAGGCTGTACGGATTGCCTTCGCATTCTTTGCGGGCTTCTTCGGTGTTGAGCACGTCGTACGGACGGGATGCTAATTTTTCAACGATGTCTTGCGGGGGACGGAATCCCTTGAAAGGTTTGATGATAGACATAATGTTTATATTTTTTAGGTGAATAAATTTCGAGGTGCAAAGATATAAAAAAGTTGTGAGTTTTTTTGGAAAAATAATGCAATAATTTTTATTGCGTTTTGGGGTGGGGGAAGTGTTTAAAACAGAAAAGCCGACCGTTTCCAGCCAGCTTTTCCAACGCCATGAAAAAAAATATTACTTTTTGGATAAAAAGTCTTTAACTTGAGTAGATTCGACGATAGCCTCTTTGAACGTATAGGCACCCGTCTTCGGTGAGCGTTCCATGCGAACAACGCGAGTGTAGGTAACGCCGCCTTCTTTTTTCAGTGTTGCAACAACTTTCTTTGCCATCTCTTAAAGGTATTTATAATTATTTAACTTCTTTGTGAACGGTAACTCGTTTCAAGTACGGGTTGTATTTTTTTAATTCCAATCTTTCAGTGGTGTTTTTACGATTTTTAGTGGTGATGTATCTTGACATTCCCGGTACGCCACTGGCTTTTTGCTCCGTGCACTCCAAAATAACTTGTTGACGTGCTTCTTTGTTTTTCTTTGCCATTTTTCTCTTATTTTTTTTCTTCGTAGATTTTTCTCAAATCGGGTTGCAAAAATACAACTTTTTTCAATAACAGAAGCCGTTTTGAATTTTTTTTTGAAAAAATTATCCACAATTGTTGAAAACACATTTAATTTATTAATAATCAATATTTTATGATATTTTTTCGAAAATTAATGTTTTTATAAAAATCGTGTATATTTGCCGCCTTAAAAAGTATTAAGTAAAATAACATAAAATCAAAGAGATGGAAATTCAAATTGAAGGAAAATTGATTCAAAAGCTCGCACTCGAATCGGGCACCAGCGCTCGAGGCGAATGGAAAAAACAGAATTTTATCATCGAAACCGTGGAACAATTCCCGCGCAAAATATGTGTGGCCGCTTGGACCAACAGTATTCCGGTGTTGGATACTTTCCAGGTGGGTGAGATGGTTTGCGTGTCGGTAAACATCGAGTCTCGCGAATTTAACGGGAAATGGTATACCGACGTCCGCGCTTGGCGCATCGACCGTCCGGGCCAGAACCCGATGCAGCAGCCTGCAGCCATGCCTTACGGTCAGCCGATGCAGCAAGGCGGTTATCCGCAACAACCCCAAATGGGCGGTTATCCTCCGCAGCCGCAAATGGGTGGCTATCCCCAGCAGGGCGGATTCATGCCCCAGGGCCAGCCTTACCCGTCACAGCCCGCCGCTCCCGCAGGTGAAGTCCCGGGTGGCGCTCCCGAATCAACTAATGACCTCCCCTTCTAATCCATGTACGGCGTAGCAAATTTATCGGTCATCAGCATGCGCGCCGAACCCTCCCATCGCGCGGAACTCGTCTCCCAACTCCTCTTCGGCGATGCCTACCAAGTGCTGGAGCAAAACCCGGATTGGTTGCAAATTGAGACCTGCGACTGCAATTATGTGGGATGGATCGACCGCCGTCTGCACAATCCGCTTTCCACAGAAGAACTCCAAGCGTACCTCGCCGCACCGAAATATGTCGTGAGGGACATTCTTTTCTTCGTGGAATCGATGGGCGTGCATGCTCGTTTCCCCATTTTTATCGGTTCTTCGCTCCCCCTCCCACAAAATGGAATTGTGACTTTGGGAAATTCCTCTTTTAAAGTTGATTTTCCAAAGGATAATTTCACCGAAGAACCATCCGATTTGCGCGCCTGCCTGCTGCAGTTCGCCACTACCTATCTGCAAAGCCCCTACCTTTGGGGCGGTCGCACTCCCGCCGGCATCGACTGCTCCGGATTCGCTCAAATTGTCTATAAAAGTATCGGCATTTCCCTTCCCCGCGATGCCTCACAGCAGGTGGCCTGCGGCACCACGGTTGATTTTGTGGAGGAGACGGAAGTCGGCGACCTCGCCTTTTTTGAAAACGAAAACGGCAATATCACCCACGTCGGCATGGTATGCGCCCCCGGACAGATTCTTCATGCAAGCGCCAAGGTCCGTATCGACCTGCTTGACACCACCGGCATCTTCAGCCAGGAAGAAGGCCGCTACACCCATCGTCTGCGTATTATTAAACGATTGATAAACTGATGATTGGAAAGAAAATCTTTTTGCGCGCCCTCGAGCCGGAAGACCTTGAAACGGTTTATGAGTGGGAAAATGACACCGACAATTGGGAAGTCAGCAACACCACCGCGCCGTTTTCAAAACACATTCTGCAAAGATTTATCGAAACATCCTCGCAGGATATTTATGTCAACCGCCAGTTGCGGCTGATGGTCGCGGAGGTGGCGACGGGAAAGACGGTGGGCATGGCAGACGTGTTCGATTTCGACCCTGCGCACCGTCGCGCCGGCGTGGGCATCCTCATCGCCCCCGACTCGCGCGGCCAGGGCTACGGACTGGAATCCATTCTTTTGGTGAAGAAGTACCTGTTTGAGGTGGTCCGCGTGCATCAGATTTTTTGCAATATCATGTCTAATAATATATATAGTATGCATTTGTTTCAGAAAGCCGGCTTCGAAGTGTGCGGTTGCAAGCGAGAGTGGATGCTTACGGATTCGGGCTTCGTGGATGAAATGATGTTGCAGTGTTTCGCCCAATAATGTTGAATTTTTTACCTTAAAACACGAAAAATGAAAGACAATTTGAAATTAGTGACCGTTGCTGTGGTTGATTACAGCTCACAGGCTGAATTGATTCGCACGATTTTGGAAGATGCCGGCATTCATGCTTACATTAAAGATGGCACCGTCGGCAACTTTTTGTCGGTGATGACCGGCGGCATCAAAATTCAGGTTGAGTCGGCTGACGAAGAAGCTGCCCGCCAGTTTCTTGCTGAAAATCATGGGGAAGAAGAAGCCGAGGACCAGGCCGAATCTGCCGAATAATCTTAAAACTTACGACCATGGAAGAAGAAATCAAACGCTGTGTGGAAATGTTGCTGGCGGGGAAAGTCATTCTTTACCCCACCGACACCGTTTGGGGCATCGGCTGTGATGCCACCAACGAAGAAGCTGTCCGTAAAATTTTCGAACTGAAACAACGAGATGAGAGCAAAAGCATGCTGATTCTGCTGGACAAGGCCGACAAGCTTCCGCTATATGTCAAGGATATTCCGTTGATAGCGTGGGACTTGGTGCCGATTGCCGAGCGGCCTACCACTTTCATTTATCCTAATGCCTACAATCTGCCGGCCAACATGCAGGCCGCCGATGGCAGCATCGCCATCCGCATTGTGCAAGACTGCTTTTGCCAGAAACTCATCAAGGCGCTGAACCGCCCGTTGGTTTCCACTTCGGCGAACATTAGCGGCGAGCCCACGCCCGCCACTTACACCGACATCAGCGAAGCCGTCCGCGCTAAGATGGATTACATTGTGCCAGAGGAGTTTGCATCCTCCACCGATTTCAAACCCTCCCGCATGATCAAATTTGTGGATAACTACAACTTCGTGGTGATAAGGGAATAACCCGCTTGAAATTTCCGTCGTTGATGTAATAAACAAAGTGCTCTTGCGTTTGTTATCTATTCAAAACAAAACGTATGAGCACGAGAATCCTTTGGGCCGATGACGAAATCGACCTTTTGAAACCCCATATCATTTTTTTAGAAAAAAAAGGTTACGAACTCCTGCCGGACGTCAGTGGCAATGAAGAGATAGACATTCTGGACAAGGAGGTTGTTGACATTATTTTTCTGGATGAGAACATGCCTGGTTTGAGCGGTATTGAGACGCTGAAGCACATCAAGACCGTAAATCCGCACATCCCGGTGGTGATGATTACGAAGAGCGAGGAGGAACACATCATGGAGGATGCCATCGGTTCCGACATCGCCGACTACCTGATTAAGCCGGTGAATCCCAGCCAGATTTTGTTGTGTTTGAAGAAAAACATCAACAAGGGAGAAATCGTGACGGAGAAGAACACACAGGCCTATCAGCAGGCATTTCGAGATATTTCGTTCAAAATTTCCGAGAGTCGCACGCTCGCAGAGTGGGAACTGATTTATAAAGAGTTGGTACGCTGGGAGTTGGAACTGGATAAGATTGAAGATGCCAGCGTGGGTGAAATGCTGGCCGACCAGAAGCAAGAGGCCAACAGCTGTTTCGCGAAGTTTGTAACGTCGAATTACGAAGCGTGGCTCAACGGGCGGGGAAGTGAAAAGCCGCTGTTCTCCCACACCATCTTGAAGGAGAAACTTTTTCCCGACTTGGCGGAAGGAAAGAGCGCATTTCTGTTCGTAATCGACAACCTGCGTTACGACCAGTGGAAAACCATTTTGCCGATGCTGAATCCGTATTACCGTGTGGATGATGAGTCGCTGTTTTACAGTATCTTACCCACGGCAACGCACTATGCCCGCAATGCTATGTTCGCCGGACTGATGCCGTCGGAAATTGCAAAGAAGTATCCTCAGTATTGGCTGAATGAAAACGACGAAGGAGGCAAAAACGAGTTCGAAAAGCCTCTGTTGGAAGAATATATGAAACGCTATGGCAAGGGTGGAAAAATCAGTTATTCCAAGATCCTCAACATGGATTTCGGGAAAAAGGTGCTGGATAACCTGCGCGGGATGTTGAACAATTCACTTAATGTGGTGGTAGTCAATTTTGTAGACATGCTGTCGCATGCGCGCACCGACGACGACATCATCCGCGAGTTGGCCAGCGACGAAAAGTCGTACCGTCATGTCACAGCCACATGGTTCGCCAATTCTGTGATGCTGGAAATGGTGAAATTTCTGGCGGAGAAGAAAGTGCCCATTTACATCACCACCGACCACGGCACGATAAAGATTGACAAGCCCATTCGCATTATCGGAGACAAAAACACCAACAGCAACTTGCGATACAAAGTGGGCCGCAATCTGGACTGTAGCTCCAAGGATGTTTTCGAGGTGAAAAATCCTGAAAAGATATTTCTGCCCAAGGAAAATCTGACGTCATCGTTTGTTTTTACCACTGGAAATTCCTTTTTAGCCTACCCGACCAATTACACATATTATGTCAATTATTACAAGAATACCTTCCAACACGGAGGCATTTCGATGGAGGAAATGATGATTCCGTTTGTGAAATTGTTACCGAAATAGCGTGTAATTATTTGGTTGTTAGGTAAATAAAAATATTTTTAAATATTTTTCAAAAAGTGTTGCGCGTAATTAAAAAAAGTGTACTTTTGCAACCTCGTTAAGAGAACGGGAGCATAGCTCAGTTGGTTTAGAGCATCTGCCTTACAAGCAGAGGGTCACAGGTTCGACTCCTGTTGTTCCCACCACTGAAAACCAAGGACTTACAACAAATGTTGTGAGTCCTTTTTCTTTATCCGTGAACTAATAGTGAACGGAATTATCCCTTATCGTCTTGCTGGTTTATGGCTTGTCCCCACCCTGGTCATCCCCAGAGAGGAAGGAAGTTTTGTCTTGGAAATCGCTTGCCAACTTCTTGATAATTAACCTTTCCCACCTTTCCACGTTTAACCGAAGTTAACCGTTTAACCGTTTAACCGTTTAACCGAACTCATCGCGCCAGCGTCACATTCCCCGTTACGATTTTGCTGCCCTCGCCCGAACCCTGGTACTCCATCATCCAGGCATACACGCCCACGGGCAGGTCGTCGCCGCTCCAGCCCTGATAGGGATTGTCGGTGCTGAACAGCAGGCGTCCCCAGCGGTCGAAGATGCGGAGCTCGTATTTCTCCAGCCGCTCCGGGTGGTTGAAGATGGGCCGCCAAGCGTCGTTCAGTCCGTCGCCGTTCGGGGTGAAGGCGCTGGGGGCGAAGAAGAGGGCGTCGCACTCTTCCACCTCGATGGTCACGCTCGCGTCGGCTGCGGCGCAGGCGTTATAGACGTGTACGCTGTATGTGCCGGAGGTGGTCACCTCGTGCGTGGCGGAAGTGGTGCCGTCGTTCCACAGGTAGTGACTGTAGGGCGTGGTGGCGTCCAGTGTGAACGGCTGTTCGGAGCAGATGGTCGTATCGTTGCCCAGATTCACCTGGAAATCATACAGATAGGTTACGTTGATGGTGTCGCTCACACCCTCGCAGTCATCGGTGACCACCACCCAGTACTGGCCGTCGTCGATGACGGTGTAGGTGGTGTTGGTGGAGTTGTCGTGCCAGAGGTAGCTGGCGGGGTGCTGCTGTGTGGCGTCGAGCAGCAGGGTGGCGAGGCGGCACAGGAGGGTGTCGTCGCCGAAGTCAACCGACAGCGGGTCGCCGTAGAATCGCACGTTGATGGTGGCGCTGTCTGAGCCGCAGGCGTTGTGGATGCGGACGGAGTATTCACCCTCTTCGGTCGGGATGAAGGTGGAGTCGGCGGTGCCGTTGCTCCAGTGGAAGAAGCCGAACATGTCAGAGTGGGCGGTAATGGGTGCGCCGCGGCAGACGAGGGTGTCGGCGGGCAGGGAGAGGTGCGGCCGCAGCACGACGTACACCGTATCGACGAGAGTGTCGGGACAGTATTTTTCCACTATCATCGAGAAGTGGAGGGTATCGACGGAGAAGAGCGGGAAGCGCATCGTATCGTTGTCAAAGACGGTGAAGGTGCTGTCCTCGATGGTCCAGGTGATAGGGTAGTTTTCGCAGTTTCCCTCGGTAAATACCATGAGGGTGTCGTTGGCACAGAAGGTGGTCACGCCCACGCCGATGTTGGGGCGGATGGGTGATAGGTCGTAGGTGCAACCGGAGTTGGTGAAGGTGGCAGTGGCGAACTCACGGTTTGAATAATAGCAGTAAGGATGAATCTCTTCAAAATAGACCGATATGCCATTGGGATTCTCAATGTCGAAAATTTCTGGAATATCTGAATCATATATAAGTTCTGCAATATAATATCGTCCGATGGTAGCATCATCTATCAAAAACAGAGAGTCGGGAATCAGGTTTCCATTCACAAACGTCGTATAGCGTCCCTCAGGAGAGGTGGATATACAAATTCGGACCAAATTGAAAGAAAAATTTGTATCAAATGACGATGTCGGGAAAAGAACTTTTTTCACAGTTTTGTCTGCGTAAGGCAGTTGCGATACCGCCATATCTGTAAAGGCGAGGTGCGATGAGGGTGGAGAATAACAACCGTGCACTTCTCCCGCCAGTAATTGATTGCTATTGTATATAAACCTGGGATGCCCGTGAAAATAACTGTTAAGAATTGAAAAACGATAAATATAAGGACGACAATAGCAGAAAGCATCTTCATGAAGAATATTCAATTCATTGACATATATCACATTATGGCTGAATTGTGTGGTTTCCTCATTATCCCCGCAAAAATCCGAACGCAAATATCCAACACAGCCATCATAGCCACTGTACACCGTTAGAAAATCACGTCCATTGAGGTTTGGATGAAAAGGCGAGAAAGTCTCTAACGGCATTCTTGAGGTGACTTGTTCCAAAAAAGTTCTATGTTGGAAAACAGATACTTTCTTGCAATTTACATGAATGTCCACGTATGCTTCTTGTGGATGTTGAGCAAAGCAAACAGGACCGTTCTCGGATGCAACCCTCGGAATCACAAGTACCTCTCCGCGTTGTAGTTGATGGCTCGTTTCGGGAATCCAAACAAGATCTGTTGGCTGTTCTGTCGATGACATAAGCGAAGGAGATTCAAAGTGCCCCGAGACAAGCACTTCGGTTTCATCTTCGTGAGCGACTATGAGATAAGATTGTGAAAGGGCATGGTATGAAGAGTAATTCACTAAATTACAGCAATCAGAATTTGATTCTTCTTGCATTCCCAAACCCACAGTGATGGGGAGCCTATAGTCATTTCTTGCTACATTTGCAGGAGGAATTTGAAATTTTTGTGGCGAGGATTGACGAGTTTCATTATTGCCCACCACATAATCCATCCGCTTGTTTGTGACCATATATACAAATGTTTCCGCATCAGTGTGAATGTGTATGCTTTTAGACTGTATATCATCCAAAATATAACACATAATTTCATTTTCCGGTATCGGAACCGTGGTTACATTTCCCTGTGAAACAACAAAATCGACATACCAACCGGAAAACGGGTTTTCAGCGTAGCCGCTGCAATTTTCATTTCCTAAAATAAGGATGAAGGCCGTATCAGAGAAATGGTCAGGGACAGACAAATTTTGGCTGAACTGAGACAAAACATCACCATTGTTAGAAACAAAAGCCTCATTTCCAGTTACCACGTCCGTTACCCAGAAGTCCGTACCCGCATTGGTCTGCTCGTGCTCCTGCTGGGCAAAAGCGGATAGGGCCGACAAAAGCAGCAGGAAGAGTGACAATCTTTTCATATTTTGAATTTTATTCCATTGATTCAATGCATTTTACTTGGTATGGATAAATGACGATATCGTGAAGCATCACAATCCCCTGTTTTAATAATGAGGCTCGTACCATTATTCCATCTTCCTGAAATTCGGGCGGGATATCCGATGGCTCCAAATCCCACGTCAGATACTCGTCTTTCAAATACGCTTCTTCGTCAGATACGTAATGAAGCTCACCTTCTACGATGAAAGTTTTTCTGGTGGCTTGACAGTTTTTTTGTTTCACACAGCTTGTGAATGTTACTCCTCCCGCCACTAACAGCGCGAGAACGAGGGCTTTGAAAAATGTGTTGTGTTTCATAATTGTTGATGTTTGTTGATTTGTTGATTCGTTTAACCGTTTAACCGAATATTAACCGTTTAACCGATTTTAACCGTTTAACCGAAATTAACCGTTTCCACGTTTAACCGTTTAATCGAATATTAACCGTTTAACCGAAATTAACCGTTTCCACGTTTAACCGTATTGTGTTTTATGTTATTGGTAATCAATCACTTTTGATTGGAGGCGAACTTTAATTTATTTGATTTTATCAAAACAATATCTGATGGAAAATACCATTGAAAAGTCGTAAAAGTGAAAGGGAACGTGGTTGATGGTGAATAGTAGATTTTCACCGCCATCGAAATTTTTATTAGCAGAAAACATCAAACCATACCCATGTCGCATATCCAATTGTATGGACATCGGAATATCAAAACACCACTCTAATCCTAAAACCACTTTCGCTCCTGTCTTCCAATAGGGTGATGTCAAACCTTTCGACCAGTCTTTCGCCCCGCAGATTCCGCCTCCAACGATCCAATATGTGTTGGCAGTCTTGCTGAACTTTTTTTCATATAAAATATTCACTTGTCCGCCCAAATCCGGACAAAAATAGAGTTCGTTTATCACCGGGAACAGTACATTCGTATTAATTCCCATTCCCCAATCTGTCTGCAAATAAACATTGCCTTTCAGATTGAATTTAAAGGAAATGCCATTCATCCAACCCAAGTTGGCTCCCACGCTGTGTCTGTAATTGTTTTGAGCGAAAATATTTGTATGGAAGCCCACTAACAGCGCGAGAACGAGGGCTTTGAAAAATGTGTTGTGTTTCATAAGGGTTGATGTTTGTTGATTTGTTGATTTGTTGATTCGTTTAACCGTTTAACCGAAATTAACCGTTTCCACGTTTAACCGTTTAACCGAAATTAACCGTTTCCACGTTTAACCGACGTTAACCGAATCCCTCTTTACCCTCAAAACGAGCTTTCCATGGTTAATGAAAGCATTGGAAGCAAGTAGATTTGCCACATCTTCAGTCACGTTTCCTGCTTCCCGAATTCCCTCCTCCTTATACCATCTATTCTGATTAAACACGGTGAAAGAATCCTCAAATACAGGTTCTCAGTTTGGATCCTGCTGCGGATGCTGCGCAAGAAGGAAATTGATGCTAAATAACATCCATAATAATGTTAGAAATATATTTTTCATAAATGCATGATTTTTATTCCGTCGGTGGATAATAGGGGCGGACTTTATATAAATAGAACTCTTTTTGGAAAGATCCCGGATGGCCGGGGGAGTTAGGTGCTTGATAATGGATGTAAAGACTGTCATTATTCGCATAGAAACGTCCATTGATAATGCAAGAGCTTGAATAAGGACCATCGTAAGTGAAGGTTCCGTCGGCGTGCATAGTCACATCCCGTCCACTTTCATAATCCCGAATGTAGATGCGCATAAGGGAGTCGGTACCGTCATATTCAGGGTAATCAGCAATCCACAGGGTTACGGCTCTTGTGCCGTTGTATTCGCCCGCCCAGGTCCATCTGTAATCGGGTGTCGGCTCTGGATTGGGCTCGGGCAGCGGGTCCTTCTCGCAGGAAACGAATGTCGCCATAGCGGTCAGTGCCGCCAAAATCCATAAAGTAAATAATTGCTTTTTCATAATGCTGAGGTTCTATTGGGTTATTATCATTTGTTTTGCTTCGCTCACTTTTTACATATTTTTTCAACATATACACCGCTCACATTTATTATTCTCAATATATATACTCCTTGTGGCAGGGAGGAAAGATTGATGTCGGTGCTACTTGCTTTGGATTCTATATTTGCCACTTTTTTCCCGCAGATGTCGTAAACGAAAATCTTGTTGTTTGTGTTAGTATTCATCTCAATGTGAATCACATCGCTTGCCGGGTTAGGATAGACTTTTACACTTTGTTTAGCAATATCATCAATACCCGAACAATCTTCGGTAAAGATGAAATGCTGGCCAGGAGCACTCCAGGCTGCTTCATATACTCCAGTCGTGCCACATGGAATGGTGCAATAAATTGTATCAAACTGGAATGACCAAAAACCATCTGAAATATCGGGTGGGGTTGTCGATTCCATTGTGATTTGAAAAGTATGGTTGTTGTTAAGGTGAGAAAAAGCCCCGGGACCGATATAGCGTACTTGAGAAGGTATGACGATTTGCGTTAGCGAATCCGTTTCTGCGAAGGAATTTGCTTCAATGGAGTCCACACTTTCTGGTAAAACGACATCGTTTAGCGAAAAACAACTCTGGAAGCAATATGCCGGAATCTTGGTGATTCCTTCGGGGATATTTATCCTTGTTAATAGGTAGCATCCGTCAAAAGCCAGTTCCCCAATATTTAATGTGGATGACGGTAAGTCAATTTGGGTGAGATAGCAACTGGCAAAAGCTCCGTAATCAATTCTCTCTAACCCTTCCTGAAGTGTGATTTCTGACAATGTTGAGAGGTAAAAAGCCGCGGTATCAATCGTTTCGATAGTGGACGGGAGGTTCACCACACGCAGACCTTTCTGGTAATAGAAGGCCTCAATGTCAATGGCCGTCACGGTGTATGTCACGTTGTCGTATGTGACAGCCGGGGGTATGTTGATGAGCGAATCATAGTCGTAAACCGGATAGGCAAATCCCGGCTGTCCAACCTCCCAAGCGTAGCTGGCATGGGGCAATTGATGGTAGATGGAGTCGTGGCAGCGGGTTACCGCCACGGTATAGGGTTCCACCGCGGAAGTGATGCGGTAATAGAGGGTGTCTCCGTCAGCGTTTGCCTGTCGGAAATCGTACGGCTCATAAACGATATGCTGTCCGTACACAGAAATGCCTCCCGCCACCAACAGCGCGAGAACGAGGGCTTTGAAAAAAATGTTGTGTTTCATAAGGGGTGATGTTTGTTGATTTGTTGATTTGTTGATTTGTTGATTTGTTGATTCGTTTAACCGTTTAACCGAAATTAACCGT
>JAKSME010000039.1 GCA_024400785.1 Bacteroidales bacterium
AGATCGTGAAGAAGTACGGTCCGGACGCCGTCGCCATCGTCAAGGCCGATCCCTAGCGGCTCTGCCGCGACAGCCGGGGCATCGGGATCGCGGCGGCGCGGCATTTTCGAGAAGGGGTTTTCCTTGATCCAGTCGCGGGTGACGAAGTGGTTGAAGAGGTTTCGGAAAAACTCAAGGTAGCTGTTGTAGGTGGCCGCTCCGATGTCCAGCCGGGCCGCCAGCGCGTCCATCACCTTGCCCGCGTCGTGCATGGTGAACAACTTGATCGGCATCTGCAGTTTGCCCCCGTTTTGCATCAGCGCGTTGAACCATTTCAGGTAGGAGTGATAGCTTCTCACGGTGTCGGGACGGACGTTCGGACACTTTGAAGCGAGAAAATCCTTGATTCCCTTTTGCAGGGTGGTGCCTCTGAAGAAGGCGTCGTTTTCGAGAAACGGGTTCCAGCCCTCGTAAAGTTTCTGGTTGATTTCGGTGCAAAGTCGCGCGGCGAATTTGGCACGATTGCGGGAACCCTGCACACGGTTGAGTTTGATGCGCTTGCGGACCAGTTCGTCGGTCTCCGGATTTCTGACGTAATACGCTACATACGAGCACTTTGCATTGTGATACTCCGCTGGGCGGAAGTCGATGAAGATCATAGCCATAATTGTTCCTTTTTTATGAAATATTGCAAAAAAATTGTCACGAATCTGGCACGTTCCTGTCCCGTTTTGAGAGTGCGGATTTCAATGGAATCCATTATTTTCAATGCTTTTCGGTAGTTTTTGGAAAGCGGAAGTGGGGAAAACAGCGGGTTGCAAACTTAATGAAAAGTTTTATATATTTGCGGTCTGATTTTATACGTATGGAAAATCACTCCTACCCGGCAGATACTGGTTCTCATTTCCCTTACGGAGCGTTGCCGTACAACCCCGCACTCTCCCTCTGGCTCAGCGTGGATCCGCTGTCGGACAAGTACCCGGGAGTGAGTCCGTACACGTATTGCGCGGATAATCCGGTGCGGTTGGTGGATGTGGATGGGATGACTGTTGTAATCCCGGATGAAGAGGACAGAAGCTTTATAAACCAATTAATCGACCCGAAAAGTGATAATTATTCAAAAAGTTTTCATGATATCTATAAAGAATTAGATGAACAAACAGATCACACCTATACCTTTAAGAGTTGGCATTATGATGCCAATCGTAGCGGATTTGAAGAAGGAATGTACGAAAACCATGGAGACGGAACGTCAACCATAAATTTTTCAAAAGGCGATAGCCCGATGGTTTCTGACCGTTCTATAGGCGCAAGTCCGTTTAGAAATTTGTTTGAAGAGACTTACCATGCATTCCAAGATAACCATGGTTTGCTAAACCATAGTTGCATAAATGAAGCTGAAGCTTGGAAGTTTTCAGCTGGAGCACCCAATACAGTAACTTCATATATTGATATGGATGGCATTACTCATAGAACAATTATGGGTTGGATAACAAATGCTTCCAAAGGTGAAATTGCAGTCGTTTTTAAATTTGGTGGGAGAGATGATTTGGTGAAAAAATACGAATTGAGCTTTCCTGAAAATCACAAAGTGTGGAATGGGGTATATCGTGATTTGAAGTATGGTGTAAATTGCTTCATCCCCGATATGACTGGCGGTTTTATAAAAATTGATTTCTAACATGAGAGTATTCGTTACGATTTTCATCCTTTGTTTGTCTTTCTTGTCACTCCATGGACAGGAGATTCTTGGGTATTTTAAATCTCCTTCTTCCGATTTCCATAACTTTCGGTGGCAGAAACTTCCCAGAAATGACACTGCATTTTTGGTCATTAAGCAAGAAAGAAAGTATTCAACAAAATATGTCATTTCATACAATGACATCAAGGTGAAATTCAAAATAGACAATGGCATTTTGTTCCAATTAGACTCTGTGTGTGTGCATTTAGAAAAGATAAAATGTTCACATGTGACATTCTTTTGGATGCATGTTTTCGACGACCCTCATTGGAGTGGCATAGGGCATAGCGTACCACCAGCTCGACATGTAAGCAAATCCATAATTATCCATGTTTATCCGAAACCAGAATATGCAATGAACGGTCCTATACAGGCTCACAACAACGCTTTAAGAATAAAACAAGAACAAAAACGTGTATACGTGTATAATGAAAAAAAAGGAAAATTCATCAAGGTGTCTCGTGAAAAGGCCCTACGAATGGTAGAGGAAGACAATCTCCCACAGCTCCCGTAGTTTTTTAATATCAAAGATTGCATCTATGTTATCTTATTTGCATCATTCCACGACCATTTTACCCCCTCCATCAGCACGTCACTACCATTCCACCCTCTCCATCTGGCTCTCGGTTGACCCGATGAGTGACAAGTACCCCGGAGTGAGTCCGTATGTGTATTGTGCGAACAATCCGGTGGTGATAAAAGACGAAGACGGGAGAGATTGGTGGATTCCGGAAGGAAACAGCCAGCCAGTTTTTGATCCCGATATCACGAAAGATAACTGTCCGAATACTGGGACATATCTTGGCAAGGAATGTGATTGGCAAAAAGTGAATATGACAGAAAGAACTGTGTATAATTGTCACGGGACCAAGGATGGCTCATATACATCGAACAAGTTGGAAATCAGAATCAAACCACAAAGTCATTATTATAGTTATAGAAATTGGAATGTGCGGAGAGAGGCTAATCATTCACATCTGGGCTTTTTTAGCGATTATGGAATTTTTATGTCAATTGGCTTAGAATCCATTAAAAATGAATTTCCCGATAATAAATCCATCAAATGGGGAACGAGCTCGGTCGGATTCGTTATGGCTGGCTTTGCAATATTTGAAACGCTGTCAAGCAACAAATCTACTGCTGAAAAGGTGTTCGATACAGGCACAAATATGATTGGGAGTATGGGCTGGAAAGGATTGTTTGTGAGCACGGTATTACAGGCATATAAGGATGGGGCAAAATTTTTTATCGAATGCAAGCAAAAAATCGACTCTAAGTTACAAGAAATAAGTACCCCCAATTATTGGTGGAATTGGTGATTTGCCTAATTGTCTGCTATGAAAACATTAAAAATCAGCTGTAAAGATATTATTATAGATATAGCTAGTGCGCTGCTTCCAGCAATTCTAATCTGCTTGGCGCCGTTCACTGGTGCCGTAAACCTCGGTGTTGGTGGCAACATCGCTGTTCTTATTACCATGGGGGGATTACTTTGTTATAACTACTACACGCTCATTAAGTGTTATCGTTTTGACCGACACACACGAATCACAATATCTGGTGACAATATATGCTACGTCAATAAAGCAATCAACATGGACGCCAAAATCACTGATATTTCAGAATACATTATATGTACTTCGTCAAGAATTGGCCACTATTACTTTGCAATCAAATTGAAGAACGGGAAATGTATGTTTCTTACTGATTTAATTGATACAAAAGATATTTATAACTCATGTAAATCATTAGGAATAAAAATAGAGTATGAATCGGATGTCTTCTTGACAGGTCTCCCCAATTGAAAATCCCGAATTTGTTATGATTCGTCAAATTGAATTGCGACTTCCCCAAAATCCGTATCCCAAGCCAAATAAATTTCCCTATCTTTGCCCCCACAATTTCCCACATAAAAACACCAACCCATGTCCACCACTAACCCCTCAACCCTTCACCCTAACCCCTCTGCTGTAGTGCACACCGTCTCTACTTATGCATCGAAATGGAAGAGAGTATTTGCGTTATCAATGCTGCTTCTTGCCGTTTGTACTAACACCACATTGGCGCAGACATTTGAGGATAGGTGATATACGATACGCCTTGAATTCTGGGCCGCGAATCTATATGTCTCACCTAACTTGCAAAGACATGGATACATACCCTGCAACCAACTGAACGCAAAAGGTGAAAAAGTGGGTTTATGGATGCAATATTCTCAATTTAACGGCCGACAGACAGCCCAAATTGTGAATTACAAACATGACTTGAGGTCGGGGCGATATTCTGAATTTTATATAAATGGAGATATTCTCCAGAATGGTACTTATAGAAGAGGAAAAAAAGTTGGTCGTTGAATCGTGAACGATTATTCTTCGGACCGACCATTGTATAAATCTGCCCTTTTATTCAAAATTTCAACCGCTTGTTCCGTGAATTTTCGGTATGTTTGGCCAATTCCTTATTGGCCAAGACGCCCGTTCCAAGCATCAATCCGCTTCTGCCACGTCGGCCGGTAAAATCTCCATCAATTGTGCGGCGGTCGGTGATGGAATGTCAACCACACGGATGGATTGTTTTTCTATTGTTTTTTCAAAAAAGTTGCGCACGAAACGAGCATTGCCGAAAGATTTGTCGCGAGTATTATATGCCTTTGCAAGTTGCTGTTTAACTGCATTTTCCGTCGTTTCATCCATTTGAAAATCTCCATTTTTCACATAGAGTTTGAAAATCTCCAGCAGTTCGTCGGGCGTGTAGTCGGGGAAATCGATGTAACGGTTGAAACGCGATTGCAAACCGGGGTTGATGTCCACAAACTGTTTCATCTCTTCAGTGTAGCCAGCCATAACGACCACCAAGTTGTCGCGTTCGTCCTCCATACGTTTGATGAGGGTGGCGATGGCTTCGCGGCCGTAGTCTTCCGCCGATTCTGAATAGAGCGAGTAGGCCTCGTCGATGAACAGCACGCCACCGAGGGCGGAATCGACCACGTTGTTGGTTTTTATGGCGGTCTGTCCCATATATTCGGCGACGAGCCCGGCGCGGTCGGTTTCTACCAGATGACCTTCCCTAATGATTCCCAGCTCTTTATAGATTTTCGCCAAGATGCGTGCCACGGTCGTTTTGCCCGTGCCTGGCGAACCGGAAAACACGCAGTGGTAAGAAATCGGAGAGGTTTTGAGTTGATGTTGGCTTCGCTGTTGCTGCACGCGGATGAATTTAACCAGCGAATGCACCTGTTGTTTCACATCCTGCAAACCAATCAACTGGTCCAGTTCCTGCATCACCTGATCCAAATTTTCGGACACAGTGGCGGTGGGAGACATGTCGGGAGATTCTTTTTCGGACATGCCTGCTTCATCGTTAGCGTTTTTGTTTTTTTTCGGTGTTTCCCCATAATTAGCCACATAATTGTAGATTAAAGAGATAACGAACGGAACGACAAAGACGAGCCATCCGGGGACAAAATCATCGTCTCCGAAATAAAGAAAATACAAGATTAATGCAACAGGGAAAAGGAATAGAAAACAGGCACAACCTGCGGAGGGCAGCACCGATTTGAACTTTGAAATTCCCGCCAACGCAGCAACGACGATGACGACCGTTGTAATTACATCCCACATGAGCAAAAGATTTAGTGTGCTAAAAATTTTAGTTGGAAGATATCCTCTCAAATCCACCATCAAGGGAAATTCCACGGCATCCAATCCATATTTTCATTTTCAATCAAATTATCGCTGCAAAGATACTATTTTTTTCGAATTATTCCCTTGTGTTCTTTTATTGCTGTCGGGTGTGAGTTTGATTTGTTTTTGAAAAAAATACGCGGTGCTTCTTTGGTGTTTTTTTGCGCATTCTTTAGCATTTATTTTCAAAATTACCCTTATCGTCTTGCTGATTTATGGCTTGACGACCTTTTGGACCTTCGGGGAATGGGTGAATGGTGGAAAGATGGAAGCGTGAGGAACATAAGTATGATGAAATATGCTGTCAAGTGATTTTCTGCGGGTAGCAGGAAATGGAGACGGCGGAAAATGGGATGGTTTCTAAATGTTGTTACTGTGAATGCTGTACCAGCCGAGGTCGAAGTCATCGGGGGTGAGCTCAATGCCGTAACGTGGATTCCCGTAGCGGTCTTTGCCTAAAATCTCTACGCTGTAGCATTTGCCTGTCAAGTACTTGAGCGCGCACACATCAAAAAACTCGGAAAAAGCATTCCGTATATTTACGTTTATGGTAGAAAAGCTGTTGGAAAATGATCCCTTCAAGAACAAGTCGTCAATGCCACGAAAATCTTTACCGCTGAGATTTTTGTGGATTTTTTTTAGCTCATCCTTATAAATACTCATTTCCGGTTGCGACAAGCAGTACGGTTCCGCGCCATTCTCGGCGGCACGTTCCAATTGTCTCAAACGAAAAATGTACATCGTTTTGCCCGGATAACCTCGGCCCAGATTTAGCTTTTTAAGACTTCCATCCTCGAGTTCAAGATGGATTTGATCATTTTTAACGATGATGCGGTGCGGAGACCTCCATTTGGATTCGTTCTCCTTTCGTTTTAACTCGTTAGACAACAATTCTTTAGCAAGCTCATTGTTGTTTTGCGTAAAATTTTCAATCCAATCTGTAAATTGTTTGCGGAGTTTTAATTGTTCCTGTTTTTCTGCCACCATTTTAGATAAATCACCCATCGAGGCATCAGTCGGAACAATGAAGGGTTCATACTCTCCTTCGATGTGAAACACTCCGTCAAATGGTTGCAGTTCGAAATCAGATTCCAAAAGGGATTTGCAGAAATCATCCAGCGCTTTTACTAATTCTTCATTCATAATTTATTCTCGGTCGTTGATGGTTAATGACATAAGTTATGGATTTTTTTATGTTAAAATAATTTTAGAATAATTTTTCATTTTTACGGCTGCAAAAATAAGCTGTTTTTTGTAAAAAATGCAAAAGCTGCGAGTAGCAGAAAAAAAGCCCCTCGCGGGTGGGCGAGGGGAGGGAGGAATGTCCAATTCACCACGGAGTTAAGATGGAACGTATGAATTTTAGGGAAAAGTGACAGCGGATTTGTTTATCAATTTCGCAGCGAGCAAACAACATTTTTTATAAATTTGCCGTCTGCTTTTTAGGCGCTGATAACATTAGGGAAACAGCCCTGTTGAAGAGACACTAAAACACCCGCCCATTATGATTGGAAACGATTTAAAAGAATACCCCGCCACGCACTCGATGTCCACCAGCTGGTTTTTTGCCGACGAAGAGGGCAATGTCGCTGATTTTGAATTTAACGAAAACGGTCCTGTGCCGGAGAATGCCTACGAAACGGAGTCCTGTCTGGAAAGTATGTTGATGAACGGTTTTTCTTCAAAAGATGAAAATGGAATTTCACATTTCCCTCTTGACAAAAAACAAGCCGAGCACTTGCTGTCTTTTTTGAAACCCGCCGAAGAATCAGATGTCGTTGATGCCGTTGTACAAATTGATATTGCAAAAAAAGAGGACTTCTTGTCTTATTTTTCCGACAAGGATAAGTCAGAAGATTTGGTCTGCTTCTCGGAAGAGTTAGGTCTTTACGCAGTAAATTACTTCGAAGAAGGCACTTACACAAAGATGATACAACAAGGAATCATCATCAAAAAGGGCAACTGGGACTTTTGGTTTAATGACATTCTAAATGAGAATAACGAAGTGAAATGGGAAAATGTAAATGCGGAGATGTACCCATTTTATATTTACCAGCAGGAATGCGACCCGAGGAAATTGATGACGAGAACGATTACTCCTGAAAATCCTTTTAAATTATCACAATTACCAACACACATACAATCCAAGGTCGTCCGGCTTCCTCTGAAGTTTTCCCAATACGATAAAATTCAAATTGCCGAATACTTTCCTTTTGAAAAAACAATGTTTATGGACGATGAAAACACACTGGGCATATCGTTTCACCTACTGCCAACGGAATCGGGGGCAGAGTTGTTTTTCGCTTCCAGCATTTTTTCCGAATTTTGTGATTGGGATTCCGAAAACAGTTTTTGGCCGCACTGCACCTCGCTTTCGCCCACAATTCTATATATAAGTACAAATATTCGACATTATGATTTCCATAATATAATAAACGAGTTGGAAGAATTTCTCCAACACAATTACGCCGCCATTTCTACCAATATTACCAACGTAATTCCTTCTCCGCTAATCAAGTTGAAGGAAAAGGGCATCCCGATTCCGGAAAATGTGGCGGCACACGTTTCCGACAAGGCCGGATATCTGGAGCAGGCCTTCGACTATGTGCATCCGCGCGTGGTCATCATCTTTGAGGATGCGCTTCCGAAACTCCGCCAGTGGGAAACCGACACGCACGAATTTTCGATGGATGCGAACCACATCCGCATCAACGGCTGCGATTACCCCTACTTCCTTTGGAATGACGTGGAAAACAACATCAATGCAATCAGAGAGTTGGCTTCACTTCCTTATCGTGGACGCAAGCGCTGCGTTCTCTCCGAGGAAGAATTCAAAGTGTGGCAGAAATTGAACGAACTATGCAAGAAATAGAACTGCTCTCCATCGACCTGTCAAATTTCTGCACCAAGCAGTGCGACTTCTGCTACAATCACAGCAGCCGTCAAGGCAATGTGAAATGGACCCCGCAGGAGGTCATCTGTTTTGCGAAAGACTGCATTGCTCACGGCGTCAAGGCAGTCTCGCTCGGCGGTGGCGAGCCCTTCGAATACGATGGTGTGTTCGAAATCATCCGGGAGTTACAGCCCGTCGTCTATCTCTCCGTTACCTCCAACGGACTGCCGCTGGATAACGAGAATGTGCGAAGACAGCTGCTGGCATCGCCACCCGACAAAATACACATCACCATCCACCAGGCCGACGACGAATGGGAAGTGGACAGGGTGCTCCGACAAATTGCCTGGCTGGCCGATACTGGCATCAAGCCCGGCGTCAACCTGCTGGTTCCTGCATCGAAAATCAAATTCTGCACAAGAGCTTACCAACTGGTTTCGAAACAGTTAAAGCCCGACCAGATCATATTGGTGTCGCAGCGTTTCAGCGATTCGCCCACGCCCAAACAACTGGCGGAAGTGGCGGGCGGGCAGCCGTTCCAAAGTCCGTCGTGCCTGCTGAAGTGCGTACCGCCGCAAAACTTCTGTTCTGTTTCGTGGGACAAAAGAGTCAACTTCTGCAGCTATGCAGGCGGCAAGCAGCCGCTTCCCACCCTCGACTTTGCCGGACTAACCGCCGCACTTGAGCGCGTGCGGTTTGCGGAGTGCTGTAAGGAGAGCAGCGAGGAAAGATGATGCATCATTTTCCCGTGTCTTTCAAATTCACCACGGGTTTCATAAAGTACAGAATCTCGCAGGTCGGTTCGATTTCGCGGAGGATGGTCTGCGTGTCTTTGTAGGCCATCGGCGACTCGTCGAGCGTGCCTTCGCACACGCTCGTGCTGTAGCTGTCGCGCCTCGCCTCGCGGCAGGCCTCCATCGTGAGCAGCTCCTTCGCCTTGTTGCGCGACAGGAGCCGACCCGCACCGTGCGGTGCCGAACAATTCCAGTCGGCATTCGACTTGCCCTCGCATATCGCCAGACCGTCACGCATATTGAACGGAATCACCATCCGCTCGCCCACATAGCTGCGGATGGCTCCTTTGCGAATAATCATATCGCTGAAATCCAAATAGTTGTGTACGGATGAGATGGTTTCTGTCACTTTGCCTTTGCAGAGTTTTTTGTAGATGTCGGCAATCTTGTCCAAGATGATTTTACGGTTGTATTGGGCGTAGGCCTGCGCCACCACCATATCGGTGAGGTACTGCGACAGGAGGTCCCCCGACAGGTAGCCCTTGGTGGCGATGGCCTTCTTGGCCCAGCGGTTGCACACCTTCTGTCCGATGTTGCGGCTGCCCGTGTGGACGGTCGCGCCCATCAGTTCCTGCTCCTCGTTATAGTCGAGTTCGATGAAGTGGTTGCCGCCGCCCAAAGTACCGATGGATTTGTAGAAGGTTTTCTCGTCGAGGTTCAGCGACTGGCACCAGGCGGAGATGTCGCTTTCGTTGGAGAACGGAACCTCGCAGACCAGTCCGTCGGAGGATTGTGCGGCGCGGCTCAGCTCTTTGCGCACGAACTTGCAGAACTCCTTGAGGTCGAACTCGCGTTTGGCGTTGAGGTCCTTGCCCATCGGGATGGCGTTGCGAATGCGCTGCTCGAACAGCGGGAACTGCTCCGCAGGCAGCAGCTTGTCGAACAGCTCTGTTTCGATGCCGCAGCCGATGTCGGAGCCCACGTGCTCGGGGTTCAGATACGGGCCGACGGGGCAGGTGAACCCCACCACGATGGCGTTGCCCGCGTGCGTGTCGGGCATAATGCGGATTTTCTGGTTTTCAAAATAGGGATGCTCGGCAATGGTGTTGACCAACTCCAGAGCGGCATCCTCGATGGTGGTGGTGAAGATTTTGAGATCGGACATCTATGAATTAACAATTAACAATTGACAATGAAAGGAGAGTGGGGATGCATTGTGATTTATTCTCCATTATTCGCGGTGTATTTTTCAAGCCGTGGTGTGAAGAAGTCCACGTCGCGTTTGGAAATTTTCAGTTTGGCGGCCAGGGACTTCCATTTTTTTACTGCTTCTGTTACTTCTCGGATGATGCTTTCCGCTTCGCTTTTCGGAATCAGATAATCGCCGGCAGAGGCTGCCAAGACACCCAAATCAGCTTGGCTTGTTGAGGCATTGATAAGCAGACTTTGGTATATACTGAGGGTGGGATTTATATCGTATGCGGGCGATAAAGTCCAGCCCCTCGGAGTCAGTAGGAAACCGTGGTTGCGGAAATGGTCATCACTATTGCCCACGCAAATGTTGAAGGCTACGCGGCGAAATAATTGCCGGAGGTTGGCCTCCACTTCGCAACAGTTTTGGAGGATGAAGTCCACGATGTCAAGATAGCCATTGCCGGAATCGGCATTACAACCATCAGTCAAACCGAGGAGAGACAATGCGGATGCAAAATGGATTCGACGTCCATCTTCTGTTCTGTCAAAACGTTTGGAAAGCAGTGTGTGGTATTGATTACTTGTTCGAATGACCTTGGTTTGGGCAACCTGTACACCGGCAGATGACGCCAGTAGATTACAAAGATGTTCCCAGAGTGCCACATCGTAATCATCCTTGCGAGAAGGGAATTTGGCAATGTAGAGTGCGTGGTTCTCGTCAACGACACCCGCTTTAGGACGGGCGCCTCCCAAAGAAGTCCCGGGCTTTAGTAGTTGCTGAATCCATTTTTCCTGAGGGAGAAGGTTCTGCTCCTCGCTTTTTTTTTTTTTCTTGCAGGCGACCTCCCGTCCTCGTATGTTTGCTATGGGAGGAATGGATAAGCAATCTTCACAACAGATAAAGTCTCCGTTGGGATTCTCTTTGAAACGGAATCCGCCCATACGGCTAAAGTCGTCAATGCCTGTAAGATAATCAAAGGAACTGAGGCACCGAATGGGACGATTCCCCGATTTCGCCACAATCTGTTCTCTCCGATTGAGCAACATCCGCCCCCATCGATCAGGGAGTGAATCAGAGAAACATCCAAAGATGTCGTGACCTGGTTGGGTATATTGCATTCCAGGATAATTATTCAGGTCGGCGCTCAAAAAAAGCCCCCCCGAGTTGCGCAACCAGACATCGTCAAATTTGAAGTTGTACGAATCGTTGCCTCTCAGAGATTCGTAAGCCAGTTCACCAACCAATTGGTTCTGGGGCAGCCAATCGAAATCCGCATAGACATATAATTTTTTCATGGTTTGCTATTTTTTAGAAGCTCGTTCACGATGCTTGAGTGCCAGATCTTGCAGTTGACGGCCCAGTTCGTCTTGTTGTGCCAGCAGCAGAATATCATCATCCAATTGGAGGGCGTAAAGCACCCGCAGATAGATGCCGATAGCAACTGTAGGCACTCCTTTTTCGATACGCGAAACCGTTAGTGGCGAGCAGGTGGCACGTTCGGCCACTTGCGCGATGCTCAAATTTCGTCGCAAACGGGCCAACTTGATTTGTTCGCCTACCTGCTGCATTTTATATTCCAATTTCCGTGGGAGTTTAGTGCCCATTGTTGATTTTGTCATACTATTAACATTTAATAAAGCGTGCAAAAATACAACTTTTTCTTTATTTTATGATAGGTTGACGAAAAAATAAAAATCAAATGCGCCCTTCCAGGCACTTTTCTTTTGGAGGAAACTCTGTTCACTGCTCACAGTTCACTGAAATCACAGTTTCCCTCGGAAGGTTTTCACGGGGTTGCCGCGTTCGAGGGTGTTGTGGTTCATCCAGATTTTGCGATCCTGTTCGGCCTTTTTCTCGTCGTTGATGGCGGAGAGTTTGAGGATGAGGCGTTCTTTGGCGCGGTCCTTGTTGAGGAGTTGCGAGCGTTCTTCCTCGCAGCGCACGGAGAGTCCGGTGGGGACGTGCGTGGCCTTGACGGCGGTTTCCACCTTGTTGACGTTTTGTCCGCCGTGCCCGCCGCTGCGCGAGGTCTCGTAGCGGATGTCCCTCTCGTTGATGGTGATGGTGTCGGCATCGGTGAAGAAGTGAACGCCCACGAACCAGTTTTTGCGTTTGTG
Source organism: Bacteroidales bacterium (assembly GCA_024400785.1). Classification (GTDB taxonomy): domain Bacteria; phylum Bacteroidota; class Bacteroidia; order Bacteroidales; family WCHB1-69; genus UBA1756. Next base: position 12,343 of record JAKSME010000039.1, read on the forward strand.
GAACGGGCGGTAGGGGTTCTCTGTGCTGATCCACAGCACGCTGCCTTCCCATTCGGCGCGCATTGCGGCCACCTTCTGTTCGTCGAGGGTGGCGGCCAGCGTTGCCGACATCAGGCAGCCCGGTGCGGAGTTGTGCTTTTCATAATCCACCATCTGGAGATCCGGAAATTGTTCCATCAGTTTGCGTGCCACGAGCATCACGCTTCGTGCGCATTCCACGGGCCCGCGCCCGCCTGTGATTTGTATGTAGGTTTTCATAATTGGAGTGAACTGGGATTAGTGAACTGTGAACAGAGGGGAGGAATTGTTATAGTGTTTTAGTTGTATTGAATTTAGGAATGAAACATCGTCCCTTGTGGAAAGCTCTTCGCAAGAAATCAATTCGGCGAGTTTTGTTAAATCTTCTTTTGTTACGTTTCTGACATTCATACTTTATGTTTTGACCTATTTATCATCATCATCCATATTATCGATGTTTTGATTGTCCTTGTTTCAACTCACGCTTCTTTCATTCTCAATCACTGTCCATAAAGTTTTATCATTTCTTCGTATTTTGCTTTCAGTCTGTCGCGCAGCGCTTTCGGCACGGGTTTTGTGGGGCGGAACACCTTCGGCGATTCCGGGTGGAAGTGGGTGTCTCCCTCTCCCAAAGAGTAAGCCAGATAGCAGTCGTCGCTGTAATCCCAGTGGAAACAGTATGTTTCCTCGTATCCAACGCCATTTTTTGCGCATCGTTTGATGGAGTTTTCCTGCCAGTATGGAAGCAGTCGCTTGTAGTCGTCCACAGTGGGCGGAGTATTGCCAACGACGCAGAGTTCCGCATCCCACGAAGTGATTACCTCCACGATGTCGCCGGGCTGGAAACGGATTTTTTCGGGTTGGCGGCCCGTGAAATGCCGTTCGCACATTTCGTCCAGCAGGCACTCGTCGTTGGGGGCGCCGGCCGCGGTGTAGGTGCGTACCGATTGTATGTCGCCCCAACTGGGCGCATCCAATTCCCGTTCCGTGATGCGGAACGCCAACACGACGTCGTGCCCTCGAAGCTTTTCTTCCTGACGGCATTCTTCGTCCTCAGCAATTTCTTTGCGGCATTCTCGTTCGGCTTCCAACTCAAGTTGTGCCTGCCGTTTCATCTCTGCTTCGGCATTTGCCACGGTGGAGTACAGGCCCAAATCGCGTTCCTGTGTCTTGCGCACGGGGTAACGCGACTTGCTGTTGACGGTGATTTCAGTTAAAGTGAAAATAGTGGTCATAAGCGGTAAACGGTTTTATTTCATTGTCCAATAAAGTATCATTTTTTTATTAAAAAATTACTCTTTCTTCATTAGTTTCTCGCACTGCTTGTTGCTGTCGTCCATAATGTCGTTTAATCGCTTGCGCAAATTCAATTTGTAATCGTTGATAATTCCCAAGGAGTGCGGGTCGGTTTTGGAGTCTAAGAACCAGTCTTCCGGGAAGATGTCGTCGGCAGCCGACAAGAGCAAAGTGGTCAGGTTCTGCATTTCGCATCGCTCTCCGCGCACGATGAGGCGCTTGTCTCTTCTGAAGATGTTGGCCGACTTGTTGGTAGGACTTTTATAGACGAAGTTGTAGTCACATTTTAGGGCCAAGTCGCGAATGGCTGCAAAAGCATCCGTCGGCTGCCTTTTGTCGGCGATGACGATAGTCTTTGTGTCGCAATATCGGTAGGCCACCAAAGCATCCGCCTCATTGAAATAGGTGTCTTCGAAAATGTTGAAATTGAAGGACTTCAGAATTTCAATGATGCTGTGGGTGCATTCCTCCGACAGTTTTTTGCCTTCACAATTATAGGGAAAGATGAACAGCTCCGCTTTTTCCAAAAGAAGATGGATGGAAGCCCGAATGCGGTTTTCCTCATAATGGTTGAGCAAATCCTGCATCTGCACGATGGCCTTGTGCTGTTCCCGATAGACTTGTCGTTTGATACGCTCGTTTTCCAGAAAATCGGTCGGGGTGTGGTGCAGGCGCTCCCATCTCTTGTTGTGGACGACGGGCGTTTCGGGATGCTGCTCGAAATATTGGAGTTGCTGATATAAATCCATAAAGGAAAGTGC
>JAKSME010000004.1 GCA_024400785.1 Bacteroidales bacterium
CGGGGGGCAGGATGATGCCGGCAATCCACAGATAGATACTGGCGCGGTATTCGAGCAGAAGATAGATGAGCCCGACTACGAGGGCGGTAATGTCGAGGAGGCTATTCCATTCCATGATTTAGGAAATTAGGTGTTTAACCGATTAACCGATTTAACCGAACTACTGTACTCTCACAATGTGGTAATTCTTCTTGCCTTTTTGAAGCAATAGGTATTTCCCGTTGATGAGCATATCTTCGGTAACGATGCATTGGTCATTCACTTTTGCCTTGTTGACCGAGATGCCGTTGCCTTTGAGTTCGCGGCGGGCTTCACCCTTCGATGCCAACATTTGGGTGTGGTCGGTCAGCAGGTCCACGATGCTGATACCGGCATTGATGGTGTCGCGACTGATGTCGGTTTGGGCTACGCCGTCGAAGATGGCCAGGAACATGTTTTCCGGCAGGGCGGCCAGACTTTCAGCGGTGCCCTTTCCGAAAAGGATTTCGGAAGCGTTGACAGCAGCTTCGTAGTCGGCTTGGGAGTGAACGCGGACGGTAAGGTCCTTAGCCAGAGCTTTTTGCAGTATGCGGAGGTGTGGGGCGGCTTCGTGTTCCTTTTCCATAGCCTCAATTTCTTCTTTGGAGTAGAGGGTGAAGATGCGGATGTATTTTTTGCTGTCTTCATCGCTGCAGTTGAGCCAGAATTGGTAGAAGGTGTAGGGGCTGGTTCTTTCCGGGTCAAGCCAGATGTTGCCTTTTTCGGTTTTACCGAACTTTCCGCCGTCGGCCTTGGTGATGAGAGGGCAGGTGAGGGCAAAGGCTTCGCCGTTGGTTTTGCGGCGGATGAGTTCGGTGCCGGTGGTAATGTTACCCCACTGGTCGGAACCGCCCATTTGCAGTTTGCAGTTGTAATTCTGGTTCAGGAACATGAAGTCGTAACCTTGAACCAACTGGTATGAAAATTCGGTGAACGACATACCGTCTCCTTCACCGTTAAAGCGTTTTTTCACGGAGTCTTTCGCCATCATGTAGTTCACGGTGATGTGCTTGCCGATGTCGCGGATGAACTCGAGGAAGGTGAATTTGCTCATCCAGTCGTAGTTGTTTACCAGGATGGCGGCATTGGGTTCCTTGCTGTCGAAATCCAAGAACTTGGAGAGTTGTTTTTTGATGCCTTCTTGGTTGTGGCGGAGGGTGGCTTCATCCAACAGGTTGCGTTCTTGCGACTTGCCGGAGGGGTCGCCAATCATACCGGTAGCGCCGCCGAGCAGCACGATGGGGCGGTGGCCGCATTCTTGCAGATGTTTCAGCATCATCACGCCCACCAGGTGGCCGATGTGCAGTGAATCTGCCGTCGGATCGATGCCCACATACGCGGTGGTCATCTCCTTTTGCAGTTGTTCTTCCGTCCCGGGCATCATATCATGAATCATGCCACGCCATTTCAATTCTTCAATAAAATTCATCTTATTATCTAATTTATTCTTACTAAGTACTTTACGAATGCGACTCCACAAAAGGAAACGCGCGGCAAAAATACGATTTTTCGTGGAAAAGTGAAAAGGTTGAAACCGTTAATGTGCTACAATAAAAAAGCCCCACTTTCATGGGGCTCTGCATTGCTAAAGTGCAATACTGCTTATTTTGCCATTTCAGCACCAGCTTTGAACTTAACAACCTTCTTTGCCGGGATGGTCATCGTTTCACCGGTTTTCGGGTTGCGGCCTTGTCTTGCGCTACGTTCTGAAACTGAAAAAGTGCCAAAACCAACGAGGGCAACTTTGCCACCGTTTTTCAAAGTTTCATTGGTGGTAGCCATGAAAGCTTCGAGGGCGTTTTTAGCATCAGTTTTTTTCAAACCGGCTTTTGCAGCGATTGCATCAATTAATTCACTCTTGTTCATTTTAATAAATTTAAATGGTTAATATATTAACTTTTAGCAGCGCAAATATAATAGTAATTTTGATATTTTCCTTGTTTTTTTGTTTTTTTTTCAAAAGAAATTAAAAATATTTTAACTACAAATCATAACTTATTGATAATCAATATTTAATGCGCCACTAATGTGTAATTTTCTGGGTGAAATCCTCTTAAAAAATCGGATATTTTTAGTTTTGTCTTTCCCTGCCATTGTAGAGTTTTGACAGAAAGGGCACCATCTTTTGCAAAAATATGGAAAGAATTGGGAAGTTCTATTTCAATAGTACCCGGTTGTCTTTCAACACTTAACGGCAAAACTTCGGCTTCGAAAATTTTGACGAATTCTTCTTGTCCTTTATGGTTGGTGATGAAAAAACCAGCCCCCGGAACAGGGGAGAGGCCTCTGATTTTGTTAAAAATTTGTTTAGCGGAATTTTCCCAATGGATGAAAGTGTCTTCTTTGTAAATTTTGGGAGCGGGTTTGAGTTCGTCAACGGGGATGTCTTCTTGTTTGCGGACGGTCACCGTTCCCGCCTCAATATTATCGAGGGTGCGAACGGCCAGTTCCGCCCCGCACACCATCAGTCGGTCGTACAGTTCGCCGGTGGTTTCGTTGGGACCGATTTCCACTTCCGTGGCATCGATGATGTCGCCGGTGTCGATTTGCTGATTGAGGAAGAAGGTGGTGACGCCGGTTTTGTTTTCTCCGTTCATAACGGCCCAATGGATGGGGGCCGCACCTCGGTAGTTGGGCAGCAAAGCCGCGTGTACGTTGAAGGTTCCGCGTGGCGGCATGGCATAAACCACTTCGGGCAGCATGCGAAATGCCACCACCACAAAGATGTCGGCGCCGATGGCTCGCAACTCAGAAAGAAAGTCTTCGTTTTTCAACTTTTCTGGCTGTAGGACGCGCAAACCGTGTTCTACAGCATACTCTTTCACCGCCGACGGCTTCATCTTCAGTCCGCGGCCGGCCGGCTTGTCGGGCGCTGTAATCACGGCCAATACTTCATGTTTCGATTTGCAAATTGCATCCAACGAGCCCACGGCAAACTCCGGGGTCCCCATAAATACTACCTTCATATTAAGTATGTGTTAGTTCTTACTTTCAACTTTCCTTCATCCCATCACACCTTCGTCCATTTACCCATTCACCTTTTCCCCCGTCTTCGAGTACATCTTTTTGTGGGTGTGGAGCATTTGGAGGCAGGAAGCGGCGGCTTCCACACCTTTGTTGCCGTGTTTTCCGCCGGAGCGGTCGGCGGCCTGTTCCGCAGTGTCGCAGGTGAGTACGCCGAAAATCACGGGGATGGTGTATTCGATGCCGACCTTGGCGATGCCGTTGGCTACCGCTTGGGCAATGAACTCAAAGTGGCGCGTTTCACCTTGGATGATGCAGCCGAGGCAGATTACTGCGTCGATGTCTTCGTTGGCATCCAGCAGCATGGCGGCGGCGCTTGGCAATTCGAAACTGCCGGGGACATGGTAAACGAGAGTGTTGCCCTTCGGCACGCCCGCCTCCCAAAGCGTATTCAACGCACCTTCTTTCAGTGCACCGGTAACGGCATCGTTCCACATACTAACAATAATGCCAATTTTGAAATTGGCATTATCGGTATTGGGAACAAATATGTTAGAAAGATTTTTCTTCTTTTCCATTATTTTCCAGCTTTGATTTTGGCACGTTCATAATATTTGGCTACGCCCATGCCTTGGTATCTTTCGTAGTAGTTTTCTTTGATGGTGTTGTAATTGTCGTAAGCGGCGCTCCAGTTTCCTTCGCGTTCGCAGAGCATGCCCATTTTCCACAATGCGATAGGAGCAACGAAATCGGTTTCGCCCTTGATGGCTTTTTCGTAATATTTCTTTGCATTGTCAACTTCGCCCTTGTCATCATAAAGGTCACCGATTAACATTTGTGATTCGTACCAAAGATAATCGTCACGTTTTTTCATCTGGAGGAGGAGGTCCAAAGCGTCATCATTCTGACCCATGTTCATGTAGCAGAGAGCTGCATAATATTTGAGACTGAATTTGGCAGCGCGGGCGGTTTTCAAACCGGGATGGTCGTAAGATTCGATAACGGAGAGGAAACCTTCCATGTCTTTGTTGCCGTCGAGGGCGGCTTTCAAGGTGGCGGTGTCCGTGCTGAGCGTTCCGTTTTGAACTGCGCTGGCGATGGCGGGCTGAGCGGCTTCCGCTGCTTGACCGTTCCATTTGGGAGCTAAAACTTTGAAATAAACTACGGCGAGGATGGCTACAATCAGAATACCGATACCGATGCCGTTGAACACTCTTTCGTTTTCGCTATAAAATCTAGCAAGTTTACCTTTTTCACCATTGGTGTCGCCTAATTTGTCAGAATGTGCATTGTGTTTTGCATTTCCTGCAACGCCAGTATCTTTCAAATCGCCTAATTTTTCAGTGTTTGCCATTTTTATTTCATTTTATAAATTAAGGCCGCAAATTTACAAGTTTTTTTTCATTGTATAACATTTTACATAAAATTATTTCCAAAGCCCTGTTTTGCTGCCGAAAATAAAAAAAGGTCCGTGTTTCCACGAACCTCTGGTTGGGCGTGAAGGACTCGAACCTTCAATGACAGGACCAGAATCTGTAGTGTTGCCATTACACCAACGCCCAATGCTTTTAATGAAGCTTGCTTACGCACTTTCATCAGCGCGCAAAAATACATTTTTTTTTATTTTATTGAATTATTTTGGTGAAATATTTTTTAATCCATTGGTAATTAATAATTTATAATTTATTTCAGTGCGAATATTGCCAATATTTTTTATTGAAAATTTTTCTTTTTTTAATTAAAATCGTACTTTTGCACCCTAAAAAAGCGCAAAACAATGGAAATAGAACTCGAACTCGCCAATAAGGATTCCCCAACCTTGCAAGGCGATGCGTTTACGTTGATTCTAAATGAAAAAAATGGAAACCGCTTTATCCCAGTGATTATCGGCATCGCTGAAGCGAAGTACATCATTATGGAGTATAATAAAATTCAGGTGAAGCGCCCACTGCCTTATGATTTGATTATGCAGTTGTTGGAACAGAACGATGCTGAAATTGTCAAAATCCGGGTGCGCGATGTCCAAGACGGAATCTATTTCGTGAGTGTTTACTATCGGTGTGACGAAAAAATGTGGGAGCTCGACGCCCGTCTTTCCGATGCGCTGGTGCTTTCTCTCAAAACGCAAATTCCGGTGGTCATTCCTGCCGAAATTTTTGAAAGGGTTTGTTACGCCGAAACAGGAAAGTCGAAACAACGCGAACTTCCCGCCGCCGTCCGTGATTTCTGGAACAAGAGCGAGGAGAATGATGATGCCGAGGTCGACTTTTTCGAAGTAGGGGACGGAAAAGTCCCGTTGGACTTGAAAAAGGCCACAGCCGAGCAACTTCAAGAGCTGCTTCAAGAGGCGTTGGAAAAAGAAAATTACGAACTTGCGGCGGATATCGATGCCGAATTAAACTCGCGTAAACATGAATAATAGCGAAGTAAGTCACGAAGCCATCGTGCAATCTGTTGATGGAATAGATGTTACGGTAAAAATGACCGTAAGTTCTGCTTGTGCCGCCTGCCATGCGAAAGGGCTGTGCGGCGTTTCCGAGAGCGAGGAGAAACTGGTGGTAGCGAAAAATTTCAGCGCGGCACAGTTTGCCACTGGCGAGAAAGTGCGTGTGGAACTCCGTCAAACCCTTGCCGTAAAAGCAGTGATTATCTGTTACTTGCTCCCACTCGTGGTTCTTCTTGTCGCGTTCTTCCTCATGTATTTGGTTTGCTCCATCGAATGGCTAAACGTATTGGCTGCCCTTTCCGCCACCGCACTGTATTTCTTCTTCGTTTGGCTTTTTCATGAAAAAATTGAAAAAAATGTCACTTTTATTGTCTCAAAAATCCCACAAATCTGATTCCTATGTCTATACCTTTCAAACGACACACTCTCGCTAACGGCTTGACGGTGATTGTGCATGAGGACTTTACAACGCAACTCGCCGCTTGCAACGTCCTTTACAAGGTCGGCTCCCGCGACGAAAATCCCAATCAAACAGGACTGGCACATCTGATGGAGCATTACATGTTCTGCGGCTCCAAACACATTCCCGATTACGATACACCGTTGCAAAAGGTCGGTGCCATCAACAATGCTTATACTTCTCAAGACCATACACAATATTATATAGTGCTCCCGGCACAGAATCTGGAAACCGCCCTCTGGATTGAGTCAGACCGCATGCTCGAACTGGCTTTCGACCAGCAGGGGCTGGATACCCAGAAACACGTTGTGATTGAGGAATTTAAGGAGGTTTGTCTCAATCAACCCTTTGGCGATTTGTGGTCATCCTTCAGTAATTTCGTCTATAAGAAATTTCCATATAAATGGATGCCGATAGGAAAGAAAATTTCTCATATAGAGGAAGTTACGATGGATACCATAAAAAATTTCTATTACCGGTTTTATCGTCCGAACAATGCAGTGTTGGTGATTGGGGGCCCGGTTCATTTCGAAGAGGTTGTTCCATTGGTGGAAAAGTGGTTCGGCGACATCCCAGCCGGCCCCGCTCTGGAAAAAAACTATCCCTCCGAACCCGCTCAACGCGCCGCCCGTCAGAAAACTCTCTCTCGCACCGCTCCGTACAGCATGCTCCTGAAAGGATGGAAGATGCCCAACCGCCTCCACCCCGACTTTTACGCGTATGATCTTATCTCCGACCTCTTCGGAAATACACAGTCCGCCTACCTAAACAAAAAGTTTGTCATCGACAACCACTTGTTTACCGACATCTCCATGTCGATTTCCGGTACCGCCGGACCGGGCATTTTGGCCATCGTCGCCCGCCCCGCCGAAGGTGTCGACATCCACGAAGCTGACAAAATGCTCAACAACTTCCTTTATCAAGATTTCCAATTCGGCAGCACTTTTGAGCATGACTTGCAGAAAGTGAAGAACAAAAATGAGTCATACCTGCTGAATAACGAAATCAAACTCGACAGCCGCACCTCCATTTTGGCGGTGGAAGAGTCCATCAGCAAGGTGGAAGATTTTGAAAATGACATCCAGGCCTACCGCGATGTCACCCCCGATAAAATTCGCGCCCTTTTCACTCAGGTCATTTCTCCCAAAAAGGAAAACACACTTTTTTATTTAGCTGACTAAGCTATTAAAATATTGACTATATTTGCCCACTTTTTTAGATAATTTATTTTTTTAATACAATGAAAATTCAGGAAGTACTATCTTTGATTTCAGGTACTGTCGTTGAAGGCGAGGCATTCTCCGACAGGGAAGTTGATTGCGCCTTTGCCTCGGATCTGATGAGCGACGTGTTAACCCTTCGCACCGACAAAGCTGTGATGCTGATTACGGGTTTGTGCAATATGCAGACGATTCGCACATGCGAAATATCTGATATTAAGGTGGTTGTATTCGTCCGTGGCAAAAAAGCCACCGACGAGATGAAGGAATTGGCCGAAGATAACGACATGGTGCTCATCTCCACGGACTTTTCTTTATACAGCACTTCGGGCATTTTGTTTGGCGCCAACTTGCCCAATGTCTATTAAAATTAATAATCATGCATTTTGAATATCAGGTGGAAGGCGGCGACTTTTCCAACGCCGGAACAACTTCCAGTGTAGTTAAAAAAATGATGAAGCAACTCGGTGTCGACTCCGCTATTGTGAAACGCACCGTTGTGGCGCTCTATGAGGCCGAAGTCAACATTGTGGCACACGCCTACCGCGGTACCATTTTCGTTGACCTTGATGACACTTGCGTCAAAATCAAATTAGAAGATGAAGGCCCCGGCATTCCCGACATCGAGCAAGCTATGCAGATGGGCTTCTCTACCGCCTCTCCGGAAGTCCGTGAAATGGGCTTCGGCGCCGGCATGGGCCTTCCCAATATGAAAAGCAATTCCGACAAACTGTCGGTGACCTCTGTTGTCGGCAAAGGTACTACAGTAGAAATTACCAATTTCTTCTAATATGGAATACATTCATCACGCCTTGAAAATCAAGTACGACTTGTGCGTCGGCTGTTCCAACTGCACCAGCATTTGTCCTACCTGTTCCATCCATGTGGAAAACGGCCGTCCCATTTTGGATCCTAACCGCTGCATCGATTGCGGCATGTGTTATCAAACCTGCCCCATGAATGCTATCTACATTGATCAGGACGACTTTGATACCATATATAATTATAAGTGTCCCGTTCTCTTGGTTCCTTCCATTTTCAGTGCGCAATTTCCGGAAAAGGTGAGCCAGAGGGCCATCCTCTCTGCCATTTACCACCTCGGTTTCAGATATGTTTATGAGGTGGAAAAGAGCGTGGATGTACTGAAAGAGGTCATTAATGAAAAAGTCAAGGATTGTGATGCGGAAAAGCCAATCATTTCCTCTTTCTGCCCTGCCATTGTACGTTTGATACAGGTAAAGTACCCGTCGTTGGTGGGAAATCTTTTGCTGACGAAGCCGCCGTTGGATATGACCGCAATCTATATCCGCGAAGTGCTTACAGAACACGGAATCGCCCCCGCCGACATCGGCATTTTCTATGTTTCCCCCTGCGCAGCAAAAATTGCCGCCATCAAGAGCCCTGTGGGTGAGGAAAAATCCAATATCGATGGCGTTATCAATATGAACTACTTGTATAACAAGGTGTTCCGAATAATTAAACAGGGAGTTTATACTCTTCGCGAAGATGAATTCGACTTTCACCCCCTCTCAAAAAACAGCATCCTTTGGTCGCTTACGGGCGGTGAAATCAAAGATATTGTCGTTGGACGCAACCTCGCTATTGACGAAGTTCACAATGTTTCCGACTTTTTGGAGAAGTTGGAAAACGAAGACCTCGACGGGATCGATTTCCTCGAACTGCGCGCTTGCGATGAAAGTTGCGCCGGCGGAATCCTTTGCGCCGGCAACCGCTTCTTGGTCGCCGAACGCCAAAAGAAACGCGCAAAACAACGTCCTAAAACCGTTACTCCGTCTGAAAACAACATCCTCAATTATAAAGAATTTTTGCGCGAAAATATGTCACTTGGAGAAGTGAAACCCCGCTCCATGGACAAACTCGACGACAATATCTCCGTCGCTATGCGTAAAATGAAAAAGGTGTTTGAAATCACCAACGACCTCCCGAAGGTGGATTGCCGTATCTGCGGCTACCAGACCTGCAAGGCTCTCGCCGAAGCCGTGGTTAACAACCAAGCCGACATCCGACAGTGCTTCTTTGTGCAACGCATTCTTGAACAAACCGACAAACTTACCACCATGGAGGCCTTAAAACTTACAAAAAAAGTATGGGGTGAAGTGAAATTGGATAAGGATTCTATCAAACATCTTGATTTAGAGTAGATTAAAATATTTTTAAACTTTTAAACCCTCCCATTAAAGATGTGTCAACCACCCGTCTTTTTTGCGAAAAGGATTTATGGAAGATTTACTTGAAAAATATAGAAACAACAATGCATTTTCTGTGCCAGACGGCTATTTCGATGAATTGCCGGAACAGGTGATGCAACGCATCGCTGAATCTTCTGTTTCTGCTGATTTTTCGTTAGAAGACAAATTGGAAGGAGACTTTCCCGTTCCCGAGGGCTATTTTGATGCTTTGCCGGAACGGGTGATGGCCCGTATCGCTGCCGGTGAGGCAGATAAGCTGCCTGCCACCTTTGCTGAAAGCGAAGGCGAGAGCGACTTCCCCGTTCCCGTTGGCTATTTCGACGAGTTGCCCCAACAGGTGATGGCTCGCATCAAAGCCGATGAAACGCGCAAGTTGTTCCTGCGCCGCCGTATGGTTAGAATTACTTCCGTGGCGGCTTCGGTCTGCCTGTTGCTTGGCGTCGGCGCTTTCGTGGCACTGCACTTGAATAATTCCGATTCGAAACCGAATGGCCCGGTCGCTCGCGTCATTTTGGAAAAGTCAAAGCCCGAGTCCCACCCGGTTGCAACGGAGGGCAAAACTCTGGATTTGGAAACCGCATTGGCATACAATTCCGTTAGCGCGACTGAACCATCGGCAAAGCCGCAACATCGCGTCAATAACTCCAACTTAGCCACCGATGCCCGGACCGACAAATTCATCGATGACAATTTGGTGGACGAAGAACTCGATGAGATGGATTACGAAATTCTGGATTTTTACACCGACGACATCGCTTCATACGATGTGTGGGGATTCTAAACCAGGTACATTTTTACATAAAAAAAACGGTTGCCTTTTGACAACCGTTTTTTCTTATTCATGATGTTCTGTTATTGCAGTGAGAAGGTAATCGGGAGGTTGAAGAATGAACGGCAAGTTTGACCATTGTTCTTACCGGCTTTCCATTTCGGCATGCTTTTTACAACGCGGATAGCTTCTTCATCCAAATCTTTGCAGACGCCGTTGAGTACAGTTACTTGTCTGATACTACCGTCTTTTTCAACAACGAATTCCAGCATAACAACACCTTGGAAACCGTTTTCACGTGCCGCAGGCGGATATTGGGTGTTTTCCATGAGGTATTTTCTCAAAGCTGCCATACCACCGGGAAATTCTGCTTTTTCCTGCGGAATACGAATAATGATTTCATCTTCTTCGTTATCTTCAACGATTTCGATGTTATCGTCTTCCATTTCACCGAAAGCAGTTTCATCGTCAACTTCGGTATCAAAGTTAAGATCGGTCAAAACTTCTTTTTCAGTTTCTTTGAAAACGGTTTCGATCACTTCTTCCTTCATGGGTTCTTCTTCTGGTGGTGGTGGCGGTGGGGGAGGAGTCTTATCTGTGTTTGGCATTTCCATTTCCTGTGCGTCAGGTTCTGCTTGGATTACCTGGCTTGCTGCTTCCTTTTCTTTAGCGCTTGCCCAAATGTCCAATGCCAATAAGGACAGGGTGAGGGCAACTGCGCAACCCAACAGGAAGAAGTTGATCTTTCTGGAGTCAAGGTCAGCCTTTGTGGTTTTTTTCTTAATCATATCTAATGATTTTAGATTACAAAATTATTGGGTGCAAAATTACTCATTTTTATTCATATAACGAAGTTATTGGAAAAAAATTTTGTAAAGATGGTATTTTTAATCATGCCCCACATATAATATGCAGTACTACAGCGGTTTGTCCGCGGTGAGCTCGGTTGCAGTAGTTGCTGAGGAATACCATAAACACATTTTGTGCCGGATAATAAAGAAGAACGTGGTTGTACCCATGCCACAATCCTCCGTGATATACCAATTTCCCGTAGCACGGACTCATTTCCAAGTGCCAGCCATAGCCGTACAATTCAGACGGTATGCGATTGTCTTTCAAGTTGTTTTGTTGGGAAATTGCTGCATCGGTCATTTCCTTGGAAATGATTTTGTAATCGCGGAAATATGCCTTTTTCCATGCAAAAAGGTCATTGATGGTGGAATACATGCCTTTGTCTCCGAAAGTCCCATCTAACCCTTTGATTTCTTGCGGAATGCGGTCGGCTTTGTGCCCGACGGCGATGCTGTAACCGATTTTCGACGCCCGTTCTGTAATGTAAAAAGAGTGGCTCATTCCCGCCGGTTCAAAGATGTTTTTTCGGACATAGTCTTCAAACTTCATGCCGGAAGCTTTCTCCACGATCAGTGCCAAAAGAGCGTAGTTGGTGTTGGTGTATTTGTATTTTGTACCCGGGGCAAATTGAACTTGGGGTTTGTACTTCATCAGCACGTCCACCACATCCTGATTCGTGGTCAGTCGCCCCACTGGGAACCATGACTCTTTGAAGTCAAAATATTCGGGTAATCCGGAAGTGTGAGCCAGCAGATTTTGGACGGTGATGCCGGTGTAGGGAAAGTTTGAAAAATATTTTCCCATATAGTCATTCAACCCGATTTTCCCTTTTTCAACCAATTGTAACACAGCGGCTGCGGTAAACTCTTTCGAAACACTCGCCAACTCGAAACAGGTGTTCTCAACAATGGGCTGGTCGGTTTTGCCCAACGTTTTCACCCCGGCGGCGCGTTTTACCCAAACTGCATCATCTTTCGCGATGAGCATCGTGCCATTCAGTTTTTTGCAAACCGAATCGGCGTATGACTTGATGGCCGTTTTCTTGAATGTGCTGTTCGCTTGGTTGAATAATTTGTTCAACTCGCTCGTACTCAGTGTTTTCAATTCTTTTTGCGGTGGGTTTTCCAATTTAACTTGTGCAAAAAGAAAGAAGGGTAAAAAGGTTAATAGAAGGCAAATGCTTTTTTTCATAAGTCTTGTAATGAACAGAAAAAGCAGGGGCGGTATCGATTTTACCACCCCTACTTGTTCTTGATGAACAAAAATGGTATCGCTTGAAGTTGCGATGAATGGATTATTTCAAAATGCGGAAGAATTCGAGAATGAGGTCCCAGCATTTTTTCACCGTGGCGATTTCGAGTTTTTCGTCAGGAGAGTGGACACCGCGGAGTGTCGGCCCGAAGGAAACCATGTCGAGGTCGGGATATTTTTCGGAGAAAAGTCCGCATTCCAATCCTGCGTGGATGGCCTTAACGGCGGGCTCTTCGTGGAATACATTGTGGTAGGCTTCAACTAACAGTTTGAGTACCTGTGAGTTGGGATTTGGATTCCATCCTGGGTAGCCGTCACCTTGAGTTACTTCGTCGGCAGCTGTGGCGTAGAAAGCGCAAGCCACGTGGTCGCAGGCATCCTGCTTGCGGGTTTCAACGGAGCTGCGTTGGCTGGTGGTGATGACAATCTGTTCGTTAATCATTTTCACGGAGGCCAGGTTGGTGGAGGTTTCTACGAAGCCGGGAATGTCTTGCGACATTGCCAGTACACCGTGAGGACAGGCGTACAAAGCGTTCATGATGTCGATTTGAAGCATTTCGTTCAAAATTCTTTTCGGCATGTCGGTTTTTTCGCATTTGGCATAAACGCCGGCGTCGCTGGTATGGAATTCGTTTTTGAAAGCGGCATCCATTGTGGATACATATTTTTCAAATGCCGGGGCATTTTCTTTCGGAAGGGTGATTACGGCCCAACCCTCACGGGCGATGGCATTGCGCAGATTCCCCGCTTGAATGTCAGCCAAACGGGCATCGTATTCCTGGTATGCATTCCAAAGAATCCTGTTGAGCAACTTTACAGCGTTGCCGCGGTTCTTGTTGATGTCGTCGCCAGAGTGGCCGCCTTGCAAACCGCCAACCATGATTTTGTAAGCAACTGATTTACTTGGGATTTCATTCTCAAAATCACATTCATAGGTGGCTACGGTGTCTTTACCGCCAGCACAGCCGATGAAGAGCTCGCCCCAGTCTTCGGAGTCAAGGTTGAGAAGCATTTTGCCTTTCATAAAACCGGCCTGCAACGCAAATGCCCCCGTCAAGCCAGTCTCTTCATCCACGGTGAACAAACATTCAATCGGACCATGTTCGATGGTGTTGTCGGCAAGAAACGCCAACGCGATTGCGATTCCGATTCCGTCATCGGCACCCAGCGTTGTGCCTTTGGCTTTCAACCATTCTCCATCGACGTATGATTGGATGGCATCTTTTTCGAAGTCAAAAACGGTATCGTTGTTCTTTTCACAAACCATATCCATGTGGGCTTGGAAAATTACCGGGGTGACATTCTCTTTTCCGGGAGTAGCGGGTTTGGAAATCAATACGTTACCAATTTCATCACGCTTGCTTTCCAGTCCGAGCTTCTTGCCTTCGTTCAATAACCATTCGGTCATGCGAGCCTCTTTCTTGGAAGGACGCGGAACTTTGCAAATCTCATTGAAATAATCAAAAATGGCTTTGGGTTCTAAATTGCTCATACTATTTTATATTTAATATTAAATTTCTGGTTGTTTTTTTTCTTTTTTGCGCCACAAACGCAAAATGGCGATTTCTGCCAAAAGGAAGAATAAGGCGCAAAGTACAAAATAAAACCATAGCGGTCGCCCGTGAATGGTTTGGATGATTTGGCTGCTGATGTCTTGTGAATCCCCAGTGATGAGTTGAATATTCTCATCCTTAGATTGCTGTCCAACAGCGTTTTGTAATTCTTCGGGTTTGTAGTATGCCAGTTGTGATTCCTTTCTGTTGAAGTTGAAAGCGATGGCATCCTGAACCGCGCCATCGTGCATCACATCGTAAATTCCGGCTTCCGTCATTTGGTCGTTGAAGAACAGCAGTGTTTCGTTTCCAAGGTTTTTCTGTTCGGGAATGATTTCGCCGTTGCCTTTGCGCGACTTGAGGGAGAGTACGTTCTCGGAGCCTTCCACCGTTTTGGCGATGCTTTGTGAGTGGTCGACACCAATGGTGTTGTACAACTTTTGCTGCATCAAACTGCGGATGCCGATATTGTGCAGGGGAATGAAAAACAGCGCATGTTTGTGGATGTTTCCGTAATCGTCGTTCATCGCAACCGCCGACAGAATGATGCGGCCTTTTCCCACTTCATTCACAAATAGCAGTGGAGCTTGATTTTCCATGCTCATAACGGTTTCTTCTGCGTGAAAGTCGCTGAAAGCAAAATACTTAGTCGCAGTCGGCATGTCAATATGGCCGTCATTTTTCTCCAAACTTCCTTTGAAGTAAATGCTCTCGTTGTTGATGCTGCCCACTTTGAGTTCCTGTTGGACGATGCTGCCATATTGGCTGGCATGGATGGAGGAGAGGAAGTTGTTCCAACTTCCGCGGTCCATCTCTTCGGTGGGGAAGACGAGGACGGTGCCGCCGTTGTTGAGGTATTTGGAAAGCTCGTCGGCTAGACCGGATGAGAGCGATTTCACCTCGCTCAGCACAACGACCGAACTGGCGGCAAAGTTGCTGTAGTTGATGCGGTCGACTGACATGGCGGTGTAGTTGAAGATGGAGTCTTTGCCGTAAAGTGCATGTAGATAGCGGTTTTCATCCTTTTCGCTAATCACCGTGATGTTGGTGTTTTCAGATACGCGGTAGGTGAAATAGAGTTGGTTGTCAAAAGTGATGGGGGCGTCTTCTATGGAGAGAGTGCCGCAGTGCAAACCGGTGGAGGTGAGGGTGTAGTTGAGTTGGTACTCCGCCGTGCCGTTGGCTGCGACATCGATGGCAGCCATCGCTTTCTGTTCCCCGTTCACGTGCAATTTCATCGGTAGTTTTACCACATCTCCGTCTCCGCAGTTGCGAACGCGTACGGTTAAGGTGACTTGCTGTCCTTCACGAAATACGGGCGAGAGAAACCAACAGCTGTCGATAGAAATGTTGTTCACCTCTTTCGCGGGTTTGTGAATTAGGTACGAAGCACTTCCATCTTGGTGGGAATATTGCTTGAAGTTAAAGTTATTTTTCTGAAAATCAGAAATATAATAATGGAAAATGTTGCTATTGGAAGCTTCAGTGCAGGCATTTTTTTCAAAAGAAAGAAGTTCCTGCCACGTGCGGCTGTTGGGCGAAATTTCCCAGGTGTCCAACTCCTGCAACGCCTCTTCCTTCGTCAACTTCATGCGTTGCTTGGAGGAAAAATTGTTGTTATAAAGAATGAACTGGTCAGAAAAGTCAAAATTATTGATGATTTGTCGTGCGTTTTCTATGCCGTCATAAAAAAGCGTTCCCTCGGCCGTATTGCTCTCCATCGAGAACGAATTGTCGATGTAAATGGAAACCAGGTTGCCCGACTTTTTGTTCGTGTTTTGGTTCGGAAAGTAGGGACGGGCGAAGGCAGTCACCAATGCGATAATTGCCAAACATCTCAAACACAGCACGATAATGTGCTTAACGCGGGACTCTCGCTTCGTTTTTTGCGCCACATCTTGCAGCATCTTCACATTGGAAAAATAGTACGTTCTGTACCTTCTGAAATTGAAAAGATGTATCAGAATGGGAATCAAAACGGCTGCATAGCCAATTAAGAAAAGAGGTTGCGTAAATTGCATATAATCAATTAGTTGTAAGATAAAAGATGGCTGTCAAGATCTTCAATCACGAACTTCTTTCCATCATAATACAGTTTGCACCGGCGGTCTTCGGAGCGGAAGTAGAGCACGCGGTAACCATTCACAAATTCGTTGTCCGGCCCCAAGTCTGCGTCGGTAGTCCCTGGTGTGCTGAACAAAATGTGAAATCCCTTTGCGGTCCGTTCGCAGATGTAGATGTTGTTGTCGCCCGACGACCCTTGTTGGTAGCCGATTTCCTCAAAGAAGGTGCCGTGAAGGGAGTCTTGCATGTAGTTTGGCACACAAAAGTCGACATCTTCTGAAATGCAGTCGAAGGTGTGACGCCCGCCGTTTTTGTGATGGTCGCAAACGAAGGCTTCTTCCGGAATGATGGCGCTGTCGAGGTAGAAACATAATAATTCATCGATCATGGCGCTGTCTTCCAAGTCGAAAGAGACGATTTTTTCCGGCTTTTTTTCCTCTTTCTTTTGTTTGCAGCCTACGGCAAGGAAAACGAATGCCAGGGCAAACAGAATGACGGATAAGTGGTTGATTTTCATTTTGTTAATTAGAAAATACGTTCTAATACGGTTTGTATCAATTTGTCGACGTAGGGATGGTAATCTTTGGAAAAGTCGTGGGTGATGCGGTTGGCGATGGCCACGCAGACGGTCAGCATGTTGTGGCCCATGATTTGGCCGAAGCCGTAGAGCGCGGAAGTTTCCATTTCGAGGTTGGTGATTTTGCGGTCGCCGAATCTGAAGGAGTCGATTTTGGTGTTGAGGTCGGGATATTCGATTTTGGCGCGAACCGAGCGTCCTTGTGGGCCGAAGAAGCCGGGGGCACTGGCGGTGACGCCTTTCACCATGTCGAAACCGATACGGTCGAGAAGTTCCTTGCTTCCCTTGGCGCAATAGGGATAGGGGAGGCGTTCGTTCCAGCCGGTGTGCTTAACGAAAGCGTCAACGATTTCTTCATCAAAGCCGTTGCCATGTTTGTAAAAATGCATGAGGCCGTCGAAACCGAAACCCCACTCGGCAGCGATGAAAGAGTGGACGTCGACTTCGGCCTGCAGCGCGCCGCAGGTGCCGATGCGCACGATGTTGAGCGTGCGGTGTTCCTTGTTTTCCTCCATCGTTTGCAGGTTGATGTTGGCCACGGCGTCAAGTTCCGTCATCACAATGTCGATATTGTCGGTACCCATGCCGGTGGAAAGTGCGGTGATGCGCTTGCCACGTAGCGTGCCGGTGTGAGTGACCAGTTCGCGGTTTTGGTGCTTGAAATCAACCGTGTCGAAATATTTTGATACATTGGACACACGGCCGGGGTCTCCAACAACAATGATGTGGTCTGCCAGATTTTCGGGGCCGATACCCAGGTGGTAAATTTTTCCGTCAGGAGTGAGTGGCAATTCAGATGCGGGAATTTTCATAGTTTGTAAAATGTTAATTCTCAAATAATTAAATGATTGCCGGGTTTCCCCGACAATCACGGCAAAGATAATATTTTTTGTCAGATTTTATTCTGTAAGGAGATAACTTTTTTGCAGTGCTATTTGTCCTCGTTCAATGCTTTGATACCGGGGAGTTCTTTGCCTTCCAGATATTCGAGCATGGCGCCGCCGCCGGTGCTGATGTAGGAAACATGGTTGGCAAGTTTGTAGTTGTTGATGGCTGCGATGGAGTCGCCGCCGCCGATGAGTGAGAAGGCGCCCGACATGGTGGCCACGGCCACACAAAGGGCCACCGACTGAGTGCCGCGTTCGAAATTCGGGAATTCATAAACACCCACGGGGCCATTCCACAGAATCGTTTTTGAATCCTTGATGATGGCGGCGAATTTCTTGATGGTGCGCGGACCGATGTCCATGCCTTCCCAACCGTCGGGCATGTCATTGTGCGTGGTAATGAACTGTTTGGCGTTGTTGTCGTATTTGTCGGCGCAGACGTTGTCGATGGGGAGGAAGATGTCAACACCCCGGAGGTGCGCTTTCTTGATGATGTCTTTGGCCACGGGAACCATGTCTTCTTCCAACAGTGAATTGCCGATTTTTACGCCCATGGCATGAAGGAAAGTGTAGCTCATTCCACCGGCAATAATCAGGCTGTCAACCTTTTCCAGAAGGAAGGTGATGATGTTGAGTTTGGTGGAGATTTTGCTGCCACCGATGATGGCGGTGAAGGGATGGGCGGCATTGTTGAGCACGAGGTCGAGGTTGGAGGCTTCTTCATAGAGTAGGTAGCCGGCGTAGCAACGGCCGGGGAAGAATTTGGTGATGGTGGCAGTGGAGGCGTGGGCGCGGTGGGCCGTGCCGAAAGCGTCGTTCACATACAGGTCGCCGAGGCGGGCAATCTGTTCCGCAAATTTCTCGTCGCCAGCTTCTTCTTCGTTATGGAAACGAAGATTCTCCAACAAAGCAACATCACCGGATTTTAATGCGGAAACTTTTTTATCTGTCTCAGAATCAAGAACATCTCCTAAGAAAGCAACCGGAGTCCCCAGCACTTCGCTTGCTTTGGTCACAATGTGTTTCAACGAAAACTTGTCGCTGGCCTGCCCTTTCGGTCGGCCGAGGTGCGACATCAAAATGGCAATGCCGCCCTCGTTCTGAATCTTCTTCACCGTGTCAATGGTGCGGATGATGCGGGTGGCATCAGTAACTTCCAAATTGTCATTCAACGGAACGTTGTAGTCAACTCTGACTAATACTTTTTTACCCTTCATCTGGGCCAGGTCGATAGATTTCATATTTCGATTTTTTATTTGTTTTCTATATAACTATAAATAAAGAAGAATGTTCTACTCAAATTGAATGGAAGCACTCGCTTTTGCCTTCTTCCCTTTTTTTGATTTTTTCGGTGCCTTCTTGGAAAATGAAAAATCACCAAAAAGTTTGCTCAATTTTTCCATGTGAAGCGTGATGTCGAAATAAACATCCCAAGTTTTGTCGGGATCATCGTCATACAAAGTCATTACGTCGCAGTTGCCGACCAGGGCCTGCTGTTTTACATTTGCACCAAAGACATTGTAAATGATGATGTATTCATCGGGCACTTCCATGACTTTGAAAGCGGTTTTCTCTGTTTTCCCATCTCCCGTGGACAAAATCAGGTAAAACAGTTGCGAAATCTGTATTTCACAGGTGTCGGCATTAAGATCCAACTCTTTCAAACAGATCCACTCCCGAAATAAAATATCCAAACTGGCGGGCGACACCTTCAACTCTTCGTGACACATTTTCAAAGCTTCTTCATACTTTTCTTCTTTGATCAATTGGGACGCTTCTCTTGACAATTCTTTGTATTGATACTTGGAAGAATAGTTTGTGCCATAAAATATGTATTTTAACTCATTGGCTTCAAGCAAGGTATCGCCTTCAATGAACCTTGCCATCAATTCGTTATACACTTTTTCGTTTTGGTTGACAAATTTCTCGATTTCAGAATAGTTGACCTCCAAAAAAGCGTTGTTTTTTTGCCCGAAGCAATGATTTCCACCGAAGCAGACGATAAGGGTGAACAGCACCGAGAGAATTTTTTGCATAAAGAAAAATTTAAAAATGCGGTGCAAAGTTAATACTTTTCTTTGAAATAGAGAAATAAGACTTTGATTCGAAAGTGGAGATGCTAAAGGCCGCATTAATCATCGGTAAGGAGGAAACACATATACAAAGGCAGTATGAGAAGTGCGCCGATGCGCCCAATGTTATAATCTCCCAGTTTTATGGCTTGCTCCACGTGATATTTTTCGGGATGAGCGAGCACGGTTTTCATTGATTTGGCATCCCCCGTTGTTGATTTGCATTCCAAAGGAGTACACTTCCCTTTCCAACGGATGACATAATCCAATTCTATTCCTCCGTCTTTATGAAAATAATATAAATGACGGCCCATTTTCCCGAGGACATCAGCCATCAGATTTTCAAAAATCGCACCTTTGTACCCCAGCAAGTTGCCATTCAATATGTCGGACTGAGTCCCGTTTTCCAATTGACAAACGAGCAAACCAATATCTGCCATATAAACCTTGAACTCACTGTTGACGCGGTTCCCATCAAGTGGCAATTCTGTAATATTCAAATTATAACATCTTCGGATGATGCCAGCATCTTCAATCCATTGTAAACTAC
The DNA here is from genome assembly GCA_024400785.1 of Bacteroidales bacterium. GTDB lineage: Bacteria > Bacteroidota > Bacteroidia > Bacteroidales > WCHB1-69 > UBA1756. Next base: position 19,894 of record JAKSME010000004.1, read on the forward strand.
CAACATAGTCGCGCCCTCGTCCATTTTTCCGAATGGCTGAGAATGTGAACTTTTTATACTCACGCGCTAATTGAGATGGAATCGACTCAAAGCATTCACGGATGTGCGATTTGTCTTGTGATGATGCGTACTTTATCATATCAGCTTTGTATTCATCTACAATTCGTCGCTGTACTGTGAGCACTTTGCCAATAAGTCCTGTACTTAGAAAAGTTTTAACGGATTCAGGCATTCCTCCAACAATGACATATTGGTGCAGCAGTTCTCGAAAACGATGGTGAATGGCAATATCTACAGGGATTTCCGCTTTTAAACAATCTTTAAGATACTCAATATGAGGTGGTTGTATTCCATTGGCCCACAGCCATTCTTCAAAATCCATAGGGTACATCTCAACGATATGCTCAAATCCAACAGGAATGGAAAATTCATCATCATCATTCCGTGTTTTTTGCTTGTAACCGTGAACACCTAATAATGAACCCGTGCACATTACGTCGTATCGACCATCCAAATGGAAATATTTCAATGCACTGCGCGCCTGCGGACAATCCTGAATTTCATCAAAAACAAAACAAGTGTTATTCTCTTCGATTTCTGCCTCTGGCAATGCCGCTGTAATTCTCAAAATAATAGTGGCAACAGAAAGATTGGCCGTGAAAAATGCTTTGTATTCCGGATGCTCTCTAAAATCCAGATAAACAACCTTTTTGTAATTGCGATGTGCAAAATCCAATACGCTACTGGTTTTACCACACTGACGAACACCTTTTACGACAATGGGCTTATGTTCTTTGTCGTTTTTCCACTCTTCAAAATAATGTTCAATTTTGCGCCTAAACATCGTTGTCTTTTTTATTTATTTTGCAATTCTCGCACGTTTTCCACCCCAATTTTTGATGAATCACGCACGTTTTCCACCCCAATATTTGATGAATCACACACGTTTTCCACCCCAATTTTTGATGAATCACGCACGTTTTCCACCCCAATTTTTGATGAATCACACACGTTTTCCACCCCAATTTTTAGATGAATAAATATTTATTTAATTGATATATAGATAATTAAATAAAATATTACCTCTATGCTTGAGGTTGCAAATATACACTTTTTTACAAGATTTAACCGTTTCCACGTTTTACAAGATTTAACCGTTTCCACGTTTTCACGCTTCCACTACTCTTACGTTTTCACGCTTCCTCTACTCTTGCTCGCGGTGTCGCAACACCACATTCACCTCCGGATATTTGGCGCGAAGATGGTCGGCGACACTTTGGGCGAAATAAACGGAGCGGTGCTGTCCACCGGTGCAACCGCAGTTAACGCAAAGATGCGTGAAACGGCGTTCCAGGTAATTGTCTACGCTCATATCCACTATGGCAAATATATGTTGCTTGAATTCAGCGACTTCTGGGTATTTTTCCAAATATTCAATCACGTCTCGGTCCTTGCCGGTACTATGTTTGTATTGTGGTTCTCGCCCCGGATTCGGCAGCGCGCGGCAGTCGAACACAAATCCGCCGCCGTTGCTCGACTCATCGGTGGGAATGCCTTTTTTATAAGAAAAGCTGCTTACCGCCACCGTTAGGCGGCCATCGGTGCTTTCTGCCGGATTCCAGTCGCGTGCCGCGATGGCGCGCAATACGGAGGTTAATTCCGGCAACTGCAATGCAATTTTGTCGTTATCAAGCAGATAGCGAATGTTGTCCACCGCCGGCGGGATGCTTTGCAGAAAATGCGACTTTCGTTCGTAGTAGCCGCGATAACCGTAAGCGCCCAAGGTTTGCAGAACGCGAATCAGCACGTATCCGTAGTAATGCTGCTGAAATGCGAGACGGTCAACTTCTTGGTAATGAGAAAGTTCATCCAAATAATATTCCAACAGAGCTTCGCGCTCCTGGCTGGACAACCCCGCTTTGGCTTGAAATAGCAGCGAGGAAACATCATATTGCAGCGCGCCTTTTCTTCCCCCTTGATAATCAATAAAATACAACTGATTATCGTGTATCATGATGTTGCGTGACTGGAAGTCCCGAAACATGAAATAGTCGTGTTCGGCTGACAATAGAAACTGTATAAGTGTTTGAAAATCATTTTCTAACGCTTGCTCATCGAAAGGTATGTAAGCCAATTTGAGAAAATAGTATTTGAAATAGTTGAGGTCCCACTGCATTGCTTGTCGGCCAAATTCATCGCACGGATAACATTTGGAAAAGTCAAAACCTTTGTGACCGCAAAGTTGCAGTTTTACCAAATGACGCAATGCCTCTTTGAAATAGTTGTAAGCATCGGGGGGTGTGGCGGTTGTTCCCAGCTCTTTTTTTCTTCTATTTAAAAAAGAAAACAACAATTCATCGCCCAAGTCTTCCAACAGGTAATACATTCTATCATTGCTGATTTTCAATATTTTAGGCACATTGATTTTTTCTTGCAAGAAAAAATGGGTAAAGGAAAAAAAAGCCTCATTTTCCTTCAAGTCGTCATTGAAAGCGCCCATCAAAGTGGTGCCGTCGGACATGAAAAGACGGGTGTAAACGCGATGTGAACCCGACTGAGCGATGGCTTCCGTGCGGGTTACATTTTGTCCGGAAAGTTGCCTTGCTAATTGAGTTAAAATATTGATATCAAACGACATATAGAAACAAATTACATTTTATCACCAATTTTCTCGCACTCTTCTTGTGTTAATCCGAATAGTTCTTTCCCGGCATTGAGGCAGCTTTGGAAAGTTTCGGTTTCGTGCAGTCTTTTGTAGCAGGCGAGTTCGCCAGTCCAGATGTCCCAAATGTAGCCCATGCCTTGTTTGGCGGTGTTGTAAGCGATGAGCGCGTCTTTGTAGTTTTTGGCGGTGGCGAGGGTTTGGGCATAGAGCACCCAGAAAATGGGGTCGTCGCCGGTATGGTTGATGAGTTGGGTGATGGTGAGGAAAGCGTTGTCGGTGTCGGCCTGCCCGATGAAGTAGCAAAGTTTGTGGTAAAGAATGAACCGCTCGTCGGCGCCATCATTGCGCAGATTTTCCAAATCGGCCACAAAGTTGCGAGAGCATTCGTACAATCCGATGGGATAGAACTTGTAAAAGTCGGTAAATTGCAGCAACTGAGCTTTTTTGTCTTGCATCAGCTCCCACATTCGGCTGTATTGGCCGCTTTGGCAAAGTGCGGTTACGAGGATCATGTTGCGGGCATCTTCCGTCGGATTGTCGATGGTCATAAAGGTGTTGAGAGTCACTTCGGAAGCGATTTTGTCGGAAAGGAGGGCGGAGATGGAGTAAAGGAAGGCGTCTTCGATGACCACTTTCCCTTTTTTGAAATTCAGCAGCAAGTCGTCAAACATGATACTTCCGCGGTCGTCGTAGGTTCGTAGCACGAGGTGGTAGTGTCCGTTTTTGGTGTAACAGGTGTCGAAGCGCACGCTTCCCCCGGTTTGGTCGACGGAGAGCAGGTAGTCACCGTAGCGGCAGTTGCCGTGGAAGATTTCCATTCCGGCCCCGATTTCGAGGGCGGAGGTTTTTTTCGCCACCAGCGTTTTGAGGGCGACGGTGTCGACGGCATTATTCAAAAAATCGGCATCGCCCGACGCCAGACTTTCCATTGCCTTGGTTTTGAAGGTTTCGATGGCGGCCATTTTTTCCTTGTCGCTCATTTCGGTCTTGGGCTTTTCTTGTTTTTTTTCTTTGCAGCCGGACAGACAGAAGGCGGAGAAGATGGCGCAAAGGAGGAGGATGGTGATTTTTTTCATGTTATTTTCCTGCATAAATCAAGGTTGAAAATTGGTCTGGGATGAATATGCGGTTGGCGGCTTCCAGAATTTCATCGGCGGTAATGGCTTCAATTTTTTGGAAAGAACTTTCGGTGGTTTCCACTTCGTTGAAGTAAAGTGCGCTACGGCCGATGGAGAGCATTTCGTTCAACTTGGCTTCATTGGTGATGGCCAGTTGGCCGATGAACTGTTTCTTGGCCGTATGAAGTTGCAAAGTACCCAATTTGGTGGCGACAACTTTCTGTAACTCTCTGTGTACCAATTCAATACTTTTTTCAATAGCTTCTTTTTCACAGCCGACATAGACGGAAAAAAGTCCGTTGTCGGTAAAGGGGGAGTAGTTGGCTTCGACGGAGTAGGCGAGACCTTTTTTTTCGCGGATGGCGACATTGAGGCGGGCGCTCATGGCCTGCCCGCCGAGGTAGTTGGCGAGAAGGGTGAAGGGCACGCGTTCCTTTTCTTGGAAGGAGAAGGCCTGGTTGCAAAGCATGATGTGCGCCTGGGAGGTGTTTTTGCGTTTTCGGAGTGTTGTAGGTGTGTAGGTGGTGAAGGGGAGGCGCACCCGCTCGCAATGTGCCGCGATGGGTTGGTTGAAATATTTGTTACAATATTTTATTATAGAAGAGGTAGGAAGGTTTCCGACGGAAGATAGTACGATGTTGTCGGCGGTGTAGTTGCGGCGGACGAAATTGATGATGTCGTCGCGGCGGAGATTGTAGAGGGATTTTTTTGAGCCGAGGATGTTTCGGCCGAGGGGGTGACCAGCGTAGGCCACCTCTTCGATTTCGTCGAAGATGAGTTCGGCGGGGGTGTCGCGGTAATAGTTGATTTCTTCGAGGACGACATCTTTTTCCTTTTCAATTTCCTTTTCCGGGAAAGTGGCATGGAAGAGGATGTCGGCGAGAAGTTCGATGGCGCGGGGATAGTCTGCTGACAAAAAGGAGGCGTGAAAGCACGTCTCCTCTTTAGCGGTACAGGCGTTGAGGTCGCCGCCTGCGTTTTCCATTCTTTGAGTGACCTGGTAGCTGTTGCGCCGGGTCGTACCTTTGAAAAGGGTGTGTTCTACAAAGTGGGCCAGACCGTTTTGGTCATCGGCTTCGTCGCGCGTCCCGGCATTGATGATGACACCGAAGTGCGAGATGGGCGACGAAACCTCTTTGTGGATGACCTTGATCCCATTTTCAAGGGTCGTGATGGGAATCAATTCCATTATGATATGGATTATTCAGCTTTGGATTCTTCTTTGATGTTAGGAAGTTCAAGGCCCCAACCTTTCTTTCCGTCGAGAGCCTTCAGATAAATGGAGAGGATGAGGGCAGCCACACCAAAGCCGGCGAATACTACCATCGGAACGGTGTAGTTGTAAGGAATCAAAACGTCTGCACCTCCGGCAACAGCTTCCTTAGCCGCCAAAACGGCTTCGTTGGCAGCGTTGGTGGCAGCCAGAACTTTACCGATGATTAACGGAACAAAGCAGAGCCCGATGTTCTGAATCCAGAAAATCAAGGAGTAAGCACTACCAAGATATCTGTTGGGCATAATCTTCGGAATGCTCGGCCACAAAGCGGCGGGAACCAATGAAAATGAAATACCCAAAACAATGATGGCGGCGAAGGCAATCACCTTGCTTTCTGTTGCGGGAACGACGAATGCAAAAGTTAAGTGGCAGACAATCATCAAAATAGAACCTAACATAAGCATGGTTGCACCTTTACCTTTGTGGTCTAAAAATGAACCCAGGAAAGGAGTGATGATGGCAGCACCGATGGGGAACCAACGGAATACGTTGGCAGCTGAAGTGGCATCCATGTGCAGGTTGCATTGCAACATGTTGGTTGCATAACGCTGGAACGGGAAAATAGCTGAGTAGTAAAGAACGCAAAGCAAAGCAACAATCCAGAATACCTGGCTTGAGAAGATTTTGCCAATGTCACTGAGTTTGAACTGGTCTTCTTCTGAGACTTCACCACCATCGGTAATGCCGAGCTGACGGTCGAACTTGCGGTCCATAACGCAGAAAACGAGGAAGAAGATGAGCCCGATGACCAACAGACAGGCGCAGAATGCTACGGGGCGCACGATGGTTTTCGGTTCGAAGCTTTCAGCCAACCAGGGAGAAATGGAGAAAACGGCGAAGACTCCGACACGGGCAATAGCCATTTCCAAACCCATGGCCAATGCCATTTCCTTGCCAGCAAACCATTTCGCAATGGATTTTGAAACGGTGATACCGGCCATTTCACAACCGCAACCGAACATCATGAAACCCAGGGATGCCATTTTTGCACTTGCAGGCATGGATACCCACCATGAATTCAACCATTCGGCGAAACCAGAACCCTGGAACCAGTCGCTGATACCAACATACTTAATCATTGCACCAGCAACCATCAGGGATGCAGACAGGGTGCCAGTGAAACGAATACCGCATTTGTCAAGAATGATACCGGCGATAATCAGAAAACCACATACATTCAAAATGTACTCGGCACTTGCGTAGGTGCCAAAAACCTCCGGAGCCCATCCCCTTTGTGATTCAACAAGGTTTTGAAGGGGGGACATCACATCGACAAACATGTAGCCGAATAACATCATGAACGCGATGAGGAACAACGCAGTCCATCGAACAACTGGATAGTCGTTCATCAATTTTTGTACTTTTTCAGTCATAATACTATTTGATTTTGTTAATAAATATATTGTCTTGCAAAAAGCCCGCAAAAGTACGATTTTTTTTCTTTTTGAAAACAAAAATTTATCCCAACACGATTGTTTACAACTTGTAAAAATATAAAGTTGAGAGTGTGTTGTACTTTTAATAATTTTTGTATATTTGCAAGCTCAAAAAAAATCTAAAAAAATAATATAAATATTTAAAAATCAAATAAATAAGCTGTATGCGAAACAAAGGTTTAGTTTTATTTTTTACGATTCTTATCGCACTCGCATGTCTGTATTGCCTCTCGTTTACCGTAGCAACCAAGAATGTTCAGAAGAAAGCCACTGAGTTTGCTACCACCGGTGCAACCCATGACAAAGCCGTCAAAGAAGCCATCGCCGCTTTCGAAGCCAACGGCCAAAAAGCTACCGCCCGCGATAAAAAACGTATCACCGAGGAAGTCGAGAACTCCCTCGAACGTGAATACCTCGATAGCCAAAAGGATTCTTCCATCTGGCTGGGATTCACTTACGGACAAAGCAAGGACAAAGAAATCAACCTTGGTCTTGACCTCCAAGGCGGTATGAGCGTAACTCTCGCTGTATCATCTCCCCAGTTGGTTCAGCAATTGTGCAGCGAAACTTACGTTGCTGATGATCTCTTCCTTAAGTCTTTCAACGCAGCAGTTAAAAAGTACAACCACGGAGCTAATGGTACCGACTTCCTCGATATCTACGCTAAAGAAGCTTCCAGCGTGAAGTTGGCTACCTTCTTCGGCGAGAACCTCGGCAAGCCCAATGCCAGCAACGAAGAAATCATCACTTCCTTGAAGGAAAAACGCGCTGAAACCATGGATGATACCTACGAAATCCTTCGTACCCGTATCGACCGTTACGGTGTTGCTCAGCCGAACATCCAAACCGACGCCGCCGGCCGTATCATCGTTGAACTTCCTGGTGTTAAAGATAAAAAACGTATCGAAGACCTCTTGAAGAGCACCGCCCAACTCGAATTCTGGAAAGTGGTTTCTTCAAAAGAACATTTTCCCGCAACTTTCGCCGAAGCTGTTGACGCTTTGATTAAAGAAGCTAACGACAACCAAGACAAAGAAACCGTTAAGGAACTTACCGAAGTTAAAAAACATTGCGGTGGCGACCCGCGCGCAGTGGCATACTTCCCGCTCGGCGATACCGCTAAAATGGGTAAATATCTCCCCGCTATTAAAAAACAAATCGGTGAAAGAGCTAACAACGTGGTCTTCTATTGGGGTAAGGCTGATAAGAAGTCTAAACTCTCTCCCCTCGTTCCGTTGGAAAAGAAAGAATCTGACCTCGGTCCGGTTCTCTGTAACAAGACTTTGGACAAAGGCGCCCGCATCATCCGTAACGCTGAACAAAACGTTGACGAATACCAACGCGTTATCGTTAACATGACCATGGAAGAAGACGCTGCCAACCAATGGCAACGCATTACCAAACAGGAAAAAGGTGAATGTATCGCTATCGTCCTCGATGAACTCGTTTACTCTTATCCTGTCATCAACGACGAAATCGCTAACGGTCGTTCTCAAATCAGCGGTAATTTCGATGTTCAAGAAGCTAAGGAATTGGCTATCGTTTTGAACTCCGGCGGTCTCGATGTCAGCTTGGACATCATTTCCTCCGACCTCGTCGGACCTTCACTCGGTGAAAAATCCATCAAGTCAGGTTTGCTCTCCTTCTTGTTGGCATTCGTTCTCGTGCTTCTTTACATGTTCTTGTATTATGACCGCGCCGGTTTCGTTGCAGATATCGCACTTTTGTGCAACGTATTCTTTATGGTCGGTGTCCTTGCCTCCCTCAACGCCGTTCTCTCATTGCCGGGTATGGCTGGTATCGTCCTTACGCTCGGTATGGCAGTTGACGCAAACGTGTTGATTTACGAACGTATCCGCGAAGAAGTCCGCAACGGTAAAGGTATGCGCCTCGCTGTTGCTGATGGTTACAAAAACGCTTACTCAGCTATCATCGACGGTAACGTCACTACCTTGATTACCGGTATCGTTCTCTACCTCGTGGGTTCAGGTCCTGTTAAGGGTTTCGCCATCACTTTGATCATCGGTATCCTTTCATCCTTGTTCACCGCCATCTTCATCTCTCGTTTGATTTTTGAAAGACGCTTGGCAAAGGGTAAAGAACTCAGATTCGGAAACAGCAAAACCATTAATGCATTTATTAATGTCCATTTCAATTTCTTGGGCACCAAGAAAGTATGCTACATCATTTCCGCCTCCCTCATCGGTATCATGATTATCTCCTTCTGCACGCTCCGTCTGCAGATGGGTATCGACTTCGCCGGTGGTCGTACCTACGTCGTTCTCTTCGACAAAGACGTTGATGCTGCCGCTGCTTCCGAGGCTGTCACCGCTGAATTCGGAGGTGCTCCCCAGGTAAAGAACTACGGTGCTTCTGACCAATTGCGCGTCACCATCAATTACGATGTTGACAATCCGTCAGAAAAAGTTGAACAGGAATGTAAAGACAAACTTTACAAATCTTTGAAGGGTTTTTACTCATATAATATCACTCAGGATGAATTTGAAGATGTAAAAGCTAATGAAAACGGTATTCAGAGTGCTTCTCGCGTGCAGGCAGCCATGGCCAGCGAATTGATAGGCAAGGCCGTTCTCTCCGTTTTGATTGCTCTCGTTCTCATCTTCATCTACATCGCCATCCGTTTCCGCAACTGGCAGTTCGGTTTGGGTAGTGTCCTCACCCTGTTCCACGATACCATCATCACCATCGGTATGTTCTCCCTGTTCTGGAAGATCGCGCCGTTCTCACTCGAAGTCGACCAACAGTTCATCGCAGCAGTCCTCACCGTTATCGGTTATTCTATCAACAACGTGGTGATTATTTATGACCGTGTACGTGAAAACTTGACACTTTCACCGAAAGCTGGTTATGAAGCCAACTTCAACAACGCTATCAATGCCACCCTCGGCCGTAACGTCAATACTTGCGGTACCACCATCATGGTATTGTTGGTTATCTTCATCATGGGCTTCTTCGGCGGTGAAAACATCCAGGGCTTCGTATTCGCTATGTTGATGGGTATCATCTGCGGTACTTACTCAGGTATCTTCATCGCTCCCGGTCTTGCTTTCGACCTCCTCAGCCATTCAAAGAAAAAAGCTAACGTTGCTAAGATTCAGTTGATGAAATAATCATTTCTAAATAATTGCAAATTAGGTTGCTATAATTGGGAAATTTTTTCTATTTTAGCAACCTAATTTTTTAATAGAAAAAATTTTTAGTTATGACGATAAAAAAATTTACCGTATTTTTTCTAACCCTCTTATTTTTAGGTGTTTGTAATGCTCAAGCACCTGTTGTGAAGGATGCAGACAATGCCTTCAGAACTTGCAAGTATGAGAAAGCTTTGCAAGAATATAAAAAGGTAACGAGCAAAATCAAGAAGAATAAGGTTGAATCACGTCGTGTGGCTTACCAGATTGCGGAATGCTATCGTATCATGGGCGACGTGAAACATGCTAAAAAACAGTATGAATCTTTGTATAAAAAGAATTATCAGAAAGATAATCCGTTAATTCTTTATCATTTGGGTAATATCAGCATTAATGAAGGCAATTACGATGCCGCTTTGAAGTATTATCAGGAATTTAAGAAGAAAGCTCCCGAGGACACTCGTGCCGATGTGATGATTGAGTCATGCGCCCGTGCCAAGAATTGGAAGGAAACCCCTACCCGCTACGAGGTGTTCCCGATGAAAAAACTCAACACCCGTTACGATGAATGGGCCCCGCGTTGGGGCAACCCCGATCGTAAAACCCAGATTATCTTTACCTCCAACCGTGACGGTTCTAACGGTAAAGGTACCGACCAATGGACAGGTCAGGCATTTTCTGACATCTACGTCAGTGAACTGCCCAAGAGCCGCAATACCGAATGGCCCGGTGAATGGTCTCCTGTTGCTTCTTACGATGAAAACAGCATCATCAATACCGGTGTCAATGAAGGCGAAGCTTGCCCCAACCAAAAGGCAACAGCTATGTACTACACTTTCTGTCCGCAGGATAAAAAGGAAGTAAAAGGCTGTTACATCTATGTGACCACAAAGAAGGGTAAAGATTGGACCGAACCCGAAATGGTCAACCTCGGTCTTGACTCTTTCAACTATGTCCACCCCTTTGTCACGGGTGATGAACTGACCCTTTTCTTTGCTTCCGACATGCCCGGTGGATATGGTGGATATGACCTGTATAAAGTCACCCGTGCCAAGAAAACCAAACCGTTTGCGACTGCCGATGTCAAGAATCTCGGTAATGTCGTAAATACCGCCGGCAATGAGGTTTTCCCCGCTCTTCGCGGCGACAGCCTTCTTTATTTCTCTTCTGATGGACATTATGGTTTCGGCGGCCTCGACATTTACTATTCTGAATACGTAAATGGTAAGTATCAAACGCCTCAAAACCTTCTTTCCCCCATCAATTCCGAAGCTGATGAAATCGGTATTATGTTCGATGACGCACCTGCCTTGGATCCGAAGTCAAAATCTCCTTATTTGGAAAAAGGTTACTTCTCATCTAACCGTGCCGGTGGCAAGGGCGGCGACGACATCTATTACTTCCTCCTCCGTCCCTTGGTTTACACCATCGCCGGTTTTGTAAAAGATGCCTCCAACCTTCAACCTATCGACGGTGCCACCGTTGAAGTCGTAGGCTCCGACGGTAAGACCTATCAAACCAAAACCGACGTCAAAGGTTACTACAAATTTGACAAGGAGAAAATTTTAGCCAATACCACTTACAGCATGGTCACTACAAAATCCGGTTACTATGCTGAAAACAATACCGCCAGCCAAACCACCGTTGGTTTGACCGAAAACACCGACCTCAAACAAGACTTCAAACTCACACCGCTTCCGAGAGAACCTATCGTTCTTCCCGAAATCCTTTATGATTTCGATAAATCCGACCTCAAACCTCAGTATGAAGACTCATTGCTTTTTGTCTATGACATTATGACGCAGAACCCGACCTTGGTGGTCGAACTCCGTTCACATACCGATAATCGTGGTAACGACGAATACAACGAAAAACTTTCACAGGCACGTGCTCAGTCTTGTGTTGACTATTTGATTAACGTCAAGGGTATCGACAAAAACAGAATCAGTCCGAAGGGTTATGGCGAATACATGCCGCGTGTTCTTACCAGCGACATGACCGTTACTTACAACAGAAAGAAATACACCTTCACCAAAGGCACCAAGCTGACGGAAGAATACATCAATTCACTTTCTCCGAAAGATTATCAGGAAGCAGCCCACCAGCTCAACCGTCGTACTGAGCTCTACATCTTGCGCGACGACTATGTTCCCGGTGGTGACAGTATCGCTCCTGTTGCAGATGCAGGTCAGATTAATGTTTACAGTCACAAGTCAATTCCTGTAACTATCTCCAAGGGTGTGGTTAAAGGCGCTTGTTTCGCTGACAACAAGACTTTCAACTTCGAAATGGTTCCCGGCGACACTGTTTATATGAACCATGCCGACGCCATGCGCTTCTTGAAAGACCACATCGTTTCTGTTGAAGACTTTGAAGCCAAAGCTGCCGCTATCAATGAAGAAGATGGACAGATTGTTGAAAACGCTATCTTGACACTCAAATCTTTCAATATGGGCGACAATGAAGCTGAAAATATTAAGGTCGTTGTTAAGAGAGGCCTCACCTCCTCATTCCTTGTTGGTGAAAACTTCTTGACAAAGACTTATGGTAAATTCACCTTGGATAAAGGTAAAAAAGAAATCATCTTTGAAAAATAGTATCAAAAATTTAGTTTTTGTACTCATCCTTTTCATTACCATAGCAACTCCCACAATGGCACAGCCCGTTGTGGGAGCCGCATTAATGGACGAGTACCTTCCATTGCTGCAAGGCAAACGAGTGGCCGTTTGCGGCAATCACACCTCCATGGTGGGAAATGCACATTTGGTGGACACGCTGCTTTCTCGCGGTGTGAATGTCACCACGATTTTCTGTCCGGAACACGGTTTCCGCGGCGATGCCGAAGCAGGGGCCCACATCCAGTCTTCCGTTGACAGCAAAACCGGTCTGCCTATTGTTTCATTATATGGAAACAACAAGAAACCGCAACCTGAGCAAGTCAAGGGCGTGGATGTGATTGTTTTTGACATTCAGGATGTGGGATGCCGTTTTTACACCTACATTTCCACGTTGCACTATGTGATGGAAGCCGCCGCCGAAAACGGCGTAAAAGTCATCATTCTCGACCGCCCCAACCCTAACGGCTATTTCGTTGACGGCCCGGTGTTGAAACCTAAATTCCGTTCATTCGTTGGCATGCACTGTGTCCCTGTGGTGCATGGCATGACTATCGGTGAGTACGGACTGATGGTTAATGGGGAAGGATGGCTGGACAATGGGGTGAAGTGTGATCTCACAGTGGTGAAGATGCAAGACTATGACCATACGATGCGCTATTCGCTTCCTATTGCGCCTTCACCGAATCTGCAGAGCGATGCGGCCGTTTTCCTCTATCCCTCGCTTTGTCTGTTTGAAGGGACCAACGTCAGTGTCGGCCGTGGCACCGACCGCCCTTTCGAAATGTTCGGCTGCCCTGAAATGCAGTCCGGTGACTTCTTATTTACCCCGCATCCCATCAAGGGCGTTTCCGAAAATCCACCATATAACGGTCAAGAGTGCAGAGGTTACCAACTTACCGCTGTGGCAACGGCCCACCTGAACTCTTTCAACCTCTTCAATGTGGCTTTTCTCCAATTGGCTTATCGCGACTTCCCCAATCAGTCGAAATTTTTCCTTTCCAACGGTTTTTTCAACAAACTGGCAGGCAACGACGAGTTACAAAAGCAGATTATTTACGGTGTGAGCGAGGACGAGATTCGCGCTTCTTGGAAGGAAGACCTTGACAAATTCAAAGCCATTCGTTCCCAGTATTTGCTTTACCCTGATTTTGAATAATATGGTTTTTCCGCAAGTTGACACGGATGTATTTTTATTCCTCAATGGAATGCACAGTCCATGGGCCGACCGTTTTTTTTATGTGGTAACACAAACGTGGACTTGGCTTCCAGTTTATTTGGTCACGCTCTTTTTTATCTTCAAAAAATTCAAAAAAAGCGGGTTTTGGGTGGCATTAACGGTTGCGCTCATTATTTTGTGTACGGACCAGACCTGTAATTTGTTGAAGCGCACGATACAGCGGTCGCGGCCGTCTCATACGGAGCAGATAGCGGATCAAATCCAGCTTGTAGCGAATCCTGAGGGAAAACTCTATTATGGAGGGCAATACGGCTTTCCATCGGCGCATGCGGCCAATACGGCTGCTTTTGCCCTTTTTCTCATTCTTTGTTTCAGGGAGCAGCGTCGTTGGCTGTTGCCAACCGCGCTTCTGTGGAGTTTGCTGCTTTCCTATAGCCGCATTTATATGGGGGTGCATTTCCCCATTGATATCCTTTGCGGCTGGTGTGTCGGTCTCTTGTGGGCCTTCATGTGGTGGAAGGTCTGTTGCCGCTTTTTTATCAATCGAAAAAAATCCAATATATAATATAGTATGAAAAAATTCTTTTTGATTTATTTATTAGTGGCAGTGGCCATGTTTGTTGCCTGTGACAGTAAAACGTCGAAAGGCGTACTTGACAATGTAATGGGCAAGGATTCCTCGGAGGTAAAGAAGGCGGAAACGGAAGAACCAGCGGCTTTTGCGGCTTTTGACGAGTTGATTGGCGTTTACAAAGTGAAAGTAAACGGATGCACAACTTGTGCGGCTGTTGACCAGTGTCAGTTGGAATTTACGCGCGATTTTAATGCGTTAATTACTGACAATAAGGATATTGCAAATGAACTGCATGTAAAATCGCAGCCTGGAGTTACCGAATTGGGTTCATTGATGAACAAGAAGAAGACGGAATTGGGCTGTAATAAATAGTAAAAAAGAGGGCCGTGGTAGTGAACTACGGCCCTCTTTGTATTGTGTGGTGGCGGATTATAAATTCTCCACCTTTTTTGTGTTCTGCTGAAGGATGGCGGCGCGGTCAACGGTGTCGAAAGTGGGTGTCACCATGATGTCGAACCAGAGTTCCTGGCCGTTGTTGCGAAGTTCGTGTTTGTCGGTAAGGCAGGCAACGGTGAATGCTGCTGTGTCGGCATCGTTGAAACTGGCTTTGTCGATCATTTGGGCGACTTCGGTCAAACTGTTGAAGTTGAGTAATTGAACGGAGATGCGGTCGCTTTCAACGTAGAAATTGACTGTAAAGTTGGTGAATTGCGTTTCGCTGCAGCGTTCCACGAGCGACATCAGTTCGTGCATTCCGTAAGAAATGGTGCCGAATTGTTCATCCAGATGGAAACTGTCGCAGATATTTTCTACTGCGCCGAGAATGCGATTTTGGGCATCCTGTAAAGTGAGATTTTGTAATTCAATATTATACATGGTAATTGATTTATTCTATGTTATAAAAATACTGGTTGACTTTTTCTTTGTAATAATAATTCAGATTGGCGGGAATGGACTTTAGCATTTCGGTTTGTTGTTGCGTTTTTTTGTCCACGTTCCATTCTTTGGGCGGGTTGGGATTGATGATGTCGCGACCTTCGGTGCTTTCGCGTTTTTCGTCTTGTTCGCGTTGCATTTGGGCGCGTTCACTTTCCAACATTCGTGTTTCGATATTCTTTTGTCGTTTGATTGTTTCTGCAGTAATCTGTCTATTAACCAGTTCTTTTTCAGTTTTTTCCATATCTCGAATCATCTGTTCAACGGCTTTATCTCCAACGCCGTTTTGTGATTTGAGAGCGTCTTCATATTCTTGCATCATCTTGCGGATGGCTTCCTGCTGAGCGGCCAGTTTTGCCAGCTGTTCGCTCATTGACTGGCCGTTATTGCCTTGTTGGTTTGGCTTTTCACCTTGTTTTTGGCCTTGTTCCATGGAGCGTTTGAGAGCCTCCATTTGCCGGTTGAGCTGTTGTTGCAGTTCACGGGCGGTTTTGGTTTTTCCTTTGCCGCCGGGATTGCTGCAAGAGCCTTTTCCGCTCTTTTTATTTTTGCAGTTTTTGCACTCACTTTGTTTCTGTTTTACCTCTTTCATCGATTCTGCCAGCATTAGTGCCAGGTTGTTCATGCTGGTCATGGCGTATTGCTGTTGGGCGAGTGCGTTTTGTACTTTTCCGTTGTTGAGGGAGGCGACAGCGGCATCGATGTAGTTGTTGATTTTGCCAACTTCTTCGTTGATAAAAGGTTTCACGGCGCTTTGGCGGCGGGCCAGCGCGTTGAGCGAGTCGGCAATCATTTCCATGTTTTCGCGGAGGTTGTGTTGCGCGCGGGTGATGTCTGTGATTTGTGAGGAGTGTTGGTTGAGCGGGCGGAGACGCTCCATGTTCTTTTCCTGGTTGAAGGAAATCTGCACCAGATTGTCCAAAATCTGTCGCAAACTCTCGATGTCTTCTTCCAAATTCTCTTCTTCGTTGTCCAACATGTTGTCTTCCATTTTGTCGGCCATTTCTTCCATCTTTTCACCTGCATCCTGCTGACTGCCAGCCGCTTTGTTGCGGTTGTTTTTGCTCAGCGCGTCTTTGCTGTCCTTGAAGTCCTGTTCAATCTGTTTTTGCAAATCTTTCGTGTTGGCGAGTTTGTTGGGATCTTCAAGCCCTTGGTTGAGTTTTTCAAGATCATTCAAATCTTTTTTCAACTCATTATATTGTTTTTCAATATCTTGTTGCTTTTTCAGAAGTTCCTCTTTGTCAATGGCCTTTTGTTCGCTGAGTTTGGAAAGCGCCTTTTGTTCTTCGGAGAGTTTCTTGGTTTTGTCGATAATGTCGTTATATTTCTTTTCAAATTCGAGTTGCTTGAAAAGTTCAAGTTGCTGGTCAAGGGCTTTGTTGAGTTCTTCGGTGTTTTGTTTCACTTCCTGGACCGCCTTTTTCGCATCCTCTTTATTGTTTTTCTCATTGAGTTGGTCCATCATTTTTTGGAGTTTTTCATACATTTCCTTGATTTCATCCGAAAGGACGTTGTTGAAGCGTTCTTCCAGTTCCTTTTGTTTCTTGATGAGGTTTTCAGGAATGTTTTTGTATTTATCCTCCATCATATCTTGTTGATCCTGAGACTTTTTCATCTCATCGATCTGTTTTTTCAGTTCTTCGTACTGTTGGGTGAGCTCTTCCAATTTCTTTTTGTCCTGCCAGGTCATTTCTTTGTTTTGCATCATTTGTTGTTGGAGTTTGTCGATTTCCTTCAACAAATCTTTAGAATCCTGAGCCATTTCCTGGAGGTCGTTTTTGGCTTGGCTGTTGGAATTTTCGAGTTGTTTGTCGATTTCTTCTTCCGTCATCACGCGATAAGTTTCGGTGGTGCTTCTGGCAGACTTTGGTCCATTAACTCCATCGTTATCAAATACTTGGAAGAAATAATCAATATGTTGTCCGGGGTCAAGCATGAGGGTGCCAGCATCGAAATAGTGGTAGAAGTCTTGAACGGTTAAAGAAGAGTTGACATTGATGTTTTGTACTTTGTTGGCTTCGAGCAGGTTGTTGTCTTTGTCGTATTTGGAGTAGACGAATTGGACTTTGGAGAAGCCGTAATCATCGTGGATGGTGCCTTTGAAGTAGATGCGGTCGGGGAGGACGGAGTCGGCCTGACTGATGACGGAGATATCGGGGTATTGGTCGGGAACGATGTTGATGTTGTGTTTGAGGGTATCGGTAGAAATGCAGAATTGGTTGTTGTTGGCGACGGCGTATCCGAAGGAGCATCGTGCGATTTTGGAGATTTTGAAGATGCCTTTTTCGGGTTTTACGGATTCTTTTTCATCGTTGATGATGAATTGGAGGCGGTCGGTATTGCGGGTATAGAACGACCAAGTGATTTGTGTGCCGTCGGGGATGGTGGCGTCACCGTTGTTGTCGATGGTTTCATCGTTTTTGTGGAGATATGCGGGGTAGTGGAGCGTCATGGCGAAACTTACGATGACGGGTTTGGGGAGTACGCTGAGGGTGTATTCGGGGGTTGTGACTTCGTCGGTATAGATGTGGAATTTGGTGTCAGACTGGAGGTTTTTGAAGGTGTAGGAGAAGTGGATGTTGTCGTTTTTTGACATTTGGTATTTGCGGTTTCCGAGTTCTATGTATACCGCGTTGGGGGTTTCTTTTCCGTTGACTTTGACATTGAGGACGAAGTCTTCATTTTGGAAAGTGGAGAGTTTTTTATTTTGAACGGTAAAGGAGTAGGGTGCGGGTTTTACGTAGAATTTGTCGTGGTTGACGATGCGTTCGGTGGACTGGGTGAAGATCTCGCTGCGTACGCTGAAGATGACGACGAAAAGAAGAACGGGGATGAGTGCCCATTTTGCGTATTTGCGGGTGTGCTGGAAGTTGATGGCTTTGACGAAGGGGAAGGGTTTGATTTTTTCGATTTTGGTATCGATGGCGGCGGAGAGAAGTTCAGCGCTTTTGCAGTCGCCAGCCTCTTTCATCGCTTCCAGTTGGAAGAGGTTCAGCAGCTTATCATCGATTTCAGGAAAATGTTTGCCGATGATTGAAGCGATTTGGGTGGCTGTCAGCTGTTTGCCGATGCCAAAAATCTTGAGGAGCGGGATGGCAACGTAGAAGACGAAAGTTGCGGCGAAGACCGCCAGATAGGAGTAGAAAAGGATGGAGCGGACGGTGGTGTTGAAGTAGGAGAAATATTCCAGGAGCGTGTACGTGATGAACACCATCAACGTAATGATGATGAACAGCAATGCGCCCCTAAGCAACTTGTTTAAGTAATACTTATGGACGAATTCTTTAATCTTTTGCTTGATAAATTCCTGGTTGTTAGTCATTTTCACCGTGTTCTTGCATCCATGTATAGTTATAGAAGGCGTCTTTTTGTTGTTTGAAGTATGAGTACAGCATCTTATTTTTCCCGAAGAGTTTCTTCGTAAAGAAATGTCTGCGGAATGCACCGTTCATTTTATTCAGTTTTTTTCTTTTTTCAAAAACAGAAGCTACGCTGTTTCTGTTGGGGTGGACTTTGCGGGCAAGTTCTATTTCTTTGAGAATCAAAGAAGAAATGGGAATTTGGACGGGACATACTTGGTCGCAGTTGCCGCAGAGCATGGCATTTTTGGTAATATGTTCGGGGTTGTTGGCGTGGTGTAGGCAGTTGTCGCGAACTATGCCGATGGGGGAAAGCTCTTTTGTGTAATTGTAGATGGGGCAGACGGTTTTGCACGCACCGCAGTCGATGCAATAGAGTGATTCACGCAAAATGTTATTTTGCATGATTCGTGATACTCCGTTGTCATACAAGAGGATGGTGATATCTACAGATTGTTTTGCGTATTTGTCTAAGGAAGATGACATGTTTTTCTCCACCAACTGGAAGGGTTTGTTGATGAGTTTCACATCATCGGGAAGAAATTTCTGGTTTTGGTAGAAAGAGCGGACATATAAGATGGTTTCCAAATCTGCAGCACGGTTAATCATCTTGCTGATATCCAGTAAGATGAAGATGTTTGGAACGCGATTGAGGCAGTTTCTGGTGCTTTTGTTGAGCAGTACGAGGGTGCCGGTTTCAACGATGGCAAAGTCGGCCTGGGTGAAGAGGTAGGTGGCACTGGTTTTACCGCTTTCCACATCGGCGAAGTGAATCTGTTTGACTCCCTTAATGTCATGGAAACTTTCCGGTGTGTGTGTCAAATCGAAGCAAACCTTATTGTATGGTTTGTTGGGCAGCAGGTTGGAAAAGGTTTGTGTCAGTTCTTCTTCATCAGAAATCCACAGCACTTTGAAGTTCTTGTCCTTCATTTTGCGTTCGAAGGTGATGAGTCGGTTCTCCATGTCCTCGATGAAATCATGTCGGATGATATTTGTGCAGGACAAGATGTAATCGAGCGGAGCGTTTTGTGAAATTTCCATGGCTTACAAGTTGATTTTTTGTACTCTTCTTTCGTGTCGGCCTCCTTCGAATTCGGTGGCGAAGAAGGTTTCTACCAGGGTGAATGCCGTGGCTTGTTCGATGAAGCGGGCGGGCATCACGAGGACATTGGCGTTGTTGTGTTGGCGTGCCAAAGCTGCAATTTCTTTGTTCCAGCAGAGGGCGGCGCGTACATTGGCGTGCTTGTTGGCGGTGATGGCGACACCGTTGCCAGTACCGCAAATCAGGATGGCGCGTGCGTTTGCATCTTGGGAAACAGCTTCGGCCAACGGATGCGCAAAGTCAGGATAATCAACACTTTCCGTTGAATGAGTCCCGAAATCTTCCCATTCATATAGGTTGGAAAACTGTTTCTTGATGGCCTCTTTTAATTCGTAGCCAGCATGGTCTGATGCAATATATACCTTCATAAATTTACTTTTTTAGACAATCGGCAAAATTACAAATAAAAATCCAATTACGCTGTCTCAAAAATGAAAAAAATCGGGTCAAAAAGCCCGATTTTTCTCCGAATTTTTATGCCGTTTCAAACTGGAAATTTCCCCTATTTCTTGTTCAACATCATCTCCTTTTTATTCTTTCCTATGTAAAGAAAATAAAGGAAAAGATCGAAACCAACGATGAGCATGTTGAAAACGTACAGCCATACCACGTAGTCGCCGGGGCAGTTGATGATTTTGTGGATGATGCCCATGATGTATCCGAAAATGATGATGCTCATGAAGATGGGACTTTTACCGATGACGATTTTGGTGCGAAGGGCCTTGACGATGGAAACGGGCCAACTGCTTGCAAAACTGAGCAGCATGAGAATTTCCCAAATACTTGATTTCATGATGATTTCTTTTTGTTTTATCGTTTGATGATTTTTTGAGTGAACACATTCCCATTTTCGTTGATAATGTGGATGATGTAGGTGCCAATAGCGAAATCAGAAAGGTCCAAATCTGTAATTTCCCCTTCTATATTTTTAGAAATCAGCAATTTACCAAAAACGTCATAGATAAAGCACTGACCTTCGCCGCTCTCGCATTCCACATGGCAAATGCCGGAGGTTGGATTGGGATAGACGGCGACGTCACCGGTCTCCTCTGCGTCATCGATTCCTGTGTTGGGGGTTCGGGTGATTTTGGTGGAAAGCAGGTAAGTGCCTACGGTGCCTGACACTGCGGGCCAAACCTTGTAGAGGACGGGACCGCCATTTTCCAGCGCGAAACTGCCAGAGGTGGTGTCTTGCAGCATGGCCCAGGCGGCGTTGTTGATGGAAACGCGCATTTGAATGTTTCCGGAATACTGTTGCGGGTTGTTTTGGGAATCATAAAGGGTGGATTCCACGTTGTAGCGGTAGCCGGCCGGCAAGTCGAATTTGTAGTAGTCGAAATTGTCGCCCACGTGGATGTTGGCTCCGGTGGTGTTGATGGTGGCTTGGTTGTTGGAAAAATTGGGCGTGAAAGTGTAGGCCGTGCCGGTGGTGTTATTGTTTTCGAAACTGTCGGGATTCAGTACCACGGTGATGTCGAGGCGGTTGGAGCCATTTCCGATACCGACGTTGGTCCATTCGGTGCTGGTGTTGGCTTTGTAATAGAGGGTGAGCTTGTAATTCCCTGGCAAAGTGGTAATTACACTGGTGAAGGTTTTGCTGTTGGTGCTGTTTCCACTAATGGTGATATTGGGATATTCTTGAATAACCTGCTTCAAAACTCCATCTTCGGTTTCGATGACCAGTTTTAAACTGCCGTTGAAGCTGGTGTTTTTGCTGTTTCTAACGGTAGCAGTGAAGGAGTGGCTGACGCCGTGTTCGACTGTGGTTCCGGAGGCCGGGGTGATGGAAAATGCGGAACCGAGAACCAACACGGGCGGCTGGACATCAAAGAGGGCCTGCTGGTTGTAGGAGAAATTGCCATTTCCTCCGCCCCAGCCGGTACCGCCGGGAATGAGGGAAGAAATGGTACAATAACAATCATAACTGCCGCCCCAGCCCCAGTTGAAGTGGAACTGGTTGTTGTTGTTGTAACCGTCGCAAACAAAGCAGTGACCACTGGTATTGTCGCTGTCGAAGCCGCTATAAATAACTGGACGACTGGCATCTAACTCGGTTTTCAGCATTTGAATCCATTCGTTGTCGGTGAATTGGCTTTTGCGTTCTCCGTGAATGGCGTTGCTGTAGCCGAAGAATCTGTTCAGTGCGTGTTCGGCGCAGTAGTCGTTGTCGTAATACGAAATGGTTTGTGCGCCGGAACCATCGGGGGTATAGTTCATTTCCACGCTCACTCCGCAGTGGTACGAAATGGTGGCTACCTGGGTATTGCTGCTATAAACGGAATTGGGCATGCTGCTCCAACTGTAGGTGGTATTGCCAAAGTTGGCCGATAGTGTGGAGCCGAAGTAGGAGCAGGTGTAGGAATGGCTGCCTTGGCCTTTGGGCGGATAAGCCCAATATTTCATCACTTGTGCCATGGCCGTAGCAACGCATCCGACGGGAGATCTGTTGAAGGCGCCGCCCGGACAGAGTGCATTGTACGGACTGCCCTGGTCCCAGGTGGTGGATAGCAGCGGGCTCACCGCAGTGGGTGACTTGGGGGCGAGGGCGATGCCGGCGGACAGGGCGTTCCACTCAGCGGCCGCCGTCTCATTTTGTGCCACCCGGCTGTCCACCGCGTGCTGGATTTCGCTATTGCAACCTTGCAACCATGCACGGAAGTTGTCGGGCACGTTGCTGACGTCGATGCGGCCGTGCTCGGCGTATCCCAGCACGGGAATGGCGCGGTCGTCGGCAGAAATGATGACGAAACCTTCGCCGTTGATGTTTTGCAGAACGTAAATTTGAGAAAATCCCATTTGTATAGCAAGATTCTGAAATTCAATATCTTGCTGTCCATTTCTGGAAGGTGTGACGTGAAGATTCCAAAAGTTTGAAGCTAATTTTTTTGCGCGGGTGGAATCCACGGGAGAGGCAATGGCTGCCATCATGGTTAGGCATAAAATCAGGCCTAAAACGATACATTTCTTCATTGAGTTTTCTTTTTTTGTTTTTGCTAAAAAATGAGCGGCAAAAATACAAAAATTGTTAGGGAGGTCGGACTATTAAATTGAAAAAAATGTTATACTTTTGCAGACTCAATTTTGAACATTTAAATCTTTAATTTTCAAACAGCTAACGGCTTTTCGCCTCCATGATTTATCCATCCACTTTTGAAGAAAAAATAGGTTTTGAACAGATTCGCCAATTGCTGACGGCCCGGTGCATTAGTGCTATGGGAAGGCGAGAGGTGGAGTCGATGAGTTATAGTGCCGATTTATCGGAAATTACTGTCAACCTTTTGGAAACCAATGAGTTCAAGGAGGTTCTTTTGATGGACGATCCGTTTCCGGCACAGGAGTACAACGACCTTTTGCCGGTGTTGGCGCACATCGCCATCGACGGCACTTATATTGAGGTGGATGAGTTGGCCGACCTTCGCAATCTCATTCAGGCGGTCATCAATGCGGTGGTTTATTTCCGTGTTCGCCATGAGGATGGAAAATATCCGAACCTGTGGGCGAAGTGCGAGGATGTTTTGTTGGAAAAAGAGTTGTTGGCCTCCATCAACCGTATTTTGGATCCGAAAGGCGGGTTGCGCGATGACGCTTCCGAAGAGTTGAAACGCATCAAAACAACAATGATACGCATTTCCAACGATGCCGACCGCCGCATCCGCAAGCTGTTGACACAGGCCAAACAAGACGGTATCGCCAAAGAAGATGCCGAAATGACCATCCGCGACGGCCGTCTCTGCATCCCCGTGCAGGCACAGTTCAAACGCCGCCTCCAAGGTTTCATCCACGACGAGTCCGCCACAGGTCAAACAGTCTTCATCGAACCTACCGAGGTTTTTGCCGCCAACAACGAATTGCGTGACCTCATCAATGCCGAAAAACGCGAAATTATCAAAATCCTCACCCATCTCACCAACGAAATCCGTTCCTCAATACCAAATCTTCGTGAATATCACCACTTTATAGGACATATCGACTTCGTTCGCGCCAAGGCTCTTTTCGCCATCGACATCAAAGCGGGGTTGCCACATCTGATGGAATCTCCCATCTTGCATCTCCATAAAGCCGTTCATCCGCTCCTCTTTTTGAAATTCAAGTCTTTAGATAAAAAAGTTCAACCCCTCAATTTAGAGCTGAATCCGCAACAGCGCATCTTAATCATTTCTGGACCGAATGCCGGAGGTAAGTCTGTGTGTTTGAAGACTATAGGACTGTTGCAGTATATGTTGCAATGCGGTTTGCTCGTACCTGCCGACGAGCAGTCGGAAATGAGCATCTTTTCCGATTTCTTTATCGACATGGGTGACGAGCAATCCATTGAAAATGACCTCAGTACATACAGTTCCCATCTTAGGAATCTGAAAGTGATGCTGGAAAATCTGAACGAAAAATCGTTGTTTTTGATTGATGAGTTCGGTTCCGGGACAGAGCCCACGCTGGGTGCTGCGATGGCCGAGGCCGCTCTGGAGGCTTTCTACCAAAGCGATGCTTTCGGCGTTGTGACCACACATTACGGGAATCTCAAAATGTTTCCCGATAAATATCCGGAATCCGTCAACGGAGCTATGTTGTTCGATACCACACAGTTGCGACCGTTATTTATGCTGAAGGTCGGCAATCCCGGAAGCTCTTTCACTTACGAAATCGCACAAAAAATCGGTTTCCCGCAGTCTATTATCGACAGTGCGATTGAAAAGTCGGGAACTGCCCAAATCGACTATGAACGTAAGTTGCAAGAAATCGAGGTGGCCAAGTTGGAGATTGATGAAAAGTTGAAAATGGTACGCGCCGCCGATGAACAACTGGCTAAGATGGTGACTGAATATGGGGAGAAATTCGGTGAATTGGAAAAACACCGTAAGGAGATTTTGCAAAAGGCCAAAAATCAAGCAACTTCCATTATCGACAATGCTAACAAGGTGATAGAAAAGACGATACGCGATATTAAGGAGGCGAAGGCGGAACCGACGAAAACACGCGCCATCCGTAAGGAGACGGAGCAGGCAAAGGAACAGATGCGTACCGAAATAGAGCATTTTGAAAAAAACGAAGGCCCGAAACCCGCCGTGCCCCTCAAATTCACCAAGCCGCTTCAACCTAAAGAAGAAAAAAAGGTGGAAGATCCGGAAATCCATGTCGGCGACTCTGTATTCATGGTTGATATACAGACTGTTGGAGAAGTCTCCAGCATCAACGGTCAGGATGTGGTGGTGTATTTCAATTCTGTTTCCTTCCGAACTTCGCTTAAACAACACACGAAAATCAGCAAGAAGGAGGCGAAGGATGTGAAGAAGCACGGTGTCAGAATCGGAGGTGGGAGTACGTTGAGCGACCTTATGAATGAAAAGGTGGCTTCTTTCAATCCGACATTAGACATTCGCGGGGTGCGCGCCGATGAAGTGGCCGACATTTTGGAACCCTATATCGACGAAGCTGTGTTGCTCAGCATTCACCAAGTGCGCATTTTGCACGGCAAAGGCAATGGGATATTGAGAAAAGTGGTGCGCGAAAAGTTGTCGCGCCGCAAGGAAGTCATCTCTT
>JAKSME010000040.1 GCA_024400785.1 Bacteroidales bacterium
ACCTAAAAAATAACAAACATATCATACCATCTGACTATTTGAAATGCAAGCAGTTTACGCAAAATTCGTATGACCGGAAAGGGCATCGGTATCTTCACGAAGCTGCTCATCAATATCATAATACAACTTTGATGTACCATTTGGAACAAAATCCGAACCTTTCTTTTTCAATTTCTGCCACTACTCGTGCCAAACGCGAGATGGAAACCGATGGAAAAGACTATTATTTCATCTCAGTTCCCGAATTTCAAAAACGCATTGACGATGGCGCTCTTCTGGAATGGCAGGAAGTGTATAAGGGACAGTATTACGGTTCGCTCAAGTCGGAAGTTGACCGCTTGGGCAATGAAGGCAAAGTTGTGATTTTCGATGTTGACGTCCTCGGCGGCATCAACATCAAAAAGTTTTATGGCGAGCGCGCACTCTCCATCTTCATCCAACCGCCCACACTCGAAAGTCTGAAGGAACGTCTCCTCGGCCGCGGCACCGAAACGCCGGAGTCGCTCAAAAAACGCGTCGACAAAGCGGAATACGAAATGAGTTTCGCTCACCAGTTTGATGTTACGATTATCAACGACGACCTTGAAATCGCCCGCCGCGAAACCAACCAACTCATCCAAGATTTCTTATGCCAAAAATAGGCCTCTTCTTCGGTTCTTTCAACCCGATACATATCGGCCATCTCATTATGGCTGAGTATTTTGTGGAAAATACTGACCTTAAAGAGGTTTGGTTCGTGGTTTCCCCCAACAATCCTCTGAAAAAGAAAGAGTCTCTCTTGAGCGAACACCAGCGCCTCTATATGGTTAACCTGGCGGTGGAAGACGACGCCCGTTTCCGCTCTTGCGACATCGAATTTCATCTTCCCATCCCATCCTATACTTCTCACACGTTGGTACATCTTCAGGAAAAATACCCAGGTAAGGAGTTCGCCCTCATCATGGGGGAGGACAACCTGCAAAATATTGATAAATGGAAAAACTACCAATTTATTCTTGATAATTTTTCCATTTACGTCTATCCGCGCCCCAATTGCGACGCAGGAAAATGGAAAGAATTGCCCAATGTAAAATTCGTTCCCGCCCCTCAAATTGAGATTTCGGCGACAATGGTGCGTAACTCTATCGCTAACGGTAAGTCAGTCAAGTATTTCCTGCATCCGAAGGTGGAAAAGTGTATCGATGAAATGGGCTTCTACAAATAGAATTCTGTTACCATTTCAGCGTAATTCCCCCCATAAAGTTGATGCCTGCCTGGGTGTTGTATCCGTCCATCCGGCACTCTTCGCCACCTAAGTAGTATCGGTACAACCAAGCGTTGCTCTCGTATTTTGCGTTGAAAATGTTGTTGATTAGGAAGAAAAATCCAATCTCCGGAATCGGCTTTGTCGCAATCTTGTAACTCAGTTGCAAGTTGTTCACACAATATGGATCAATGGAGTACTCTTTGCGACTGGAATTGTCAATATACTGCCTGCTGACGAATTTAGTGACAAAACTGATATCGAAGTTTTTCACCGGAGTAAATAATAATTCATTGTTAATCACTATATTAGGTGAAAATGAAATGTTGGTTGTACCGATATGTTTCTCGCGCTGCTCTCCTGTATCCCAGTCGTCAACATACTCCGTGTAATCCAAAATTTTGTTCATTGAGAAGTTGCCGTTCACATTCCACTGAAACCATTTCAGCGGTCGATAAGCTACGGAAAATTCCAATCCGGTACGGAAACTCTTGTCGGTATTGGTCATAACGGCCGCGCCCACGCTGTTGATTTCCCCTGTCAGCACCAATTGGTCTCTGTAATACATAAAGTAGCCGTCTACGCTGATAGTCAGATTCTTGTGCCCGTAATCTTTCAATAGGTAACCCAGCTCGAAGTCGTACATGGTTTCCGGTTTCGGGCGGTTTTCGATGTCAGATTCCGTAAGGTCGGAACGGGTGGGTTCGCGGTTGGCAACAGAAAAGTTGTAGTACAACTCGTGTTTGAAGATTTTTGTGAGGAAAGTGTGCGCCACACCAACCTTCGGATTGAGAAAATGCCACATGTATGTCTGCGCTACATTGAGCATGTTGGCGTTCGCCCCGCCGATGCGGTAGTCGATGCACCGGTACTGTAAGTCTGCGTACATCAATGTTTTATGAGGACTGTAGGGATGGAATATGGTAGAAATCACTTTGCCATATACATTGTATTGACGTTTGTCGCCGGTGCCATCGTACCAATGTGCGCTTTTGCCCACATTCACATTGTACTGCAGCCACTCCAATGTGCCGAATTCTTTGCCGTCATAGCGGTTGACAGCGCCGCCCACCGTCCAGGTGAAATTGCGGTTGATGGTGTGTGAAAAGTTGAAAATTCCACCATAAAAATAGTTGTCCATGCACTTTCTTGTAATTGCATCCATGGTGCTTTCATTGCCGAACTCATCGGTGGGAAAGAAGGAGAGACCATAGGTTCCAGCGTACGTATCATCTTGATACTCTTCGTAATAACCTTTTCCGCGGGTGAGGTGAAGCGCGGCATGAAGCTGGATTTTCTGTTTTTCGGTAATCTTTTTATCCCACTCATAGTGAAGTTGGTAGTGGGTTTGTTGGTAGTTGTCGGTTTGATTTTCGTAATATTGGCGATTTCCGTCTTCGTCGTAATATTCGCCGCAGCTGTTGTAGCGACGGTTGGTGTTGAGCGAATCGAAGGGAACGCCGTTCCAGGCGAGGCCGGTTTTTTCATTTCCATAAATAAGGTTGAATTTCAAACGGCCGTACTCTTTGTTCTTTTTTTCGTTGAGAATGCGATAGTCTGCGGTAAAAAAGAGAGAATGAAGTTTGGCCGAAGCATGTTCTATGTATCCGCGGCTCAGGATGTTAGAGTAGGAAATGTCAGCGGAGAAGCGGTTTTTGATGATGCCGGTTCCGGCAGAGATGGAGTTGCGGAAGGTGTAGAAAGAGCCGGCACTGCTGCTCAGTTGCACGTAGGGCGTGGCGGAGGGGGTGAGGGTGACAAAGTTCATGGAGGCCCCGAAAGCAGATGCACCGTTGTTGGAAGTGCCGGCACCGCGTTGGATGTCAACATACTGTACCTTGGCAGCAAGGTCGGGTGCGTTTACGAACCACGAGCCCTGCGATTCTGCATCGTTGAATGCTATCCCGTTGATAGTTACATTGATACGGGTGTGGTCGATGCCGCGGATACGCATGTAGGTGTACCCCACGCCCGTTCCTGCGTCGGAGGTGGTCACCATCGATGTCGCCCGATCAAACAGGTTGTTCACGCTGCCATTGCCGATGTTTCGCTCAATGTCCGTTTTACTAACAGTACTTTCCGAAAAAACGTGGTCTCCCGTCGGTGCCGACGAGATGATTTTCAGTCCTGGAAGCAAAACTGTCGGTAAATTTTCTGTACTGTCTGCATTTTGCGCAACCATGCGCCCACAAGCCATCACAACGATGGCCAAGATGATGATGAGATTTGGAAAACGTTTCATTCCTATCAATTTTTTATGTAATGAAATGAATATCAAATCATTACAGATTAATAATTGAAAGGAGGTAAATGAAGATTCGCGCTAAATTCCCTACGCCGGCATTACCCGTATCAGGTTCATTGGGTGTAATCTCAGCCTTTCGGCACCCCTTTCGTTTGCAGCGGCAAAATTACAACTTTTTTTATTCGGTTAAACGGTTAAACGTGAAACCGGTTAATTATCACCCTCTCGCACTACTGTTACGGCGGCAGTTACAGCAACACCTTCGCCGCGTCCGATGGCTCCCATCTTTTCATTCGTCTTCGCTTTTACAGAAACCACATCGGTATTTACCCGCATTAATTCTGCCAAACGTATCTGCATCAATGGTTTATAAGTTGCTAACTTCGGTCGCTCCAGCACAATTGTGATGTCGGCGTTATTCACGCGCCAACCTTGCTGGTGCAGAAGGTCTACTGTTTTTTCCAACAGCAAAGTGCTGTCGATACCTTTGTATGCATCGTCATTGTCGGGGAAATGGGTGCCGATGTCGCCCAATGCGGCGGCACCGAGCAACGCATCGCACAAAGCATGGATGACGGCATCCCCATCGGAATGCGCCACACAGCCAAAGTCGGAAACAATGTCAACACCGCCTAAACGGAGGGACAAACCTTCGGATAGGCGGTGTGAGTCGTAACCGAAACCGATTCTGAAATCCATTTCGTTATTAGTTCATTTGGATTCTGCCCTGCGTCTTGATTTCTTGCTTGTCGAAAGACTTGAAGTCGAAGCTGAGGGTGAAACGTAGGGTGTTTTCCAGCGGGTGGTGCTGGTCAACGGTGAAAAGATAAGCAACGTCGAGTCCGAAGATGCTGTAGTGGATGCCAGCCCCGACGGTGATGAACTGACGGTTGCCTTTGGTGGGATGTTCGTAGAAATACCCTGCGCGGACAAAGAGAAGGTCGCGGTAGCTGTATTCCAACCCCACAGACCAGTTGACTTCTTTGAACTCTTCGCTTGCGCCGCCGGGAGCGTCACCGAAAGATTGGAAAATACCCTGTGCTACAGATACATCGGGGTTTTTACCCGCCAAGATGATGGGGTTGAGGGCGGCATCGTATTCGATGTGGCCTGTGGAGTCGGTTTTGTAAACCGGATTGGTGGGAACCAACAATTTGCTGCATTCAACACCGGCCATCAACTTGTTATATTGGTCAAATTCAACGGTGTAACTTACGCCCAACTTGAGGTTGGTGGGAAGAAAGTCTCGACGCAAAGTACCCGAAGAGTAGGAGATTTTGTTACCAATGTTGGAGATGTTCAAACCGGCACGCAAGGTGCTGTTCATGTCTTTGTTTTTCTTGAAACCGAAGTCTTGTTCATAGAACAGAGATACGTCGGCGGCACCAGCGAGACCAGCGTTAGTTTCCTGACCTTCAACGTATTGGCCTGCGGTAAGGTTGGAATAAATGAAGCGCGGGGTGATGGCGATGGACAATTCGTCAATCAATTTACGGGTGTAACCGAGGTCGATAGAAAATTCATTCGGTTTTTGGTCTCCCATCGGTTCGCCGTTGACATCGGTGAAAGAAATGTCACCCAGTGAAAAATAACGGAGGGAGAAAGAGAGAGCATCGTTATCTGTAATTTTGTAGTAGGTGGAAAGATAAAGTAAGTTAATGTCATTCACCAACTTACGGAGCCACGGACTGTAGGAAACGGAGATACCGAATTTGTTTTTGTTGAAAACGTACTTGGAAGGGTTGTGATGTTGAGAGTTGACATCTGCGGAAGTTGCCACACCCATATCACCCATTGCACCGGCGCGGGAATCGGGGGCAACCAACAAGAACGGAACGGCCGTCGTGATGGTGTTGAGTTCTTTTCCGGTGTAATCGTACGGGCCACCAGGAATGTATTGAGCATGAAGGGAAGTGGTTGAGAGTAAAAGAATTCCAGCGACAATTAAAAGAATTTTTTTCATTATTGATGATTTAATTTTATTTGGTAACACAAATTTTTGCGCCTCATAAACGCAAAAAGTACAAATATATTTTATTAAGGATGTTTTTTATTTTGAAAAAACATTCCTTTTTGTTTTTCTTTTTCCCCTCGGCTTTTGGCACTGAAGACTTTTTCTCCCGTATAAGGGTCGAACCCCAAGAAATACATCGCGGTGGAGAAAGTCATCGGAGTGGGGGTGAAATCTTGCACTTGTTCGATGTGAAGCTGCTGCCCTTCAGTGGATTTGTGCAATGCTTTCATGTCGTCAAGAGTACAGGCCGGGTGAGCGGAAATGAAGTAGGGAACGAGTTGCTGACGCATCTTGGCCGCTCGGTTCAACTGTTGGAACTTGCGGTTGAATTCCAAAAAATGGTCAAACGACGGTTTGCGCATCTTGTTCAGTACCTTGTTTTCTGTATGTTCCGGCGCCACTTTGAGTCGGCCGGAGACATGGTTGCGAACCACCTCTTCGAAATAGGCTGTCAGGCCGTTCTCGCGGTCGGTGGTCGGGTCGGCAAGCAGCAGGTCGTAGCGGATGCCGCTGCCGATGGTGATGTGGTTGACATTTTTTACCTTTGCTGCTTTTTTGTAAAGAAGAGTTAATGGTTTATGGTTGATAATCAGGTTTTTACATATTTTTGGAAAGATGCACGACGGACGGCTGCACTGGTTGCAGGCCTCGCAGTTTTCCCCCTGCATTCGGTACATGTTGGCTGACGGCGCACCTAAGTCACTGATATGTCCCTTGAAGTAAGGCCGTTGGGCCAAGTCGTTCACCTCCGCCAGAATGGAACTCTCGCTCCTCGAACTGATGAAACGGCCCTGATGTGCTGTGATGGCACAGAAACTGCACCCCCCGAAACAACCACGGTGTATGGTGATGGAATTTTTGATCATCTCCCATGCCGGAATGTCTCCCCGCTTCGCATACTTCGGATGAGGGGCGTTCATCATTACGTCATACAGCGCGTAACTGTCCATTTCTTCCTCTGTAGCAGGTGGATACGGTGGACGAATTACCAGATATTTTTTGTTGTATGGTTGCACCATCACTCGCTGGAATTTTTTATTGCTCTCCGTTTCAAAAGCAACAAAATTTTCGCCATAAAAACGTTTGTTGCTCAATTCCTTTTCAAAAGGATGAAGCATCAAACACTCTTTTTTATCTACATATTTATGTAAATCATTGGTAATGAATGCGATTTGAGAACATTCGTTCAGCTTTTCCTTCCAATTTTTATCTTGAAAGATGCGAACCAAGTCGACCATGGGACGCTCGCCCATGCCATAAACAAGCACATCGGCGGGACAATCCATCAGGATGGACGGTTTGAGGGAGTCGCTCCAGTAGTCGTAGTGCGAGAGGCGGCGCAATGATGCCTCGATGCCGCCGATAACGACCGGGGTATCGGGGAAAAAGTGCTTGCACCATTTGGTATAAACGATTGTGGCATAGTCGGGGCGAAAGCCGTGCTGCCCACCGGGCGTGTATGCGTCATCGTGGCGGAGACGCTTGGTGGCCGTGTAATGGTTCACCATCGAATCCATGTTGCCGGCTGATATGCCGAAGAACAAGCGCGGTCGGCCGAGTTTCGCAAAGTCGCGACCGTCGTCTTGCCAGTTGGGCTGAGGAACGATGGCCACGCGCAAACCCTGCTTCTCCAGCCACCGACCAATTACCGCCGGCCCAAATGAGGGGTGGTCTACGTACGCATCCCCACTGATGATGATTACGTCTAATTCGCTCCAGCCAAGCGCCTCAACCTCTTTTTTTGTTGTAGGTAGAAAATGATTCATAATCAATGACTTGCAATCAGTTTTTTAGTCTCTTTTACCGTTTTGAACAGCGCGGGATAGTCAACGTGGAAGTGATGGTCGGTGAGTGAAAAAAGTGATAGAAATTCCACATTTTTTACCTTTTCATATAAAGTGGACATGGAAATTTTGTTCAAATGAAGTCCTTGGTTGAGGGCTTCCAATTCCACACGGTGAATAGCCACTTTGTACCCTTTTTCGTCAACCACGATGCCACTTTTGTTTAAAAACGAGGGACCCGCTTCAAACTGTGGTTTGATGAGCAACACGCATTTCCCATCTTCTTTTAAGAAAGGAAGAAAATAGGGGATGACATAGGTGAGGGAAATGAAGGAGACGTCGGAAACGATGAAGTCGTATTTGCGGTTGCCGACCTCGCCGGGCGTAAGTTCCCGAAAATCTTTGTCTTCGATGGAAAGAACTTGCGGATGCCCTTGCAATGATCCATGGAGCTGACCATGGCCAACATCTACGGCGGTTACGTGCGCGGCTCCGTGCTTCAGCGCACAGTCGGTGAAACCACCCGTTGAGCTGCCAACATCCAAAACATCTTTCCCATTAAAGTCCAACGCAAAATCCACAATCGCTTTTTCCAACTTCAGCCCTCCGCGGCTGACATACTTGTTGAAAATGTCAATCACTTCAATATCAACATCTTCCGAAATATCTTTCGAGGGTTTGTCGATGATTTTTCCATTTACAGAAACGGTTTTCTGCACAATGGCATCCTGTGCGCGTTCACGTGACGTGAAAATTTTGCGGAAAACAAGCAATTTATCAAGTCTCATAGCTGGAAAATGCGGAAATTATTCGCTGCAAAAATACAAAAAAGCAAAAGATATTTGTATCTTTGCATCCTCATTTCTCATCATCTCCCTCACCCCGTTTAACCGTTTCCACCTTTAACCGTTTCACCGAATATGCTCACACCATTAAAATTTCGCACCCAGTATTTTGATAAAATCTGGGGAGGTCAAAAAATCAATACTGTATTAGGAAAGAACTTTGGAAAAATCGCCAACTGCGGCGAGAGTTGGGAGGTGTCGGGAATCGCCGGCAAGGCCTCCGAAGTAGCCGCCGGTTTGCCATTGGAAGGCAATACATTGGAAGAACTGACGGAGGTTTATATGGGCGACCTTGTTGGCGACAAAGTGTTCGACGCTTTCGGTAACGACTTCCCTTTGTTGGTGAAATTCATTGATGCACAGGACGATTTGTCGGTACAGGTACATCCTGATGATGCGCTGGCGGAACGTCGTTACGGCACCAACGGGAAGACGGAAATGTGGTATGTCGTCCAGGCAGATGCTGGAGCGGGACTGTATGTGGGCTTCAAAAAAGGGGTGACGAAGGAAAACTACCTGTCGGCAGTGGCGGCGGGTACCGTGGACCAATTGTTGAACTTCTACCCTGTGGCGGCGGGCGACGTTTTTTTCATTCCTGCGGGTACGGTGCATGCCATCGGAAAAGGCGTGCTGCTGGCCGAAATCCAACAGTCGTCCGACTGCACCTACCGCATTTTCGACTGGAACCGTGTTGATGCCAACGGAAATCCGCGCGAACTTCATACCGCCGATGCGGAAGAAGCCATCCATTTCGGTGAAGAAAAAGAATATCACACTTTTTATACTCCCTTAAAAGAAAAATCTTCCCCCGTAATTCGGTGTGATAAGTTCAATGTCAATTTGTTACATTTTGAAAAACCACTGGAAAAAATTTATGCCGGCATCGATTCCTCCATGATATATATTTGTTTGGAAGGAAGAGTGGCTTTCATTTATGAAGCGGAAGAGTACCTGCTGAATAAAGGGGAAGTGTTGCTGATGCCCGCTATCGCGACGGAAGCACAGTTGCTGCCGCTCACCGAAAGCAAGTTGCTGGAAGTTTATTTGTAAGTCATAAACTTCCCAACAACTTTAATACCAGAGTTTTACAGAATTCCGTCCATCAAAGCACGAAATTCTGGGAAAGGCATGTGGGCATCGCGTTCAATGATGATGGTTTTCAGTCCGGCGTAGGGGCGGAGTTTTTGTTCAATCTCTGCCATGTCGGCATCGGCTCCGAAATATGCCGGCGCAAAGGCATCCCAGAATTTGTGGGCGGTAGCGTTCGACATGTGGAAAACCTCTTCTACAAATTCGTCGGAGTCATATTTGCAGCAAAGCAGCACCATGCCCAGGTCGAAAAGAGGGTTGCCATACGCAAAGTCACCCAAGTCGATGAAGTAGTTGTGTTCGCCGTCGGTGATGGCGTTGCTGAACTGCAAGTCGCCATGGATGGCCGTGTCGCCGTCGGGAGTTGCATCAATGAAATTGGTAATTTTGGCTTTTTCATCCGCTGTAAAGAACTCATTTTCTGCAAGATCGCGTTTGTAAGCATCCTTCACGTTGATGAATTGGTCCTTGGGACATACGGTGGAATGAAGCTGTTTGCACAGTTTCGCAAATTCCTTGGCATAGTAGTCAACTTGTGCGGGATTGTCACCGACTGCGCGGGAAAATGATTTTTTGTTGAGAATGCGTTCAAAACGAATGCCGTAACGTTCTCCATCGGTTACCAACACCCCCGGTTTTGGAGAGGGGATGCCAAGGTCATACACCTTTTGTGCGCGCTCAAGTTCCGAAGTGATGAAGCTGAGGGGCTTGGTGTTGTTATACAATTTCAGCATGAAGCGAGGGTCGCTTTTATGGTTGTAACTTGCGCCGTTGGCACCTTCTCCCGAATAATCATATTCGGCTAAATCTATTTTTAAAGCATTGTTCATAGAAAAAATTTTTGAGGCGGCAAAATTACATTTTTTTAATGTACTTTTGCCGCTGTTTATTAATATTCTAAAAAATCAACATCATGGAAAACAATTTTTATGACATGACACCCGAAGTGGTTCAACAAAAAATCGCAAAAGCTGAAAGTACGTTGATGCGTAATGTCTATCTTTGGATGACATTGGCATTGTGTATCACTGGCTTATCTGCTTGGTTAACAGTTCATTCAGAAGCATTATTGAGTTTTGTCTTCGGTTCTCGGTTCGGATTGTGGGCCTTATTGATTGGGGAAATCGTTCTCGTTATAGTATTAGTGGCTCGCATTGAAAGAATGTCGGTTGGCACCGCAACGTTGATGTTCATCTTGTATTCAGTAGTTAATGGACTGACACTCAGCAGCATATTTTTTGCCTACGATTGGGGTGCCATTTCTACGGCATTTTTTGTGGCCGCCGGCACTTTCGCCGCGATGGCCGTCATCGGTTCGTTCATTCAGCGCGACCTGAGCGGCATCGGTAAAATATGCATCATGGCGCTCGTCGGCATCATTATCGCCAGCTTGGTGAACCTGTTTTTGGGAAACAGCATGCTCGATTACATCATTTCTTGGATTAGCGTCGTGGTTTTCACAGGATTAACCGCTTATGATGCTCAGAAGATTAAAGGAATGATGACTGGTATGACCGTTAACGACACTACGCAAAAGTTCGCCATCTTAGGCGCTTTAACGCTCTATCTCGACTTTATCAATTTGTTCCTTAGCTTGTTGCGAATCTTTGGAAGAGATTAGTCTTTTTGAGGAAGAAAATTAAAGGAGGCATTGTGGTGCCTCCTTTTTTTGTGGAGCCGGCGGGAGTCGAACCCGCGTCCAAACTTGCTGCAAAAGTGCTTTCTACACGTTTAGTCTCCGTTTAATTGTCGGCATCCTGCAGGTACGGGACCAACCGACAGGTCGCTTATCTTCTAAAGTTTCGCTTACGCATCGAAGCCTGCGCTCGCTATTCATCCTTTTATGATGCCTCTTGCCAAACGCCGGATGACGTGGCTTCTGGGGAGACACCCGGGGCTACAGACCTTGTCTGCGCGCCGAGATTCGCGGCAATTATGCAGCGAATGCGTAATCGTTGCCATTTATTGGCTAAGAGAGTTAGTTTTTAACGGAACCATCTCACAACCTCCGACGTGCTTACAAATCCACATACATGCTGTCAAAACCAAACGACCCCAAGTGTAGATTATTTAACCTCTCCGCTGGTGCGCAAAACCACACGGTCGGTTTCTGCATTCGACATTACTGTCACCCATTTGCTGATCAAACCAACATTCTTCGCGGTATATGTTACTTTGATGACGCCGGTTTTTCCTGGCATGACGGGCTTCTTCGACCAATCAACCTTTGTGCAGTCGCAGTTCGTTGTCACATTGTCAAGAATGAGGGGCTTTTTCCCCGTGTTGGTGTAAACCATCTCAACAACGCGAACATCGCCAATGTGCAATGTGCCATAGTCAATGGTTTTCTTGGCAAATGAAATTTCAGCACCAGTAACATTGGCTGATGTGGTTGCTTTGGCGGAACTGTTCGCACTCTTGCTGCTTTGAGCCATTCCGACGCTGACTAACAGCAAAATTCCTATAGCGATGAGTATCTTTTTCATGATTTCCTTTTTTTGAGTGATAATGTTTGAAGTTTATGGAATAGCCTTAGTTGGCTTTCATCATAGGTGCTTGTTGAGCGGGAACTGATTCTGCGGGTTTTTCGCTGATATAGCCCTTGATGTGCAATACCACACTATTGTTGACAGCATCGGAACTTACAGTGATGGATTTGTTGATGGTTCCGATTCTGTTGGTGTCATATTTTACTTTGATAACTGCGGTTTTGCCCGGGGCAATCGGGTCTTTTGGCCATGAAGGAACGGTGCAACCACAAGATGCACGGCAGTTTGTGATGGTCAAAGGCGCCTTCCCAGTATTTTTGAATTTGAAGGAACATTCGCCGTTGTCCCCTTTGTAAATGTTGCCATAGTCATATTCCAAACTTTCAAAAGTGATTTCTGCCACTTTTACCTTGCCTTTTGCTTTGGTTTGTTCTGTCTTTGCGGCATCTTTTTTACCAGTGTTGGAATTCTGTGCGTTTACGCTAAATGATGCACAAAAAAGTGCAATGAGACTTAAAATGATGACTTTTTTCATAATTGTATGTTTTTTTATTTTTTTACGACAAAAAACGGGCGGTTAGACGATGGTTTGAAGTTGTAGTTTAATTTTTGATGAATGACCTTAGGGCTAATTCATAACCCTGTAATCCGAATCCCGAAATGAATCCTTGGCAGCAACCGCTCAAACAGGAGCTTTTACGATATTGTTCACGACCAAATAAATTTGAAATGTGAACTTCAATCACCGGAGTTGTTACCGACTTGACTGCGTCCGCCAAAATTATGGATGTATGTGTGAAAGCTCCTGGATTGATGATGATTCCATCGTATTGTGCGCTGTTATGTATTTGATTTACAATTTCTTCTAATTTGTCAGTTTGAATGTAGTTGATATAGCAGTCGGGAAATTTTTGTTTGAGTTGTTGCAGGTACTCTTCAAAAGTGGCATGTCCGTAGATGTCAATTTCACGGGTGCCGAGCCGCCCAAGATTTACGCCATTGATGATGAGTACTTTCATTATTCGATGATAAAGAGGTCTTCGTCATTTTTTTTCATGTTCAACACTTCTCTACGGTAACGCTCCATCAATTGGGGATTGTTCTGTATGTTTTCAAAAGTCCTTTGTTCTTCCAAATTCTTTTGCTGCTTGGAAATCTCCGTTTCGTATTCTTCGATTTTAGTGTCTAATTTGCGATGTCTTCTATAATTGCTGTCGGAAAATGCAAAAATGTAAACAAGGGCGATAATTAGTGTTGCAAAATACATGATGAACCGCCGTTTCCATGTCTTTTGCGTTTTCTTTTCTCCTTGTTCTGTATTCTCTAACATATTTTAAAAATGAGGCTGCAAAAGTACACGTTTTTTTTCAAATTTTTCTCTTATTTTACCGATAATTGTGAAATTTTCAAAATTTATTTCCTTTGTGTCACACCTACAGATTTTCGAATGTTTTTTCGGTTTCCATTTGTGTCCCATAATTGAATGACGATAAGGTATAATCCGTGGTTCGCCGCTCGGTTGTCATCGGTGAGCCCGTCCCAGCGAAACCTCTCATGGATTCCACATATTTGATTGGAAACCAGTTGTTTAATTCTAATTCCATTCTCATCGTAAATCTCTATCGTCGCTCGATTTTCACTGTTGGAGAAATGACAGTCAATCTCTGTGAAATCATTGAAACCGTCCCCGTCAGGTGAAAAAATGTCTGGGAAAACTATCACCCCCTCACTCTCGTTTTCTCCTTTGGCAAATTGCGAATTTTTCATCCCTGGTGTTCCCCATCCGTAGCTCTCAGCCGCTGATTTCCAGTTGCTTGCATCCTGCGTTTTCTCAGCAAAATGTATTCGCTCCAACGCAACACCGTCTGTTGACAACAGCAAAGGGTAATGCATTGATTTGTCATAGCAAAATCGATCTACAGGGTGGAATCCTCCGTCCATGAGATGCACGCAGCCGCCATCGTTGGGGTAGGCGGGTAGATGAATGTTCTCAACCATCGCTTCTGTGGAATGTGCCGGGTACTGCTCCGTTGTCAGTAACTTGTTTTTACAAATGGCAGCATAACATTGCGGAAACAGTTGATACCCGTCTGCTACTACTTTAACCACAGATGTTGGCATCTCCCCGTTGCCGATACCAATAAGTAAGTCGCTTAAATCCAACAGTTTGTCAGAATTGTTGTAAAGTTCTATGTAGTCGCCGTCACTGTCACCGATGGGGTCCGTGAGAACTTCATTGATGATGATGTCTCCCCCCTCCGCCACTTCCGGCAATCCAAAAAACACACTTGCCTTTCCGCTCTGATTTCCTACGCAGTCGCAAACACTTTCAGACATTGTCAACGTGTACGTTATTCGGCGCTGCAGACTATCGGACAAAGTGAGCATCAGCGTGCTGAAAGCAGGCGGCTCCAAATCAGCGGAAATTATACCCAAACCTCTGTCAATCAGAAAGATATTTTGCAAATCTGTAGTTTCCCCTAAAATCGATTCTGAGAAGCAAACCCGTACATGCAGCGCATCGGGAACTGTAACTTTGCTGATTGTCGGTGGCTCATAGTCGGGATTTGAGTCTGTACTGGAGTTTGACTTTCCCG
>JAKSME010000041.1 GCA_024400785.1 Bacteroidales bacterium
AGATGAACCTTTTAGACTTGCACGCCAGCGTCGAGAAGAGGTCACGCTCAGTACCCCTCCCACGCTAGACAGTCTGAATAGTACATGGGAAAACGAAAAACGAGGTGAAAGATTTTGAGATGCAGCGTTTTAGCAAAGGAGAAACATGTATCTTAGTTTCCACAACTGTCATAGAAGTCGGCATTGACATCCCGAACGCGACTGTGATGGTGATTGAAAATGCGGAACGGTTTGGCCTGTCACAATTGCATCAATTGAGGGGAAGAGTGGGCCGCGGAGGCGAACAGTCTTACTGTATCTTAATGTCTGGCAATAAGTTAACAAGTGATGGGCGGCAGCGGTTAGACGCTATGGTAGCGACTACGGATGGTTTTGAGCTGGCCAACTTTGACTTGAAGTTACGTGGGCCTGGCGACCTTCAGGGGACACAACAGAGCGGGGTTCTCGACTTCAAAATTGCTGACATTGTGAAAGATGAAAAATTGGTGGCCTACACGCGCGACTTGGCCCGCCGCATTCTGGATGCCGACCCCAATCTATCCCGGCCGGAGAACAGCATCCTATCCCAACGTCTTCAGCAGTTGATGAAAAAAGAAAAATTCTGGGGCCTGATAAGTTGATGCTAATGTCTTAAAAGTGAGTGATTTTCGATATGGGAAATCAACTCATCTTTATAAGAAGCGCTTACAGGTATCACGCGCCCATTGACTAATTCCACTTCATTCCTGCGCATGTTGTTAATGCTGTCCAACGCAATAATATATGACCGGTGGACACGCATGAAAGAATTGGAAGGAAGTGATTCCGCCATCAATTTCACACTCATAAAAGTCATAATGGAAGTACCGTCCTTAAAATGGATCCGAATGTACTCGCTCATCGCTTCGACATATAAAATGCTATCAAACAATACCTTGACGCTTTTATTATCGGCTCTGACAAAAATATAACCCTCCGGTGAGGTGGATGAAGTCTCAGCTTTCGAAGCGGCCTGTTTCCACTCTACATATTGTCTCACTTTGGTGGATGCACGTAAAAATTCATCATAGCCGTAGGGCTTTAACAGATAGTCAATGGCATCTACCTTAAAACTTTCTACGGCATATTCCTCATACGCCGTGCTAAAAACAACCAACGGCGGTTTGCTCAACGACTTCACAAAATCCATACCGTTGATATCAGGCATATTAATATCGGTAAATATCACATCCACAGTATTTTGCGAAAGAAACTCGGCAGAGTCCTTGGCGGAATAAAAACTGCCTAAAAGTTCCAGAAAAGGTGTTTTTTTGACATAACTCCCGAGTTGTTTGAGCGCCAACGGTTCGTCATCTATCACAATGCAAGTTATCATTCGACAGGTATTTTTAATTCTACAATATATTCATTATCAGTTATTTGCACATCATATTCATAACGATTTTGATATAAATATTCCAAGCGATTCATCAAAGCATCCAATCCAAAACCGGTAGATTTCACATGGGTGTTTTGGGAAGCAAGACTGTTGCGAATTGTACCACAAACCCAGTGAGCATCAATAGTCAGGTCAAAGTAAACAAAACTTTTATCATGATAACTAACACCGTGTTTAAAAGCATTTTCAGCCAAATTGACAAATATGCAGGGCGGAATTTTCACATTGGGCATCGGAGACGGAACATTAAAACGGATGTCTACTGTATCAATAAAACGCAGTCGCATTAAGTCAAAATAGGTCTTCATAGCATCCATATCCTTCTGAATGTCAATGCGTTCTTGGGAATTTTCATTATACATGAACCGCATCAACTTCGACAACATTATTACAGATTGCTGCGCTGCACTCTTATCAATCTCAATCAGAGCGTGAATGTTGTTCAGCGTATTCATCAAAAAATGTGGATTTAACTGGTATTTAAGAAGTTCCAATTCGGCTTTGCTTTTCTCACTCTCAATTTTTTGCCTATCAGCTTCTATGGCAACGGTTAAATGAGGAAGATTAATGGTTATGAAAAATCCCAAAACAACAAAGCAAATGACAAAGCAGGACAGCCAATGGACAAACAATATTTTGCTGTTCGAATCTTGGTGAGTATGAAAAAGAGGTACCAATACGAAAGTCCATAGCAGCGAGATAGCGATGGTAGTTAAAATGGAAATAAGGAAAAACTGACCAGCACGGCGCTTAGAAATATGACTTGGAAACAGCCAAAATTGCAGCAAAACATATAGGAAAATGAACGGGATGCAATTGGGTAACTTCCTGAAATCGAATGAAAAAGTGTATGAAGTGGGGGCAATGTCAAGGCAGGCGAAGCAAACCAATATCAACAAGAAGACCATGCCCGCAATGCGAGCCCACAAACTCCCGTAATTCTTACTTTTTTTCATCAATTTTTAAATCCGTATCGCAAGCCGAAATAATACATATTTTCTGGATTTTTCACTTGAATTTCGTTATCCACACGGAAAAAAATCCCGATGGAATTACCCTGGTTCAGTTTATAATCCCAGCCAACGATGGTGCGGAAGTTATCAACGAAATAATTTCCTTTTTGGTATAAGCGAAGGAAAAATTCTGTGGAAGCATAAATTTCCATACCCTTCTCCTTAAAATGATAAGCCAACTGCAAGCGATTTCTCAAATAGGTTTTGGGATTGAATTTATGTTCCCCGCGCAACTCATCATAAAAGGTGGATTGCACCCGGACGCGATAACTGAGTTTGAAATTTTTGATTTTTTCAGTGTAAGAAAGCCCGCCAACGATTCGCCCGCGATGTTCTGCAGTTCCTAAATCATTATACAACATATAATTAGCTCCAATAGCAATTTTCAATCTCTTCTTTTTAAGAAAAGAGTAATCAAAAGAAGTCCCAATTTTCAGTCGGTTGAAAGCAGTAAAACAATGATGGAAACGAGCCTCTGCCTCCAGATTGAAATCGAAGCCCTTGGCCACTTTTTGCTCAAATTCCAAATTGACCAATCCTCCAAAATCGTGCTGCTGCGCCAACAAATTCACGGGGATCAAAGAGCAAAAGAGGAATAAGGTTATCGCTAAACGCTTCATTATCACTATCTTGGCTTCACAATCAAATCAATCGTATTTTCTTCTTCTGAAATGGGTTGGTAATAGATTTTGACATAAGCGACATCGCGGAGAAAGTCGATATGTCCAACTTCCAACTTATTGATAGTTAAGCCAGTACGTTCTTCCAAGTCGGCTTTCAATTCATCCTCGCGACCATGCTTGATGAGCTCGATTTTATCATAGAGGATGATTTTTGCCGGTTGGCGCTTAGCACCGAAAACGCCATCCACAATGGCAATCGCGACCACAAATAAGAGGTTGATTATCAATAAGTTGATATAGCCATGAGACATGGCGAGCCCATTGATAACGGCAATGCCGATAATAACAAACAGGTAAGTCATTTCGCGAATGGGCACCATTTCAGTTCGATACCGAATCATACCGAAAATGGCGAATAGGCCGAGGGCGAATCCCATACCCAGATTGACATTGTTGAGCAAAAACATCAACAAAAAAACCGTTATACTGAAAAGCATAAAAGTGTAATAATAGTCTTTTCTTTTACTTTTTCTATAGTATAAGAAATGCACTATAATCCAGCATATCAGCAGGTTAAAAATAAAAAGGATGGCTAAGGAGAGCAAACTGCTGGTTTGAATCAACGGGATACCGAGGATATCGT
Source organism: Bacteroidales bacterium (assembly GCA_024400785.1). Lineage (GTDB taxonomy): Bacteria > Bacteroidota > Bacteroidia > Bacteroidales > WCHB1-69 > UBA1756. The sequence goes on from JAKSME010000041.1 coordinate 3,697, forward strand.
TGGCCGATGCAATTTCTTGAAGTTCCTCACCGCCAAATTCGCGGGCGATGTCGGGATCAAAGTTTTCAACTTGGAGCAATAAATCTGTAAACATATCTATAAAATTTTCTATATTAAATAGTTACATTGCAAATTTTTTCAATGTAACGTAATTTTCTTTTAAAACGATTGCTTTTCACCGCTGGATTGGTGAGTATTGTAGCAAGGCAGTATTTACTTATTCGTTTCGGTTGAACACGCAGGTCGCGCATGACATTTTTGAAAAAGGAAGGGAGGGCACCATCTTGTTTCAATTCGATGACAGACAAGAAAGGCAAATCGGCAGATTGCTGGGTGACACGGTTGGTGAAATGCAGATTTAAATCGATGGTGAGACGTTCTGTGCGGTTGTGATTTACGAGAGTGATACGGTCGAACTCATTTTCCACTTGTGGGAAAACCGTTTCCGGATTATACCACAACTTTGCTTCAACAAAGTGTCGTATTTCATTAATTGACAACATATTATCAAATAATTGCAACGGAAATGCCAGTCGTTTTTTCTTGGTGCGGCGTTTGTTGTTTTTGGTTTTAATTTCGCAAAAGCATTCCTGCGTGTCGCAATAGATTCTGGCACGAAGTTTCTGTCGATGGAGCTTTTGGTCGTGGTGAGCCCGATACATCACGACGTCGGGCGTGTCGTAATAGAGAGTGTGATAGTGGGAAGAGCGGCGGCCGGCGTTGGTTTGTACGGAATAGCGGTCGCAGAGGCGTTCGAGGATTTGCGGCAACATGGAGCGGGGGACCAAGTACTTGGTATCAACGCGGTTCATGAGTTTCACAGACTGCATCTCTTCCAAGGAAATGGGCTGAAATCGCTCTAAAATATCACGCAAATCTGTCATGACGATCACTCAAATATATATTCAAATTCTCTGGTACTCACCAATTTACCCGATGGAGCATAATTCAGTTGACGCTTTTTGCTCCCATCCTCGTAATACTCAAATTTGCGAATTCTCACCACCTTGTTTTTAGAATCATAAACCACATGTTTTATGCAGTTGCCTTTGTCATCATATTCATACGTGATTCGTGATTTTTGTCCATAGTTGGCATACTCGATACACTCGACTTTCTGTCCTTTTGCATTGTATTTTGTTTGTTCGTCCAAAAAGCGGACACCAGTAGACGCAGGAGTTTTCCACTCTTTAACCGTCACCGCCTTCGAGGTAGTCGGTTTATTTTGTGCAAAAGCCGGAACTATGAATAAAACAAGCAGAGTTAGTGAAAGAATCCTTTTCATCATTATACATTGATAGTTACGGTAAATAAGTCTAAATCATATACTTGCCCCGCTTCTGTTACGGTAACGGTTTTGGTAAGCGGGGAAGGTACTTCGTTGCTGTTTTCTGTAAAGGTATAAACTTCATATTCGCCGGGGAGTAATTGTTGGAAGTAGAAATAACCGTCCATGCCCACCCGGACATCATCGAAGTGATAAGGTTCCCCTACCCTGCGGATATAAACGCGGTGTTCATAAGCCCAGCCGCTGCCGCGGTCGGTGCCATTGTGAACATAATTGGCCCAAATTTGTCCGCGAACCATCGAAGTTCCATAGGCCTTTCCCTCATGTGTATAAATTGTCGGAGCGGTCACAGTTTCGCCATTTCTAACCGTAACTTTTTGCGTTACAGCAATTTTCTCTCCAGATGCCAAGGTCGAATAGGCAAAAATTGTATATTCACCCTTTTTCAGATATTTGAAGCGATAAGAACCGTCTGGGCTGGTTTCCATGTCATCTCCATACAAGATGTCGGAGCCATAAACGATGAACACGTCGGTTTTGGCAGCAGCCATTGTATCCACAGCGAAGTTGTAATTATCGTTGTCGTGCAGCACCAACATCACTTTCCCCTGTATTGATGCTGTTCCGCCTTCTCCTTCGCCTTTGTTACAACTGACCAACACCGTCAGCGCCGTCAAAATCCCTAAAATCATCTTACTTAATCGTTTCATATATGGTTGTTTATTATTAACCGTTTTCACTTTTTAACGTTTTTCACTACTGTGCCGTAACTGATGTTCCGCTACCAGAGGTCGTTGCTGTGGCGCCGATATACAATCCATGCCAATTTGCAGTTCCATTAATGGTGGGATTGGTATATAACGTGTAGGTGCCGCTTGTAATTTCGTGACTGGTAAAGAGGAATTTGTTGCCACCGCCGCCTGGAGGCGGTCTGAGTCCCTCGGTATCGGACATGAATCCGCTGCCGGAGACCGAAGGATGCCGATAAATCATAACCGCATCGCCGCCACTGTTTTTCAAGCAATAAGCGGTATTAGCCGTTGCGTTGCCAGAACTTCCGAAGGGAGCAACATATTTCTGCCCGTTTTGATAGTTGGGATTGTCGAAAACGCCCATGCCATTGTTGCCGACATAGAAACCGATGACGGTAGCGCCGTTGATGTAGAAAGTGCCGCCTCGGTCGGTATTGGCGTCAATGGCTTCTTCGGTGCCTGCAGCAATGATGACACCTCCCGTAAGGTTGGTGGCTTGCGCAACCGAGGTTCCATTATTGTCGATGCCGTCGTTTCCACGGGCGTATGCCCAAACGTAACCGCAGGTAACCAAAAATCCCGCGGCTGAATTAATGGCATCATCATACGCATTGGCTTCCACGAAACCGCCGTTAATGGTGATTTTTGCCTTGCTTTCAATGGCTTCACCCGTGGGATCGCCAGAGGTTTGGGCGCAATAAGAAGAAATATGTCCGCTGTTGATGGTGATATTGCCCATGCACTTCAAGCCTTTGGGCTTGCAATAGTTTGTACTGCTGCCGCCGCCACCGGGAGGCCAACCGCCGCCGCCACCGCCGCCGGAGCCGCCCACCGGAGCACCCGATGTCATAATGTCAATATCGATGATGTCGTTGTCTCCGCCGACGACGCCGATGGTGGTGTTACCGCCGACTTTGATTCCACGTCCGCCGGTACCGCTGCTCTGACAGTCGATGACACCCGCAGTAACGACGAAGTCGCCGTCGGTGGTCATACAAACAGGGCCGTAGCCGTCGGTGGTATTGCCGCTGGTGTAAGTGGTGCCGCTGCCCTGCGTTTTCAAAGTGAGGTTCCCGCCACCGATGGTGAGGTCGCCCGTAGCAGAAATGCACCGGCCACCAGTATTTCCACTCCCACAGGTGATATGGGCTGTTCCGCCAGTAACATTCAGTGTACCAGAGGATTTGATACCCGTACAATAGGCCGGATCGCCGCTGGTAACGACCGTTGAGCCATTGGCATTGATGGTAAGCGTGCCGCCGGCAATCAACATTGCGACATCAGCTTTGATGCCTTTGCTCGCATTTCCAGTAAGCGTTGCCTCGACTTCTCCTCCGTTGATGCTTACGGCATTGTCGGCAGAAAATCCTCTGCCTTCGGTGCCGCTGACCGAAAGTGTAATATGGGTATTTCCAGTGGAAGAATTTACTTCTATATTACCATTAGATTTTACGCAAGATGCTGTATATGAATCACTTTGATTGCTCGTATTCGTATAATTGCCGCCATTGCCGGCAACGGAAAGGTTTACAGTTCCCCCATTGAAGAAGACACTGCCATCGGCGTTGATGCCCTTGCCGCCCGCCGCAGCAGCGCTCATCGTAACGGCAAGATTGCCCGCATTGACGGTAACATCGCCATCGCTCTTGAGTCCTGTACAGTGTGAAGGATCATTGTCAGTAACAATCGTCGCCCCGGAGCCATTGATGGTTGTAGTTCCACCATTAAGCGTGATATGTTGCCCCGATTTAATGCCCTTGCTTTGCGCACCACTGAGCGTCAGGGTGATATCGCCGCCATTGATAAGAACCGTACTGTCGCACTTCATTGCCTTCCCATCGGCGGCTGAAACATTAATATCTATCGTTCCGCCTACAATTTCAATAAAGCCGCGATCGCCATCGATTCCGGTTTTTGCATTGTCGATATCGATGCTACCCGTGTACATTTGGAAATAATCCGCATGAAAACCATCCGTTACCGCGCTGGGAATCTGAAAGTTACCACTCAAGATACGGATATAGTCATTACTGAAAATGGCGTGTTTCACTGTACCGGTAACACTCAGCCGGCCATCTCCGGAGAAAACAATCTGGCCCTCGCTTTCCAATGTCGCCTTGTGCGAGTTCGCATCCCCGCCATCCGTCAAACTGCTGTTTCCTTCCAGCGTTATGGAAATTTTCACGTCATCATTCAGCTTGATGGCGGCGCCTGTAGGATTGGTAATGTTGGCACCGCGCAAAATCATATTTAAGCGCCGGTCGCTGTTGATCACGAGAGAGCCATCGGAGGTTGTGCCCGAGACACAATATATAATATCTTGGGTGTTGGCGACTGAATTCACCGTCACGTCGGCGCCGATGTCTGTGACTGTCACACCTCGGTTCGCCCATGGATTGACAACGGAAACACTGTTTCCATTGTAGGTAATGTAGATGATTTCCCCAGTGTCAACTACCGGCATGCTTGTGGTGAAAACGATACTGTCGATACCGATGACCGGAAATTGGAAATTATTCTCCTCCAAATTATTATGGACGATGGAGACATTGTTTATAAAGCTCACACTGTCAATGTTTTCCATTAACTGGTTATAAATCGGATTCGCACCATTGTAAAAGATGACACGTTGCTCCTGGGCGGAAAGGATGCCACAAAAAAGAATGCTGGCGACAAAAAAGGCAAATATCTTCCTCATGGCTTAAAATTTAGTGAATTTGTAGGTCTGTTCATCTATTCTGATAACATAAATTCCTTTAGCCAAATTACTTACGTCAACACTTTCGCTGGTATTCACTTGCTGACGCTGAAGTAATTGGCCGCTGAGAGCGTAAACGGTTACCCACACATCTCGTGGTTGCGCTGTGGAAAAATAGAGTCTGTCGGACGCCGGGTTCGGGTAAACAATAACCGTGTTTTCATCCCAGGAACTCACTTCGTTCGTCGTCACAGCATCCAATTCCAAGCGGCGCACCGAAGCCACGGGAATATGGCTTTCCGCCCCGTGTTGGTCAATCACCAAATCACCGTTAGAAAAATAAAAACGCGACACATCTTGAAATAAGGAATTGGTTTGAGAATTGTTATACACCACCGTAACGTCGGTTTTTTGCACAAAACTTTGCGCAAAAGCGAAATTGGAAACAGTTACGATAAAAATAAGCGCCACCGTTTCAAACATTTTTAAAATCTTTTTCATAATTATTTTTTTAACGGCGGCAAAAATACAAAATTCACTGAAATATTAATTGTTTTCACTGAAAAAAACTTCTATGCAATTAGGATTTTATAACCCAAACTATTTTTTCACAATTTTATTTGACGAAATCACACTTCCCTCATTGAAAAATTTCAACAGATAAATGCCGGGAGCGAAAGCAGACAGATTAATTTCATCATTAGACTCCAATGTGTTAGAAATCAACAATCTGCCCGATACATCATAGAGTTCGTAATACAAATCCGATGATGAAAGTTCGTCATCAAAAGTCACTCTGACCATATCGCAGGTGGGATTGGGATAAATGCAGACGGAGGGAGTATTTTCGTGAATAGCATTCGTGCCTGCTGGGAACAAGGCGAATATTGCTCCTTGGTTGTACGAAAAGTTTTGAGATGAAATGGGTGTCATGGCATCGATTTCAAAGTATCCGTCGTAGGCACCGTTCTGGCCCCAATTGAAGTGGAAGTAGTTATCAGCGTTATAACCGTCGCAGACGAAGCAATGGCCACCGGAGTTGGAAGCGTTGTATCCGTTATAGATGAGGGGATGACCTGCATCGAGGTCGGTTTTCAGCATTTCCACCCAAGTCGCCTTGTCATAATCGCTGCGATATTCCCCATGGGCGGACTGGCTGTAACCGAAGAAGGTTTTGAGAGCGCTTTCGGCGTTGTAAGGATGGGCCGATGAATTGAGTACGAAAGCGAGAGAGACGCTCTGCGCGTATTCCATTTCGACGGCCACACCGCAATGGTACAGCAGAGTGGCAACATCGTTGTTGCTGCCGGAGCAGGTATTCGGCATGTTGTTCCAGTTGTATGTGGTATTTCCGAAATCGGCAGAGCAGGTATGGGTTCCATCGCTATAGGAATGCGAGCCGGTGCCTTGGACGGGATATTTCCAAAAGTGCATGATCTCACCCATGGCAACAGCGACGCAGCCCACGCGCAGATGTTCCGGACACAAGGCGTTGTAGGGGCTCCCCTGCCCCCATTTGGCAGTTACGAGGGGTTGGACGGTGCGTGCCCCTTTCGTGGCTGGAGCTTGTCCTGCGCGCAGGGAGGTCCACTCCGCAGCAACTTCCGCCGTTGCTGTAAAATTCTGATTTACCGCCATTTCAATCTGATCATCGTAGGATTTCAACCATTGGTAGACGACATCAGGGATGTGGGATGCGTTGAAAGAACTTTCGTCGGAGAATCCCAAAATCGGGCGGGCGCAGTCGTCGCCAGCCACGATAACGAAACCGTGGGAGTGACTAAAAACATAGAGGTGTGAAAAATTGGTGGAAGAAGTCACCTGCCACATGTCGTGCACCACCCCCGACTTTGAAGCGCAACTTCCTTGATTCCAAAAAGTTAATGCGACATTTTTTGCGGTTGAAAATTCCACGGGGGAAGCCACTGTTGCGAAAACAAATGACAATAATAATATAGTAACTGATAAATTTTTCATTTCAGTCCAATTAATATTTCACGACCTTGGAAGTTTCGACTCCGTTGGAGGTGACAACTTTCAAAATGTAAGTTCCTGATGTATAATCAGATAAATCAACCATAAAATCATTTTCGCTGACTTTTTGGTGGAACAACATCTTACCAAACAAATCAAAGAGCTGAACTTCTTTCAGTGTTGTGGAAGTCGTGGTGACGTGGACGGTATTGTTTGTAGGATTGGGATAGACAGTGATTTTCGGGGTGGAAATTTCGCCGATGGCTTCGGGCAGCTCGGGGCCGCGGATGCCGACGATGACCGCATGATTGCTATTGAAACCGTATGAACTGCAAGAGGTTATAGCGTAGTATCCATTTTGTGTGCCGCCCCAGCCCCAGTTGAAGTGGAGATAGTCATCATCGCGATAGCCGTCGCAAGTCCAGACATGCCCGCCATAGTTTCCGCTGCCGCCATACATGAACGGAGCTCTTTCATCCAATTCCTCCTTGATGTGGTTCAGCCAATTCGCAGTGGATATGCTCCCTCGTTCAACATACTGAACGGTGGCGGGATAACCGAAATAGGTGGACATTGCCGAAACGATGTAATTCGAGTTGGCCGTACTGGCGGCGGGGCCATAGTTCATATTCACAGCTACGCCGCAATGGTAGAGCAAAGTAGAGATTGCGTCCACGCACGAATCCGGGTGGAAGGTGGTCACCAATCTGTCCGACATTGCGCCGAAATTGTAATGCGTATTGGCAAAATTAGCGGAAAGCGTGCCATAATTGGGGTGGTTGTAAGAATGCGAACCCGTACCCGTCTCCGGATAGCGCCAGTAGCGCATAATCTGTCCCATAACGATGGCACCGCAACCGACGGCGGCGTGCCCCCCGTATGCGGAATTTCCCGTGGCGTCGGTCGGGCATTTATCATTGTAAAATTTGGTCTGATTCCATTGGTTGTTGCCCAGCAGCGGTCCGACCATCACATTGCCGACTTTGGGAGCGGGGGCGTTTTCATCCAGCAAATTCTCCCATTGCTGGCGCGTTGCTGCATCTCGTTCCAGCTGATTGTCAATAATGTACCGAATACCTTCGGTATAGCCATCGAGGAAAAAACGGATATGGGCGGGGATGTTTTCGGTAACGAATGCGCCTTCTGTGGAAAAGGCCAACACGGGTTGTGCGCGGTCATCGCCGGAGACGATGACGAAGCCATCGTCATCGAAATTCACGACATAGAAGCTTGGGGCAGAACCGTTTATGCCACGGCCGGTAACGGCAGTATAAGCGACTACCGGATGCAAAGATTCGAGCGAACGCTGGCTGTTTCGTGCATAGAAATTTGAGGCCACGGTGAGCGCGGTGGTTTCATCAATAGATTCAGCATTGACGAAACTGACAATGAGAGTCATTAAAGCTGCGAAAAAGGTAAAATTCAATTTCATACTGACTAATTTTTGGGGCGCAAAATTAGTAAAAAAATCGAATTGGAGCAAGAGAATTTCAGGCCTTTTAGGTAGGAAGGGAGCGGGATTGAGGGGATGAAGCGGGAGGGATAGAAGCGAGCACGAGCGAAGCGAGTAAAGCGGATAGCCCGACGGCGCGCAGCGCCGTCCCGCCCAAAAACTAATTCCACTCTTCGGGATTCACCTCGTCGATTTCTTCACGCAGGTTTTCAATGATGAACTCCTGGCGTTCTTTGCTATTGTTGCCCATATAGTACTCGAGCAGGTCGGAAATTTTCGTATTTGGCTCAAGGACAACGGGTTCCAATCGCATCGACTTACCGATGAAATGGACAAATTCTGGCGGTGAAATTTCGCCCAGACCTTTGAAACGTGTGATTTCGGGTTTGGAAATCTGCTTCATTGCGTCGGCCTTTTCCTGGTCGGAGTAGCAATAGATGGTTTTTTGTTTGTTTCTCACACGGAACAAAGGAGTTTGCAAAATATAGATATGGCCGGCGCGGACCACGTCGGGAAAATAATTCAAGAAGTAAGTCAGCAGCAACAGGCGGATGTGCATTCCGTCGACATCGGCATCGGTGGCGATGACGATGTTGTTGTATCGGAGGCCTTCGAGACCGTTTTCCAAATTCAGCGCGGCGTTCAGGAGGTTCAGTTCCTCGTTTTTGTAAACGTCGGCTTTCTTCATGACGTTCAGCGTTTTGCCGCGCATACTGAAGACGGCCTGCGTCTTACTGTCGCGGGAAGTGGTAATGGAGCCGGAAGCGGACAAACCCTCGGTGATGAAAATGGTTGAATCGAGGCCTTCCGCATTGCGGTCGGTGTTGTAGTGGTACTTGCAATCGCGCAGTTTGGAATTGTTGAGACTGACTTTTTTCTGGATTTCCTTATTGCCTTTTTTGATGTTGGCGATGGCCTTGCGTTCGGATTCAGACTCAAGGATCTTTTTCTTGATGACTTCACCGACTTCGGTGTGCATGTGCAAGTAATTGTCCAGCAGGCGGCCAACGACGTCGTTGACATAGTTACGGATGGTTTGTCCATCGGGCTGCATCAAAGTGGAGCCGAGGCGGATTTTTGTTTGCGACTCAAACACAGGCTCTTGCACCTTGATAGAGATGGCTGCGACGACGGCGTTGCGGATGTCGAGCGGGTCGAAATCTTTTCCGAAATAGTTTCTGAATGTTTTCACGATGGCCTCGCGGAACGCGTTTTGGTGCGTGCCGCCCTGAGTTGTATTCTGGCTATTGACAAAGGAATAGTATTCCTCTCCGTAGTGGCGGGTGGTGTGGGTGATGACGAACTCGAACTTTTCATCCTGCAGCTGAATCGGGTCATAGAGCATTTCATCCTTATTGACATTGTTGCAGAGAAGGTCATATAATCCGTTCTTAGACAGCAATTTGCGTCCGTTGAAGTTGATAGTGAGGCCTCGGTTCAGGTAAGCGTAATTCCACATCATTTTTTCGATGTACTGGCTCATCCAGCGGTAATTGACGAAGATGGTGTCATCGATGATGAAGGAGGTGAAGGTGCCGGAGCGTTCGGCGGACAGTTGGATGGGAGATTCTTCCGTCAGCTTTCCGCAGGAAAATTCGGCGGATTTCATTTGTCCGTCGCGGAAGCTTTGCACTTTGAAGAAAGTGGAGAGGGCATTTACGGCCTTGACGCCGACGCCGTTTTGCCCAATGGAGTTGGTGAAGGCCTCGCTGTTGAATTTGCCGCCGGTGTTGATTTTCGACACGCAATCCACCATCTTATTGAGCGGGATGCCGCGGCCGTAATCGCGGACGGTGACAACATTGTCTTTGATGGTGACGTCGATGGTCTTTCCATGTCCCTGCATAAATTCATCGATGGAATTGTCGATAACTTCCTTCAGCAAAACGTAAATACCGTCATCGTGGGAACTTCCGTCGCCGATCTTTCCGATGTACATGCCGGGGCGGAGGCGAATATGCTCATACCATTCCAGAGAGATGATATTCGATTCGTTGTAATTATCAGTCATAACTTTAGTTATTTTTACGATTGCAAATGTACTAAATAGATATGAAAACAGAGGCGAAAGTCGGTGTTTTTTTTGAGCGTTTGATTGTTTGTAAAATTTTCTATTTCTGTGTTGAAAAATAATGAAAAAATGATGGAGGGAGGGAGATAAAATTCCCGAAAGTTTATGTAAATTTGCGCTCTTGAATAAACTGATAGAAATAGTTTTGTAAACATTTAAAACACAATAAATTATGAAAAAAAGTGCTTTATTTCTAATGGCTTGCGCATGCATTTTATTAGCGGGATGTTCCTCAAGCCAAGCGAACAAAAACGAATCGAATGACCCAGCCCTCGACAATGAGAAGGCTGAAGTGAAGCAACAAGAAGAGTCAGAAACAATTATCAATCGCAATATGGAAGAATTAACG
>JAKSME010000042.1 GCA_024400785.1 Bacteroidales bacterium
TTTTGAAAATGATGCCAACTACATTACCGCAGCAGAAGTGCCTGCGCAAGTAAATCCTGATTGGAACGCAACCAGCGGTGCTGCACAGATTATGAACAAACCCGAATTGTTTAGCGGAGACTATAACGATTTGACGAATCAGCCGACGATTCCGACAACAACCAATGAATTGACGAACAATAGCGGATTCATTACAAACGCTGATATACCGACCAACGTAAGTGCATTCACCAATGATGCGAATTATATCACGTCCGCTAATGTACCGACAAACGTTTCCGAATTGAATAATGATGCCGGTTATATTACCTCCTATACCGAACAACAAATTTTGAGCATCAGCAACGATACCATTTACCTGACAGGCGGAAGTTTTGTCAAGTTGCCCGCTGGTTTTAGTGGAAGTTACAATGACTTGACTGAGAAGCCGACGTTATTTAGTGGCAGTTACAACGACTTGACGGACGTACCTGAAACACCTGAAATTCCCACGCAAGTATCGACCTTTAACAACGACGCTGGCTATTTGACACGTGACTCTTTGGAAAACTACAATCTTACACCTGCAGATATTCAGGCATTGCTTGATAGGATTGATGCACTAGAACATAGCAATGCAATTCCGTCAGTAATAACAGAGTCCATTATTCCTAATGGAGAAGGCATTATTATTACAGGAGGCAATGTTTTCTCTTCTGGCACATCAGCAGTTACGACAAGAGGTGTCTGCTGGGGTACAAATGAGAATCCAACTATAGAGGGGAATCACACGTCCGACGGAGGTGGACTTGGAAGATTTACTTCAAACATCAATGGGCTTGTAGTAAACACTACTTATTACGTGCGAGCATATGCTATTAATGCAACAGATACTGCCTATGGTGATATAAAAACAATCACAACGGTTGCGTGTCCATCCACTGTTACTGACATAGACGGGAATACATACAATACTGTTATTATTGGCACACAGTGCTGGATGAAGGAGAACCTGCGAACCACGAAGAAGCCCAACGGCAGTACCATCCCTTCAGGCATTTGGGCACCCGGCAGCAATTCTGTCACCACATACGGCCGGCTCTATTCTTGGACAACCGTCATGAACGGAGCACCCTCCAGCAATGCCACTCCGAGTGGCGTGCAGGGCATCTGCCCCACGGGCTGGCACGTGCCGAGCGACAACGAATGGAAACAGATGGAGATGGCGGTTGGCATGAGCCAGAGCGATGCCAATAACACTGGCTACCGTGGCAATATCGCCGCCAAACTGTGTGGCAACACTGGCTGGAATTCATCAACCAACGCCAATGCCGCAGGCAATTTGAACGCTCCAGACCGCAATTCTACCGGCTTTAGTGCGCTACCCGCTGGCTACTACGTCAGCAGCTACCTCGGTTTCGGCAGCGACGCCTTCTTTTGGAGCGCTACCGAGTACAGTAGTACCGACGCTTACTGCCGCGTCCTGTGCAACATTAAAGCCGGAGTGCTCCGCCGCGGCAACAGTAAGACCCACGGTTTTTCGGTTCGCTGTGTGCGCGATATGGCAGAAGAACCCACCAATCCCTGCACACCCACATCTTCCACGCACAACATTGAAATCACAACGGATGAGTTGCCTTACGCATTTGGCGACACCACATTTCTTGCGGGCACAGCAACCGGCACCTACGTTTTAGTGCGTGCCAATGCCGCCGGCTGCGACAGCACTATCACACTGAATCTTACTGTTGGCGCCTCTGCTTTTGCCTGTGGAACTGCCACCCTCACCGACGTTGACGGCAACACGTACAACACGGTGCAGATAGGCGAGCAGTGCTGGATGAAGGAGAACCTGAAAACTACGAAATATGCGGACGGCAATTCCATCTCTCAGGGCCCTAGCTACAGCTATACTGTAGCAGAATGGATATATCCCAATGATGTTTCTTCCAACAAAACTACATACGGGTTGCTGTATAACTGGAAGGCAGTGATGCGCAATTCGTCCTCTAGCAGTGCCAACCCGAGCGGAGTTCAGGGCATCTGCCCCGACGGTTGGCACGTGCCAAGTGATGCTGAATGGAAACAGATGGAGATGGCCGTTGGCATGAGCCAGAGCGATGCAGACAACACCGGTTATCGTGGCAGCATAGCCGCCAAACTGAGTGGAAACACTGGTTGGAATTCATCAAACACCAACAATGCCGCAGGAAATACGTCTACCCCCGGTCGCAATTCATCAGGCTTTAGTGCGCTCCCTGCGGGTTCGTGCTGTTTTAGTTACGTCTTAAACCCTGACTACTATGGAGGATACTACCAACCTTCCTTCACGGGTTTTAGAAGTAACGGCTTCTTTTGGAGTGCAACTACAAGCGGTAGTTCTTCTGCGATGACCCGCCAATTATCTTATTCTAATGCAGGTGTGGGACGCAATAGTACGGATGAAAGCTGCTCTTGTTCGGTTCGCTGTGTGCGCGATTAAAAAGGAAACATTTAGTATTAATCAAATAAGCAAATAACTTTGGAAAATTTTAATTGCAAAATTGGGGATCCAACAAGGATTCTTAAAGCTGGGACTGAATTATATCGGTACGATTTGTCTTCAGAACTACCAAAGGAATGGTCTACTGATTATAAAAGTAAAGAATATGACTATGGTATTTTAGGTTGTAAAAACAAAATGAATGCATTTTTCTTTTACGATATTGCGGGTGTCGCAGAGTCAACAGGGAAATGGGCTTCATTCAAAACAGGTGTTGATAAAGTTACACTAACTTCTACAAAATTGGAAGAGGATGTGATTTTTTTTGATTTGGCTTCCAAGTCTATGTGTGATTTTCGTGATGTAAGAGAATTCCTGGATGTACAGGGTATTGACGTGCTTACTGATGATTTTAAGTATGCCATTACAATTAACAGACGCTTTAGCAATATCAGGCAATCATTCCAAGAATATCGCCAATCAACCAATATTTGTCAAAGGTGTAATAGTATTTCAAAGATAAATAGGTTCTTTAAATGTATGGATGAGGGGAAAGAAGTGCCAGTACGTTATCTTTTGCAGTCTCTCTCTGACTTTGATAATGGAATCGCATTCAAAAAATTGTTAACAGATAAACAATATGAAGGATATTGCTTTTCTGAAAATGACAATGCAATTACCTATTGCTTATTTCAAGCAAATAAATTAAGTGCGCCCTGTCATGAAATTATCAAGATTTAGCATTGAATGCACCCCTGGATGAATATATCTATTTATGTATTAGTGTTTTATGAAAGATATTTATTATAATAATCAGTTAAATTAGGTATTATGGGATATAGACTTAAAAAGAAATGTGAAAAATGTGGGGCTTATCTATTAGTAATGGTCGGTGACGATTATGTGCCAGGAAATAAAGCCCGAGAAGAAGTGAATTGCCCTCGGTGCGGGACAGAAGTTTATTCAACGATGACTTCTGGTTTTCTTAATGTTGTTGAAATATCAGAAGATGAGTTCAATGATGAAATGTTTTCTTAGTCATTATCTATTTAGTTCCGTTCTAACACGGTAAAATTATAAAATAAGCGAAATTATGGAAACGAACGATGCTTTTCAGACTTTTTATGCGTGAATAAGAATGAACTTTAAGATGTGATCTTATAAAGAAAAACATTCAAGCCGCGGCTTTTCATTTCGGTCATTGCGGCGAGGGATGAGCATAAGTTAAAGCTCGCAAGAACGCCGGCGTGTACCGCTACGCCAACCTTAAGACCGACAGTTTTTCGGTTCGCTGTGTGCGCGATTAGCATTCGGTTAACGTCGGTTAAACGGTTAAAATCGGTTAAAAGGTTAATTTTGGCGAAGGGTGGAAAGGTGGAATGGGTTAAAGGATTACTCGTCCAAACGAAATCAACAGCGCAGCAACTCCCCAATCAGCCGAATCACCTCGCCGCTTTCCAACAGCGAAAAGCAGAACAGCTTCTTTTCCAAGTCCTTAAAAGATGCGCCGAAGGTGTAGAGCCGTTCGTTGTCGAGAAGCAGGAAACGGTCGTGGACGGCGGAGATTTCGCGGACCTCGATGGGCGGATATTGTTCGTTGTGCCGTTTCAAATCCAGCTGCAAACCAGGCGAGATTTTATTCACTCCGACGGTGGCCGTAACATTTTCCGCTCTTTTGTCGAGAAGAGTCAACACGCTGTCGTTCACATAGTTGTCAATTAGAATGATGGACGTTTTCGCGCTGCGGACGAGGTCGGAAACGAACTGGTAGGCATCGAAAATCTGCCCTTGGAAGAAAACGCCTTGCTTGGGCCCCTCTCTGCTATTCTCCAATTTCGTTAGGATTTCCGAAACCTTCAGGTCCGTTCGTTGTTGTTTTTCCTCCATCGTCGCCATTCTTTGATACAGTTGTGCATTGATGGAAAGTAATTGTCGCATAGCAACGAAAGCATCCATAATAAGGATGCTCATGCGGATGGCTGTCTCGCTTTTCAAAACGGACGACAACATCGCAACACCTTGTTCTGTACAGGCATAGGGGAGTTTTCGGTCACCACCGTGCAAACTTGAAGTCACAATTTGTGACTTCAAGTTCATTGACGGATTTTTCAGAAGCATTTTGCATTCGTCGTATTCTTCTTTTGTGATTTGAAACATAAATCGTTCAGGAAATCGCTCTGAATTCCGTTTCACCGCCTGGTTAAGCACTTTTGTTTCAACGCCATACAGCGCAGCCAAATCACGGTCGAGCAAAACCTGCTGGCCACGGAGAGTAAAAATTCTATTTTCAATGGGGATGATTTCCGAACCCACGGGTTCTGAGTTGGCAGTAAGGGGAGCTTTCATAAGCGGATATTTAGTTAAACGAGTTCGCAAAGGTACTATGAATTTCCCATATAATTGACCTCCCTCTCAAAAAAATTTTTTTCAACAACTTATCAACCAGCCCCTTCTGTCATTTTCCGCTCCGAAATTGTCGTTTCTTGGGCGGAAAATGCTGTTTTATCTGATTTTTCATTATGCAAAATAGCGAAAAATCGCACCGCACGGAAACCCTTGTTTTCGCCCTCGGAATGTAGTATATTTGTATTGGCTTATAGAAAGGTCGGAATATAGTACTAATTAAACTAAATTATTGAAAATGAATGATTTAATTTTGTCAAAAGTAGAAGGAAAAATCATTACCTTGCGCCAACAGCAGGTGATTCTGGACTGCGATGTGGCCGAATTGTACGGCGTCCAAACCAAAGAAATCAATCAAGCGGTAAGGAATAATCCCGAAAAATTTCCTGAGGGATATGTTTTTGAACTCAATGAGGACGAAAACCATTCTTTAAGGTCAAAAATTTTGACCTTAAAGAATACTGGTCGTGGGGCGCATACAAAATACTTGCCCAAGGCCTTCACCGAAAAAGGACTGTATATGTTGGCCACGATTTTGAAAAGTCCGCAGGCGGTACAGACCACACTGGCCATCGTGGAAACGTTTGCCAAATTGCGCGAACTCGCTCGCACAGTTGCTCTCATTCCATCAGCGCACGAACAGAGCGAACAGAAATCGCTCCTTCAGCATTGCAGCGATGTGCTCGACGACCTCATCACGCAAAATATGCCGGTGAAAAGCAGCGAAACCTCCCTCGAACTCAATTTCGCTATGTTCAAATTGAAACATACAATCAAGCGAGAGGAGGAATAGGCACTAAAGTTCCGCCGTTGGCGGGGAAGAGGAAATACGGAGGAAATTGCAAGGAAATCATCAAGGAAATTTTTAAGTCGAAAGTCAAAAAGTTCTTGGTTTTCTCGTCGTTCTCGAAACGAAAAAACTTTTCAACAACTTATCAACCAGCCACTTCTGTCATTTTCTGCTCCGAAATTGTCGTTTCTTGGGCGGAAAATGCTGTTTTATCTGATTTTTCATTATGCAAAATAGCGAAAAATCGCACCGCACGGAAACCCTTGTTTTCGCCCTCGGAATGTAGTATATTTGTATTGGCTTATAGAAAGGTCGGAATATAGTACTAATTAAACTAAATTATTGAAAATGAATGATTTAATTTTGTCAAAAGTAGAAGGAAAAATCATTACCTTGCGCCAACAGCAGGTGATTCTGGACTGCGATGTGGCCGAATTGTACGGCGTCCAAACCAAAGAAATCAATCAAGCGGTAAGGAATAATCCCGAAAAATTTCCTGAGGGATATATCTTCGCTTTGAATGATGATGAACAAAATGAACTGGTCAAAAATTTTGACCGGTTCAATTCAAAGAAGCACTCTTCGGTTAACCTTAAGGCCTTCACCGAAAAGGGACTGTATATGTTGGCCACGATTTTGAAAAGTCCGCAGGCGCTAAAGTTCCGCCGTTGGCGGGGAAGAGGAAATACGGAGGAAATTACAAGGAAATTATCAAGGAAATTTTTGAATGTGTCACGCATTGTGCATTGTGCATTGCCCATTATGCATTGCCCATTATGCATTGCCCATTATGCATAATGTGCATTGCACATTATGCATTGTGCATTGCACATTATGCATTGACCATTGTGCATTGAGCATTAAAAAACGCCCCGGCAAGAAAAATCCTGTCGGGGCGCGTTGTATCGCAATGAAGCGTCCTTATTTCTCAATTACGCAAACCAGATTTCTGTCGCCAAAGGCATCGTCGATTTTACTGACTGTCGGCCAGTATTTGTCTTCGTGAGCCATCGGGAAGGCGGCCTGCTGACGGGTGTATGGTCTGTCCCAAGTGTCGGCGCAAACCACGCCCATCGTGTGCGGAGCACGCTTGATGACGTTGTTGGTTCTGTCGGCCTTGCCGGCTTCGATTTCACGGATTTCGTTGCGAATCGAAATCATCGCGTCGCAGAAGCGGTCGAGCTCGCTCAGCGGTTCGCTTTCGGTGGGTTCCACCATCAAAGTGCCGTGTACCGGGAATGCTACGGTCGGAGCGTGGAAACCGTAGTCCATCAAACGTTTGGCAATGTCGCCAACCTGTACGCCGCAGCTCTTTTCGAACTCGTTGCAGTCCAAAATCATTTCGTGAGCGCACATTCCGTTCTTGCCGGTATAGAGAATCTTATAGTCGTTCTGCAATCTTGCGCGGATGTAGTTGGCATTCAAAATCGCACATTCGGTAACGTGTTTCAAACCTTCACCGCCCAGCATCTTGAGATAGCCGTATGTGATGGGCAACAAGTATGCGCTGCCGTAAGGCGATGCCGAAACCTGGCTGCCGTTTTTGCCGCCAACGGTGGCAATGGCGTGGTTCGGCAGAAAGTCAGCGAGGTGGGCTGCCACGCAAATGGTACCTACGCCGGGACCGCCACCGCCGTGAGGCATGGCAAAGGTTTTGTGCAGGTTGAGGTGGCAAACGTCGGCGCCCATCGTGCCGGGGGAGGTCAAACCGACCTGTGCGTTCATGTTGGCACCGTCCATATAAACCTGACCACCATTTTCGTGGACAATCTTGATGATGTCGAGAACGGCTTCTTCGAAGACACCGTGGGTTGACGGATAGGTAATCATCAAGCAGGCGAGGTTGTCGCGGTTGGCTTCTGCCTTTTCGCGCAAGTCGTTCACGTCGATTTCACCGTCTTCGGTGGATTTCACTACGCAAACCTGGAAGCCGGCTTTGGCGGAAGATGCGGGGTTGGTGCCGTGTGCGGATGCAGGAATCAAGCAGATGTTGCGGTGGCCCTGACCGATGTGGCGCAGGTAGTTGCGGATGACGGTCAAACCGGCATATTCGCCGGCAGCTCCGGAGTTGGGTTGGAATGACATGGCCTTGAAACCGGTGATGGTGCAGAGCCATTGGCTCATTTCGTCAATCATTTCGCGATAACCTTCGGTCTGGTCGGCGGGGGCAAACGGGTGGATGTTGCAGGTAGCAGCCCAGCTGAGCGGGAGCATTTCGGCTGCGGCATTCAACTTCATGGTGCAGCTTCCCAGCGGAATCATTGCGCGGTTCAGCGACAAATCTTTGACTTCCAGCATCTTCATATAACGCATCATTTCAGTTTCTGAATGATATTTGTGGAAGATGCCTTGGGTGAGAAATTCGGAGGTGCGCATCAACTGAGCGGGAATGTGGCGGGTGACATCGCAGTTGCCGTTGCAAACGAAAGGAGTGAAGTCTTTCCCGGCGGCCTTGGCCAAGATGGCAAGGATGTTGTTGACGTCTTCGAGTGTGGTGGTCTCATCGAGGGAGATGGTCACGCAGTTGGGACAGTCGTTCCAATATTGGAAGTTGGTTTTGTTTTCGAGGGCGACTTTGCGCACGTCGGCGCCGGAAACTTTGTCGGGGGTGCCGAGGCAGACGGTGTCAAAGAAGTTGTCGGTGGGTTTGTATCCGTATTTTTTGGCTTCGTCAGCGAGGACGCCGGCGAGGATGTGCATCTTGGTGGCTTTGTCCTTCAGACCTTTCGGACCGTGCCACATGGCATAGAAGCCGGCCATGATGGCAGTGAGTGCGGAAGCGGTGCAGATGTTGGAAGTGGCTCTTTCGCGTTTGATGTGCTGTTCGCGGGTTTGGAGGGCCATACGGACGGCGCGGTTGCCTTCTGCATCGACGGAGATGCCGATGATGCGGCCGGGCATCTGGCGCTGGAAGTCCTTGGTGCAGGCATAAAAACCCGCAGCGGGTGAACCGTAGCCCATCGGGATGCCGAAGCGCTGGGTGGAACCGGTTACGCAGTCAGCGCCCCATTCACCGGGAGGTGTGAGAAGTGTGAGCGCGTAGAGGTCGGTAGCGACACCAACGAAGATGTTGAGTTCGTGGCATTTAGCGGTGAAAGCGGCGAAGTCGTGGATTTCACCGTGCTGGTTCGGATATTGAATCATGGCACCGAAGAAGGTGTCGTCGAGTTCGATTTCGGCGGCATTTCCGATAACGATTTCGAGGCCGTGAGGGGCTGCATTGGTCTGCATAACGCCGATGACATGTTCGAAAACGTCTTCGGAAACGAAATACTTGCAAACGCCGTTTTTCTGCTGTTCGCGGGAACGACTGCGGAAGAACATCAGCATCATTTCACCGGCGGCGGTGGCTTCGTCCAACATGGAAGCGTTGGCCATCGGCATGGCGGTGAGTGAACTGATCATGGTCTGATAGTTGAGGAGCGCCTCGATACGACCTTGTGAAATTTCAGCCTGATAGGGGGTGTAAGCGGTGTACCAACCGGGGTTTTCGAAGATGTTGCGCAAAATCACCGCGGGGGTGTAGGTGTTGTAATGCCCCATGCCGATGAAAGAACGGTACATCTTGTTCTTGGCCATCTTGGCATTGATGAGGTTCAAATATTCACCTTCTTGCATCCCTTCGGGAAGGTCAAGCGGCTTCGGCAGACGGATGGCGGCCGGAACCGTTTTTTCAATCAATTCGTCCATCGTCTTCACTCCGATGGTCTGTAGCATTTTCTTGGCCTCTTCGCAGGAAGGACCGTTGTGTCTGGTTGTGAAATCGTCTTTGATTACCATTGATTTTATTTTTTTAAGATCTTAAAAATTGTTTTCAAAAATGAAGGTGCAAAAATACAATTAAATTAGTAATTTTTCTATAATTTTCCAAGATTTTCTCCCTGGTCAATCAAGTCCCTAAAATGAGGGAAAATTTTTTCAACAATCCCCTTTTCATATCATTTAATTTAGTACCTTTGCCGCGTTTTTTGAGAAAAATAAAAAACCATATTATAGTACAAACAAAAACAAGGTAACTATGGAAAAAATCAAATCATTAGCGGATTTGAAGAAAAAAAGAGAAGAGCTTCAATCCACCTTACAGTTGCGCGAAATGGGCGACAACGTTGACAACATGATCCAGGTCAAGGTCGCTATGGCTACCTGTGGTATTGCTTCCGGCGCAAAGCAGGTGATGGAAACCATCATCAACGAAAGCAACAATCGCAAGCTGCCTGTAGTCGTTACCCAAACCGGTTGCATGGGCTATTGCTATGCAGAACCTACCGTAGAAGTGAAAAAACCTGGTCAGGATCCTGTCGTTTTCGGTTACATCACTCCTGCCAAGGCTACCGAGCTGGTTGAAAAATACCTTGCCGGCAATGAAATGCTGGATGGCGTCATCCCCGTCAACTATGAAAAAATTGATAAATAACCAATAAAAACAATAACAGAATGGCTAATTACAAATACCATATCTTGATTTGCGGCGGTACGGGTTGCCACGCTTCCCAGAGCGCCAAGATTAAAGAGAATTTCGAACAGCTCCTCAAGGAGAAAAACTTAGAGAATGACGTTCAGATCGTAGGTACCGGTTGCTTCGGCTTCTGCGAAAAAGGCCCCATCGTTAAGATGTTGCCCGACAACACTTTCTACACCCAGGTAAAACCTGAAGATTGCCGCGAAATCATCGACGAGCACATCATCAAGGGTAGAAAAGTAGAACGCTTGCTCTATTTGGATCCCAAAACCCAAGAACACAAGAGCGACTCCAAGCATATGGGTTTCTACAAGAAACAGATGCGTATCGCTTTGCGTAACTGCGGTTTCATCAATCCTGAAAACATCGATGAATATATCGCACGCGACGGTTACAAAGCTCTCGCTTCCGTTCTCGAACAGAACGATCCCGAAGCTACCATCGAAGACATCAAGAAATCAGGTCTCCGCGGTCGTGGCGGCGCTGGCTTCCCCACCGGCGTGAAATGGGGTCTCTGCCGTCCCAACAAGGCAGACCAGAAATATATGATTTGTAACGCCGACGAAGGTGACCCGGGCGCATTTATGGACCGTTCCATCCTCGAAGGCGACCCGCACAGCATCATCGAAGCTATGGCTATCGGCGGTTTCTGTATCGGCGCAACCAAGGGTTTGATTTACATCCGTGCTGAATACCCGCTCGCTATCCACCGCTTGCAGGTCGCTATCGGCCAGGCCCGCGAATACGGCCTCCTCGGTAAGAACATCTTCGGCACCGACTTCGATTTCGACATCGAACTCCGCTACGGTGCTGGCGCATTCGTTTGCGGTGAGGAAACCGCTTTGATCCACTCCATGGAAGGTCAGCGTGGCGAACCCACCTTCAAACCCCCGTTCCCGGCAGTCGAAGGCTTCATGAAGAAACCCTCTAACGTAAACAACGTTGAAACCCTCGCCAACATCCCGGTTATCATCAACAAGGGTTGGGAATGGTTCTCATCCATCGGTACCGAAAAGTCAAAAGGTACGAAAGTATTTGCATTGGCTGGCCAAATCAACAACGTAGGTTTGATCGAAGTTCCTATGGGCATCACCCTTCGTGAAATCATTTACGAAATCGGTGGCGGTATCAAGGGCGGCAAACAGTTCAAAGCTGTTCAGACCGGTGGTCCTTCAGGCGGCTGCTTGACCGAGAAGTTCCTCGACACCCCGATCGATTACGAAAACCTCGTGGCTGCTGGTTCAATGATGGGCTCTGGCGGTATGATCGTTATGGACGAAACCAGCTGTATGGTTTCTGTTGCCAAGTTCTACCTCGACTTCACCGTTGAAGAATCCTGCGGTAAGTGCTCACCCTGCCGTATCGGTAACAAGAGAATGTGCGAAATTCTCGACAAGATCACCAAAGGCCAAGGCACCATGGAAGATCTCGACACTTTGCGCAACCTCGCCAAAGTCATCAAAGACAGCGCACTCTGCGGCTTAGGTCAGACCTCACCGAACCCGGTTCTTTCTACCATCGACAACTTCTGGGATGAATACGTTGCCCACGTTGTTGACAAGAAATGTCCCGCTGGTCAGTGCAAGGCACTCAAGAAATATGTCATCGATCCTGACAAGTGTAAGGGCTGTACCGCTTGCGCAAGAAAATGCCCGGTTGGCGCTATCCACGGCACCGTCAAGAACCCGCACGAAATCGACCAAGCTGCCTGTATCAAGTGCGGTACCTGTATCGACACTTGCAAATTTAACGCAATCAGTATTCAATAATTTTAAGACAATATATAATGGATAAAATTAAAGTTACCATAGATAATAGAACCGTTGAAGTTGCAAAAGGTACCACCATCTTGAAAGCAGCTCAACAATTAGGAATCGAAATCCCCACTTTGTGCCATTTCGAATTGGAAGGTTTGAATTTCCACAACCGTCCCGGCGGATGCCGTATTTGCGTTGTCGAAGTTCCCGGCCGTAGAACCCTCGCTCCCGCCTGCGTTACCGAATGCATGCCCGACATGGTTGTCTATACCAACAGCCCGCGCGTTCTCAATGCCCGCAAAACCGTCCTCGAACTCATCCTTTCCGACCACCCGGCAGATTGCTTGAACTGCTCAAAATGCGGTTCTTGCGAATTGCAAGACCTCGCCATCCGCTTCGGCGTTCGCGAAAATCCCTACGTTGGTGGCAATCATGTTCAGTCAGAATACAAGGTTGAGGTTTCTCCCTCCATCATCCGCGACATGAACAAGTGCGTGATGTGCCGTCGTTGCGAAGAAATGTGTAACAAGGTTCAGACCGTTGGCGCACTCTCCGCTATCGAACGTGGCTTCCCGGCAGTTGTTTCCACCGCTTTCGGCAACACCCTCACCGAATCACCGTGCGTATTCTGCGGCCAGTGCGTTGCAGTTTGCCCCGTCGGCGCTTTGACCGAAGTTGACAACAATTACCAAGTTCTCCGCGACCTCGCAGACCCGAACAAGAAAACCGTCGTTCAGGTGGCTCCCGCTGTTCGTGTTGCCCTCGGCGAAGAATTCGGCATGAAACCCGGCGAAATCGTTACCGGCAAGCTCGCAGCTGCTCTCAAAGCCATCGGCTTCGACTATGTATTCGATACCGACTGGTCAGCTGACTTGACCATCATGGAAGAAGGTACCGAGCTCATCGGCCGTTTGAAGAAATTCCTGGCCGGCGACAAGGACGTTAAGATTCCGTTGATGACCTCTTGCTGCCCCGCTTGGGTTAACTTCTATGAAAAACATTTCCCGCAGTTGCGTGAATATCCTTCATCAGCAAAATCTCCGCAGCAGATGTTCGGCGCAGTAGCCAAGAACTACTTCGCAGAAAAGATCAACTGCAAACGCGAAGATATGGTTTGCGTTTCCGTAATGCCCTGCTTGGCTAAGAAATACGAAACCGGTCGTGAAGAATTCAAGAAAAACGGCAATCCGGATGTTGACTATTCCATCTCAACCCGCGAATTGGCTCGCTTGATCAAGATGTTCAACATCGACTTCAACACCCTCGAACCCATCGAATTCGACAGCCCGCTCGGCGAATCTACCGGTGCTGCTGTTATCTTCGGCGCTACTGGCGGTGTTATGGAAGCTGCTGTTCGTACCGCTTACGAAGTCCTCACCGGCAAGACTCTTCCGAAGATCGACTTCGAAGAACTCCGCGGTTTGGAAGGCGTGCGCGAAGCAGTTGTTGACATCGACGGCCTCAAACTCAACCTCGCTGTTGTTTATGGTTTGGGTAACGCTCGCAAGATGCTCGAACTCATTGAAAAGGGTGAATGCAAATATCACGCTATCGAAGTTATGGCTTGCCCCGGCGGCTGTATCGACGGCGCTGGTCAGCCCTATCATCACGGAGATTCAAGCATCATCAAAGCTCGTTGGGAAGCTACCTACCGTGCTGACCGCGAACTCCCGATCCGTAAATCTCACGAAAACCCGTCAATCCAGGCTATCTACAAAGAATACTACAAAGAACCGTGCGGACATTTGTCACACGAACAATTGCACACGATTTATTTCGACAAGAAAACCCGCGTGGACGAAGAATAATCACCTAAAAGCAAATATTGAATCATGAAAATACAAAAACAATTAAAAGATCAAATCGTTGAGATTTGCAATTCATTCAACAACGATCCTTGCAACCTGATCAATGTTTTGCACCAGGTTCAGGGCAAGATTGGTTATCTTCCTGTTGAAGTTCAACAAGTTATCGCTGAATGCCTGCATATTCCTGCATCAAAGGTTTACGGTGTTGTTACCTTCTACGCCTTCTTTACGATGACTCCGAAGGGCAAATATGCCGTTTCCGTATGCTTGGGTACTGCTTGCTATGTGCGTGGTGCTGAAAAGGTGCTCGAAGAATTCGAACGCCAGCTCGGCATCAAGTCGGGTGAAACCGATGCAACGGGTACGTTCTCACTGAACACCCTCCGTTGCGTTGGCGCTTGCGGTCTGGCTCCGGTTGCCATGGTTGGCGACAAGGTTTACGGCCGTTTGACCCCCGCCGATGTGAAAGCCATCGTTGAAGAATATCG
>JAKSME010000043.1 GCA_024400785.1 Bacteroidales bacterium
GTGTTGTTGATGCTAAGCTTGATATTGGACAAGGCGCAGGCAACGTTCTCGGTACAACTATGGCCTTTTCTGAAATTAAAGATAAACGTAGTGTTGGTGTAGAAATTGACAATAGTGTAATTGATGGTCAAAGTGTTGGCGCAGTTCCGACTTACACCTTTGCTAATGTCACTGAAAACCACACCATCGAAGTTATCTTCACCGAAGGCGAATGCGCAGTTCCGACCTACGCTTGGACTGACCCGATTTCCAATGTCACTGCTACTTTGAACTGGACTGACATGAATGTCACTTCCTACACTGTTCGTTATAAACTTGCTTCTGACACAGTTTACACCGTTGTTCCGAACATCACCGACAACTTCTATGAACTGAGTGGTTTGGAAGAAAATGCCGAATATGTATGGAATGTTAAATCAGTATGTGTTGCTGACGTTGCAGAAAGCAACTGGACCGCACAACAAAGCTTCCGTACCGAAGGTGCTGAAGATACCGCCCATATCGGTATCCAAGACATTGATCTCGGCGCAATGAATGTTTACAGTCAGGGTAGCGATATCTATGTTGTAAACAACAGCAACGAACAAATCAACAATGTTCAGGTATTTGACATCAATGGCCGCATGGTTTACAATGGCGCTGCTCAGAGCAACCCGACCGTTATCAATGTCAACGCTGCTAACGGCATCTACGTGGTAAGAGTTACCACCAATGCCATGGTACGCAACTACAAAGTTAGCATTTCTCAGAGATAATTCCTCCCGAGATAATTAACCAAAGGGCCTCGAGAGAGGCCCTTTTTTATTACAATAAAATTCCAAAAGCCGTACATTATCGGTGGGCAAATACGAAATATTATTTGTAATTTTGCCGCCTTAAAATTGAATATTAAAACACAAAAAAATGATAGCTACATTAAAAGGAATTGGACAGGTGTCTTTCGATGAACCTTGTTCAATTATTGATTTAATTCTCAAAGCAAATCCCGAAATTTTGAACTCTTTCTGTGCCGCTAAAATCGGTGGCAAGGTTGTGGATCTGCGTGATGTTATGAGTGAGGATTGTGAAATTGAATTATTGGACAAAGATGCTCCGGAGTCTTTGCCGATTTTGCGCCACACCACGGCCCATATCATGGCAGAAGCGGTCAAGCATCTTTATCCCGATGCAAAACTCACCATCGGGCCTTCTACCGACAGGGGTTTCTTCTATGATTTCGACTGCGAGCAGCCTTTTAGTCGTGCAGACTTGGATGCCATTGAGAAGGAGATGAAAAGCATTATTAAGAAGGCCACCCGTTTGGAACGCAAGATTGTTTCCCGCGAGGAAGCACGTCAGATTTTCACTGAAAAGAACGAACCTTACAAACTTGAATTGCTTGACGCCGTTCCCGAGGGCGAACGCATCACTACATACGCGCAGGACGACTACATCGACCTCTGCACCGGCCCCCACTTGCTGAATACCCGTTTGATTAAGGGTTTTAAATTGATTTCTTCTTCAGCTACTTATTGGAGAGGCGACAGAAACAACAAATCGCTTTTCCGTATCTTCGGTGTCGCTTTCTTCTCCAAAGAAGATTTGGAAGCTCATTTGCAATATTTGGAAAGCATCAAAAATCGTGACCACAACAAGTTGGGCCGCGAGATGGAACTCTTTACCACGGTTGACGTGATTGGCCAAGGTTTGCCGTTGATGATGCCTAAGGGCGCGAAAATCATACAGACTTTGCAGCGTTGGATTGAGGATCTCGAAGATAACGAATGGGGCTATACCCGCACGAAAACGCCTTTGATGGCCAAGAGCGACCTCTATAAGATTTCCGGTCACTGGGACCACTACAAAGATGGCATGTTTGTTATGGGTGATGAAAGCAAGGATGACGAAGTGTTTGCTCTCCGTCCGATGACTTGTCCTTTCCAATATTACGTTTACAAAGCTTCTCAGAAGTCCTATCGCGACCTTCCGAAACGCTATAGCGAAACTTCAACGCTGTTCCGTAACGAAGACTCTGGAGAAATGCACGGTCTTACCCGCGTTCGTCAGTTTACGATTACCGAAGGACACTTGATTGTTCGTCCCGACCAGATGGTAGAAGAGTTTAAGGGCTGTTTGGCCTTGGCCAAACATTGTCTGACCGTTCTCGGTTTGGAAGGCGATGTCACTTATCATTTGTCAAAGTGGGATCCTACCAACACCACCAAGTACATCGGCACCCCTGAAGTTTGGGAAGAAACCGAACAGCACATTCGTAACATTTTAACCGAACTCAATATCAAGTTCACGGAAGATGTAGGCGAAGCCGCTTTCTACGGTCCTAAGGTCGACATCAATGCCAAGAATGTTTATGGCAAGGAAGATACGATGATTACCGTTCAGTGGGATGCCATGTTGGCAGAGCAGTTTGATATGTATTACATTGACTCTGAAGGCCAGAAGGTTCGTCCCTACATCATTCACAGAACCAGCATGGGTTGCTATGAGAGAACGCTGGCTTGGTTGATTGAGAAGTACGAAGGTAAATTCCCGACCTGGTTGTGTCCGGAGCAGGTAAGAATTCTTCCCATTTCCGAAAAATTCCACGACTATGCGGAACAAGTTCGTGCCAAGCTGGCACAGGCCGGAATCCGCGTTACGGTAGATACCCGTTCAGAAAAAATCGGTTACAAGTTGCGTGAAGCGCGTGTTGACCGTCTGCCATACGCTTTGTTGGTGGGACAGAAAGAGGTTGATGAAGGGGTCGTTTCGGTTTGGAACCGAACGGCAGGCGACAAGGGAGCTTCCTCGTTGGCTGATTTTATCGATGTAATTTTGAAAGATATCAATTCGAAGGCGTTGAAGCCGGCTGAATAATAAGAAAAATGAGGGTGACGGAAGTCATCATCTTTTTTTTAGATGAAAAGTGGAAGGGTGAAAACGGTTAAAGAGTTTGGCAGAAATAATCTATTATGCTTAAAAAGTGAGTAAGCGTGAAAAAGTGACAAGGATTTGCGAAAATATTGAAATTTCATACTGCTGATTTCGCGGATTGAAGTATCTTTGCCGCGCAAAAATCAACCAGATGAAACGAATTTTTTTCCTGTTGGCTCTCGTCGCCACCTTTTTCCCGATTACGGCACAAAATGTCACTCCCGACGAAGCGCGTTCTGCCGCCGCTGCCTTCTTTCAACTTCAAGGAACAACGCTCACCCGCAGCGCCACAACGGTCTCCCGCAATGGCGACGTTGCCCTCTATGTCTTCAATTCTCCCAATGGCTACGTTGTTGTTTCTGGAGACAAGCGTACGCCGCCCATCTTGGCCTTTTCTGACCAAGGGACTTACGATGGAAGCACTGTGGTGCCGCCCGCCCAAATGTGGTTTGACAGCTATGCCGCCCAGATTGCGGAGATGAAACTTTCCACGCCCGTCGCAGCCGATGTTCATCCCGCGTGGGAAAAACTTCTCAACTCTCGCGCCCCCATGCGCGATGGCGTTGTCATTGAACCCTTATTGCAGTCGCGTTGGGGACAGGAAGAACCCTACAACTATTACTGTCCACAAGACTTCGCTGGTCCGAATGGCCGATGCGTTACTGGCTGTGTGGCTACAGCCCTTGGGCAAATCATGTACTATTTCCGTTACCCGACGAGCGGGGTGGGTACTTTCACCTATTCGCATCCGACTTACGGAGAACTTTCTGCTGACTATGAATCAGCAACTTATGACTATTCTGCCATGTGCGATAATCCCAGCACCATCAATACTGCGATTTCGAAACTTATTTCCGATTGTGGTATCGGAATGGACATGGACTATGGTCCGAATGGCTCTGGCGTTCACAATCACAGTGCGGGGCGAGTGTTGCGCGAGCACTTCAAATATGCGCCGATTGCCCGCTCCATTTTCCGTGATTCCACCGACATGGACTGGGACAGTTTGTTGGTTACTCATTTGGAGAGAAAAATCCCGTTGTATTATGCTGGATGGAGTGTTCCGGATATTGACGGACACGGGTTTGTTTGCGACGGGCTGAGGGTTGTTGACAGTTCCAACTATTATCATTTTAATTTTGGCTGGGAGGGTTCCAGTGACGGATATTTCTATACTTCTGCGTTGAATGTCGGCAGCAGTCATTTTAATTTGTTGCAAGAAATCGTTGCGGATGCCTATCCCGATACAAATCTTTACCAATATCCTGAGCCACAACCACTTGTAGGAGAAATGACGCTTACTTCGCCCGCTGGTTCGTTTACTGATGGCAGTTTGCCTCATCTTCCCTACGCGGCCAATATGCGCTACACCTGGCATATTGAACCCGATGTTTTCAATCTTACCAACATCGCGCTTTATTTGAATTTTGACATCGCGGAGGGAGACACCTTGATGGTGACTTCTGAAAATGAAGCTCCGATAATTATCACAAATGACAGCAATCATTCTACGATATACCGTCAAACAGACGCTATTACTCTCGTTTTCATCACACACGACCCGCAGCCAAATCTCGGATTTCGCGCTAGTTATCAGTCGATTATGACTTCTTTTTGTGAAAGTTATACTTATTTAAATACGGGTACCGGTCATTTTGAAGATGGCAGCGGCGACGAGGATTACGCTCCGCTTACTTTTTGTGCTTTCAAGCTGAAAGCAACGGGATTTCCATCTGTAAATCTGCATTTTACAGAATTTGATTTAGAGGAAGGACATGACTTTTTACATGTTTTCCACAAAGATCCTTCGCAAAACAATTGGTTGGTCAGTTATACGGGAACGATGCCCGACACCACGATTTTCTTTGAACAAAGGGAGCTTTATTTCATTTTTGAAACCGATGAATGGAACAATGCGGGTGGTTTTGCTTTCGACTATGAAGGAACAACTTCTATTGTTGAAAACATGCAGACTTCCATACAAATATTCCCCAATCCGGCAAGTTCTGTGTTAAATATTTCCAGCGAGTGCCCCATCACCGAAATGACGATTTATAATACTATGGGACAGATGGTTAAGAAACAGTCAACAGCTGATAGTCACTTGCAAATCAATGTTGCTGATTTGCCCACGGGATTATATATGGTGAAGGTGAGTACGATGGAGGGGGAATCGGTGAAAAAATTCTTTAAGAAGTAGACGGTAGTGGGTTGAGCGCGGAGATTTACATTTCGCGCAACACTTTCGTACTCCCGATGAAATTCCCATCGTGGAAGAATTTCAACACGTAAATTCCCGCCGCGAGTGGAGACAAATCTATCTGAGTAGTTGCTCCTTGGGCACTTAATACTTGCTTCCCACACACGTCAAAAACGGCCACTTCGCAAATGCCGGTGCGTGCGCCAAAGTCAATGTTGACCACTCCGCTCGTCGGATTCGGCCACACCTGAATACTCCGTAGCTCGCCCGCTTCATCCACTCCCACATCGAAGGTCAGATGCAGGGTGACAGTACTGTCGCAACCGGCAACATTGGTAAAAGTCTGTGTGTAATCTCCTGATTGTGTGTATGTTTCACCATTCCACTCATAACTGCTTTCCGTGCAAACGGCGCTGAATTCCGTGGAAATTTCACCGCAAAACATTTCCGTTTCCAAGAAGACACCCGTCGGCCCCGTCTCCCACGCATAGTGGAAACAGTTGCCTGTCACTTCAAAAGAACATTCTTCAGGGAAACTGCCATTTTTCCATTTTAAAGCCAAAGGACCAGAAATCACCGGAACGACCAGCGTGTCGTAAGCCCCGTCCTCCAAAGTGATTTCTGCAATTTTTTGCACATGGTTGAAAATCTGGATGGCATTGCCTTGCCAGCTGTCGCCGAAACTATCGTGCATGAAGAATGTGAGTTCGCAGCCGTCGGCAAAAGACACCCACTGAGATGCTACAAGATGGCATCCTTCGCTGTCGGTTACAGTGACAGAGTACAGTTTGGGTACGGTAGGAGATACCGTAATTGTCTGTGTAGTAGCATTGTTGCTCCAATGATAGCTCTGTCCTTCGGGGGCTTCGAGTGTAACACTGCTTGTGGCATCTGCCATCACCGGATTGCCGGAAATGGATATTTCTTCGTAAGGATAGCAGGGGTCGGGGCGCAAGTTGAAGATGGCCCCTTGGTAGGTATTGAAAACATAAGTTGAGGGATTCAAGTTGGAAACGGCGAAGTATGCGTCACAACTTCCGCGCCACCCCCAGTTGAAATGGAAGTAGTTATCTTCATCATATCCATCACAAACAAAGGCGTGTCCGCCGTCGTCGCCCGAACCGCTGTAGTAGACGGGCCGCCCTTGGTCGAGGCTGGCTTTCAGCAAATTGATCCAAGAAGATTCACCGTTTTTGTAGCTGAAATTGTCGCAAGAGTAGCCGAAATATTTGCGCATAGCTCCGGGAACGTCTTCGCTGTTAGCACCGCTTCCGTCGGTACTATACATCATGTTCACGCTCACTCCGCAGTGATACAGCAATTTAGCAACTTCATTCACCTGTGCCATCGGGGAGGTGCCGGAAAGTGCGGCCGGCATCAGTGAATAGTCGTAAGTGGCGGCAGAATAATCAACATACAAAGTTCCGTAGTCCTCATAACCTTCGTAAGCGCCGTAGTTGCAAACGTGCGTGTGCGAGCCATGGCCCTGGGCCGGGTGCTGCCAGTACCGCATGATTTGTCCCATGGCGGTGGCCACACAACCCGTGATGGCGCGCCCGCCTTCTCCTGTTGGACAGAGGGCATTGTAATAGGGTTGTTGTCCCCAAGTGGTAACCAACAGCGGTTCAACCACCACCTCGCGGAGATGGACAGTTGGTGTGTTTTCCAACAAAGTCTGCCACTGTGTGGCCATTGTTGGGTGGAGGTTGTGCTGGCGACGGTTGTCGGCGGCTATCTCACTCACGGCATCGCGGTAGGTAAGCAGCCATGCTGTCATGTTGGCTGGAACGTCAGCGGGATCGTAATGTCCGTCGGTACTGTAACCGAGTACGGGCAGCACGCAATCGTCGGCGGCCATAACAACGAATCCGCCGTTTGGGTGGTTGAAGACGTACACGCAGGGTAAATTTTGCGAGTCTGTCAGTACATCAGCGAGTTGGAATTGTTCGCTGCCACGGACGGGAGTTGCGGTTTGATGTTGAGCCAGGAAGTTGGCGGCGGCGCGGCGGGCGGTGAGTGTGTCCACCGGTTCTGCATTCAACATATTGATTATTAAAGAGATGAACAATGAAAATGTGATAATTTTCTTCATAAGTGAATAATTTATAAAAAAGGTGGATTACTCCACCAAATCTCTGATGACAACGGAGGAGGCGACGAGGCCGAAGATGGCGGGCATATAGGAGATGGTGCCGACGGTGGAGAGTTTGTTGATTTCGGGGTCGGCGTCGAGGCAGACGCTTCCCTCTCGCACCGGTTCAGGGGAAAACACCGCCTTGAACCCTTTGTAGATTTCCATTTTGTGAAGGCGTTTGCGGACGGTGTGAGCCAAGCGGCATTGGTAGGTTTTGGAAATGTCGGCGACTTGCACCTGGGCCGGGTCCATTTTGCCGCCAGCTCCCATGGCCGAAACCACGCGGAGTTTGCGCTGCAAAGCGTGATAAATCAGAAACACTTTTGGAGACAGCGAGTCGATAGCATCCACAACATAGTCGTAATCAGATTGTTGCAGTACTTCTATGGTGCGTTCGTCGCGGAGAAATTCGTGAATGAGGTGGAGTTTCACGTCGGGGTTGATGAGGCGGAGGCGTTCAGCGAGCACTTCCGTTTTGGGTTGCCCGACGGTGGAGGTGAGGGCCAGCAGTTGTCGGTTGCGGTTGGTTTCTTCCACGGTGTCGGCATCCACAAGGGTGAGTTCGCCTATACCGGCGCGGCAGAGACTTTCAGCGGTGTAGGCACCGACGCCGCCGAGGCCGACCACCAGCACGTGAGCGCGCCGCAACCGAGCGAGGCTCTCTTTCCCCAATAACAATTCTGTCCTTTGAAACCATGCCATACTATTTCTCTTTTCTCATGTGTGCTGGGAAAATCTTCATGGATTCGCGATACTTCGCCACCGTGCGGCGAGAAATCTCATACCCCTTTTCCTTCAAAACATTCACCAACTTTTCATCTGTATAAGGACTGCTTTTATCTTCATTATCAATAATTTCCTTTAAAACTTGGCGAATGGCGGCTGCGGAGTTCGTATCTCCGTTGACAGCTTCGGAGAAAAGTTCTTTCAACGAAATCGTGCCAAACGGTGTGACTGCATATCGTTTGGAGGTGACTCTTGAAACAGTAGACTCCGCCATCTGCAGTTTTTCCGCAATGTTTTTCAACACCATCGGTTTCAATAAACTACGGTTGCCGGTGAGAAAATAGTCTTTCTGTTGCAGAACAATCTCGTTCATCACGGCGCACATGGTGATGTTGCGTTGCGGCAAAACATCCATAAACAATTTTGCCCTTTCTATATTTTTACGTAAAAATGCAAGTGTCTCTTTATCACGAGATCTGCGCATTTTTTCCAACATTTTTTCATAATCACGGTTCACGCGCAGACGGGGAAAAGTGGGGGTGTTCATCGACACTTTGATTTCACCATCTTCATGGGTGACGACAAAGTCTGGCGTGACATAGCGGTTGCTTTCGGTACCGACAGCGGGACTGGGATTCAGTCGTGTGATAATGGCAACGGCAGCATCAAATTCTTCTTGGGAAATTTTTTCCTTTTTAAGAATGATGCTGTATTTTTTTTTGGAAAAATTTTCAAAGTGGTTGGCAATGATTTTTTTAGCCAAGGAAATGGTTTCGCGGTTTTTGGGTTGAGCCAGCGCGTCCAACTGCAACAGGAGGCATTCTTGCAGACTGCGTGCTCCGAGGCCGGCGGGTTCCAACTTTTGAATCACATCCACCAGAATTTGTTTCACTTTCTCTTGTGGGATGCGGATTCCTTCGCGAAACAAGAATTGGTTGGAGATGGAGTTGCACTCTTTTGTGGCTGCGTCTTCGCTGTCGAAATAGCCACGCTCTGGCAACGAGTCAACGATGTATTCAGCCAACATCCTGTCTTCATCCGACAACTTCATCTCACCAATCTGCCGGAAGACATTGTCTCTAAAAGAGTTATAAGCCGCAATTTGTCTTTCAAACTCTTTGTCGTCGGGAGATGAGTTGGCATAGACGTAATCGTCCCAATCGTCGACATTGCTGTCGTAATTGTCCTCATCGCGAACAGAGTCGCGGAGTTGTTCGGCTTCTTCGGCAGAAAGGTCCTGGGGAAAGTCTTCATCTTCAGACTTATCTTCCACAGGGGAAAAGTCTTCCGATTCGGAATCCGGTTCTGTTTCGGATTCTATTTCCAGAGCGGGATTGCTTTCCACCTCGCTGTTGATTAAATCTTCCATTTCCTCGATGGAAGTATTCAACAGCGTCATGAGCATGAGTTGTCGTTGCTCAAGACGCTGTTTTTGAGTTAGTTTGGTTGAAAGTTCGAGTAGTTGTTTGTTTTCCATGGCATAAAGAGAAATTATACATTAAATCGTATGTGCAAGATGTCGCCATCTTCCACGATATAATTTTTCCCTTCAACGGAGAGTTTCCCGGCTTCTTTGCATTTCAGTTCGGAGCCGAGGGCGACGAGGTCGTTGTATTTGATGACTTCGGCGCGGATGAAGCCACGTTCCAAATCGCTGTGGATGACGCCGGCTGCTTGCGGTGCAGTCATGCCTTTGCGGATGGTCCACGCGCGGTTTTCTTTGCCGCCAACGGTGAAGAAAGAAATGAGATTCAACAACTTATAAGCAGCGCGAATCACTTTGTTGACTCCGGGTTCTGTCAGTCCGACATCTTCTAAGAAGGCCATTCTGTCGGCTTCATCTTCCAGTTCTGCGATTTCGGATTCGAGTTTGCCGGCGATAACGAGGATTTCGCAATTTTGGTCCTTCAGTGCCTCGCGGACCGCGTCCACATAATGGTTGTTTTCGAGTGCGTCATCGTTGACATTGCAGACGAACAGCACCGGTTTGTCGGTTAGCAGCATCATGTCGGCGACCACGGCTTTTTCATCTTCTGTGGTTTCCAAGGTGCGAACATTTTGGAAGTTTTCCAGATGATGTTTGTATTTCAGCAAAACGTCCAAATCGCGCTTGGCATTTTTGTCACCCACCTTGGCGGCTTTTTCAACCTTTTGGATTTTGCGGTCGATTTGTTCCAAGTCTTTGACTTGCAGCTCAAATTCCACGATTTCGATATCGCGAACCGGGTCAACGGAGCCTTCCACGTGAGGGAGGTTGGCATTGTCGAAACAGCGAAGAACGTGGATGAGCGCGTCGCATTGGCGCACGTCGGCCAAGAAACTGTTGCCGATGCCTTCGCCTTGGCTGGCGCCTTTCGCCAAACCGGGGACGTCCACCACGTCCACTGTGGCGTAAATCAGTTTGTCGGCAGCGATGAACGTGTTGATGTTGGCCAAGCGGTCATCTGGCACATTGCAAACCCCGATGTTGGATTTGTTGGTGCTGTAGGCGAAGTCGGTGATGGCAGCTTTTGTGTTGGAAATACAGTTGAACATGGTGGTCTTACCGCAGTTGGTGAGACCAACGATTCCACATTTTAAACCCATAATCAAAAAATTAGAAACCTAAAATAATGTCTTCAACTGCTTGTACTTCAGGTACATACTTTTTTAAAGTAGCTTCAACGCCCTGTTTGAGGGTGGCTTTTGCGTGAGGACAGCTACCACAAGCGCCTTGCAATTTTACTTTAACCACCATTTCATCGGTGAGTTCAATGTATTCGATGTCTCCGCCATCGCCTTGAAGATAGGGACGGAGTTGATTGATAACGGCGATAACTTTTTGTTCGATAGCGGCTTTGTCTTGATTTTCCATACTATGTTTTTTTAATTTTTTATTTTAAAATGAAGTTGCAAAGGTACATCAAAAATTTCAGTGTGTAAAATCTTTTTTCAGATTAGAGAATGAAATCCGTATTGAGGAAATTGGATTTGTCGTCTTTTAAAATTTGGCGAATAATTTCCTTGTTGGTGTTGTCTTCCTTCGTCGCAACGAGGGTTCGGATGGAGAAAACGCGGAGGGCGTCGGAAACGGAGAGGGTTTGTTCCGCGCTGTCTTTTCGGCCAGTGAAGGGGAAGTCGTCGGGGCCGCGCTGGCATTGGGCATTCACGTTCACACGGCACACCTGGTTTACCAGAACATCGATGAGGCGGGCGATTTCGTCGGGGTTCTTCCCGAAAATGGCCGCCTGCTGTCCATAGTTGGAATTGACCACATACTGCAACGGTTCTTCGATGTCTTTGTAGGTTACGATGGGCACAATGGGGCCGAACTGTTCCTGTGTGTACAGTTTCATTTCCGGTGTGATTCCCGACATTACAGCGGGAAAGAACAGCGAGCGATAATTTTGGCCGCCGTGTTCGTTGAGAACGACAGCCCCCTTGTCGGTGGCATCTTGGATGAGTGAAGTGAGAAATTCCGCTTTGCCGGATTCGGGCAGGGGAGTGATTCCCACGCCGTCGTCCCAAGGCATTCCGATAACGAGTTTTTCCACCTCCGCGGCCATCATCTGTTGGAAACGGTCGGCGATGCTTTCGTGTACAAAAAGAATCTTGAGTGCGGTACAGCGTTGCCCGTTAAAGGAAAGCGCACCTGTAACACACTCTTTCACAGTGTTTTCCAAGTCTGCATCTTTAAGAATGATGGCAGGATTTTTGGCATCCAGTCCGAGTACTGACTTGAGGCGGTGGGGGTGAGGATGTTCTTTTTTGAGGATGTCGGCGACGCGGCTGGAGCCGATGAAGGCGAACACGTCGATTTTGCCGCTCTGCATCAGCGGGGTGGCGACATTTTCGCCGCGGCCGTAAACGGTATTGATGACGCCTTTTGGGAAGGCGGAGCGGAAGGCCTCCAGAAGCGGAGAAAAGAGCAATACTCCCAACTTCGGTGGTTTGAAAATGATGCAGTTGCCCATGATGAGTGCGGGGATGAGAGTGGTGAAGGTTTCATTTAGCGGGTAGTTGAACGGCCCCATACAGAGCACAACGCCCAGCGGCGCGCGGCGGATTTGGGCAATGATGTTTTGTGAAATGGTGAAGCGGGAGGAGGTGCGGTCCAACTGCTTCAAGGCTTCGATGGTATCGTTGATGTAAACGACGGTACGGTCGAATTCCTTTTCAGAATCCTTGCGTGATTTTCCGATTTCCCACATCAGCAGGTTTACCACCTGCTCCCGTTGTTCGGTCATGAGTAACAGGAACTTACGCACGCAAGCGATGCGTTCTTCCACCTTCATGGAAGGCCATTCGCCATTGCCGTGGTCGTAAGCCGCGATGGCTGCTTCCAGCGCCTCCATCGCTTGCGAACTGCCCATGTCGGGATATTCACCGATGAAAGCATCTGCTGAGTTGTCACGCTCGACAAATACCGGCGACTGTACCGAAAAGAAGTTTCCTTTCCATTCCCGCAACTCGCCATTGATGAGGTAGCGTGTCTGCCGATACGGAAAAGGGTTGGGCAAAAATTGCATCGGAATCTGTTCCGAAGTGGGGAATATTGTCTCTAAATTTCTCATTATCAATAATTAGAAGTATAAATCTCTTTCACCTTTTTTAATGCGCTCGATGCGGTTGAGGAGTTCATCACGGAACTGTTCATCCACATTGCAGAGGTTGTTTTCAATCACCTTCCAACCTTTGGCGGCCACTTCGGGTTTGGCGTAGTCGACGAGGTACTCGCTCAAAGTGAGGATGGCGTTCGGTGTGCAGTAGCGTTTGATGAAGCCGGGAACGCTGAACTCCATGAAGTGCTCGCCGGTACGGCCGAGGCGGTAGCAAGCGGTGCAGAAGCTCGGAATGAAGTTTTCATCCAACAATTCTTCAATGATTTCACCCAAGTTGCGGTCATCACCAATCTTGAATTGTTCGCGATGAAGGTTCTGATTTTCAACCTTGTCGCTGTTCTTTTCTTCTTCTTCGTGATGATATTTGTAGTCACCAATCTGGAGGTTTGTACCGCCGTCGATTTGTGAAATGCCGTATTGGATGGCTTTAGCGCGGAACTCGGCGGTTTCACGAGCGGTAAGAATCATGCCGGTGTAAGGAACAGCCAGACGGAAGATGGCGATGATTTTCTCAAAAGTCTCATCATCAACGAAATACTTGGTGTCGATGTTCAAACCGGAAGCATCTTTGATACGCGGGAAGGAAATGGTGTGCGGACCGACATTGAAGCAGGCTTCGAGGTGGTTGGTATGACGGATCATGGCCAGCACTTCGAAACGCCAGTCATACAGACCGAAGAGGATGCCGAGACCGTTGTCGTCGATGCCGGCCTGCTGGGCGCGGTCCATGGAGGTCAGACGCCATTCGTAGTTGCCTTTGATGGTGTTGGCGGGATGGTACCAGGTGTAAGCTTCCGGGTGGTAGGTTTCCTGGAAAATCTGGTAAGTACCGATGCCGGCCTCTTTCACTGTGCGGAAACCTTCCACATCGAGGGGAGCGGCGTTGATGTTGACACGGCGGATGGAGCCATTACCTTTGTGTACCGAATAAGCCAACTTGGTGGTATGGGCGATGAACTCCGGTGAATATTTCGGCGACTCACCATAAACCAGGATCAGACGTTTTTGGCCGTCTTCTTCCAATGCTTCCACATTGTGTACCAGTTCTTCATCGGTGAGGGTGGTGCGCACCTGTTCGTGGTTGGAGGAGCGGAAGCCGCAGTATTTGCAGTTGTTCACGCAGTAGTTGCCGATGTAGAGGGGGGCGAAGAGCACGATGCGGTTGCCATAGATGCGGCGTTTCAGCTCGCGGGCGCCTTCCTTGATTTCTTCCACCAGCGCGGGGTCGGTGGTGTTTACCAAAACAGCAGTCTCTTCCATCGTCAAACGCTCCTTGTTCAGCGATTTCTGAATCAGCGCACGGACACGCTCGGGCGTGCTTTTTGTGTTGTTGATAAAGTCCCAAATCTCTTCAGGATCAATGAACGGTTTGCCGATTTCATCCGGAATACGGCATTTCTCTGGATTGAATTTCATGTTTTTTTTGTTTTGTTTATTTGTTTATTTGTTGAATTGTTGAATAATGATTTCTATATTACCACCCCTTTGTGTAATGTTTTGATTATTATTGATATAATTGTTTTTTTCTTGAATAATGATTTCTATATTACCACCCCTTTGTGTAATGTTTTGATTATTATTG
>JAKSME010000044.1 GCA_024400785.1 Bacteroidales bacterium
ACCCAAATTAGGGAAAGCCTACCGCGAGGAAGGACTACCCCGCCCTACGGGCACCCCTTCTAAAAGAAGGGGAAGTATCCCGTCTCACCCATTTCACCCAAAATTAACCGTTTAACCGTTTTCACGTTTCCACCAAGTTAACCGTTTTCACGTTTTCACGTTTCCGTTTTAACATAATCAAAATTATCAGACATTAAAACACCGGCACGACTTAGTGGCGCTCAACATTATGGATACGGGCGAAATGACGCTTCACAACATCGGTATTATCGAAATGGCCGACCCCGAAACCGGGCGCCGCATTTGGGTCGATAGCGCCAGCAAGAGAGTTCGCGACACTTACGGACAATGGCGGAAAGAACTGATTACAAACAACTTAAACACATTCCGTAGGTCAGGTATCGACACCGTACAGCTCTACACCGACCGCGACTATGTGCCGGCGCTGTTAGAGTTGTTCCGACGGAGAAACGGATAATTTTCCATCCAACTGCCTCACTATCTTTACTTTTATTGCTGTTTATATCCCTCAAAATAGGGATTGCGCAGGCAATTTGCTTATACTATTTTTGCAGCCGAAATTTCGAAGAAGTACCAAAATAACGTTTTGAAAAAAATCATATCACTATCATATTTAATTCTCTTATTACTAAATAGTCACGCAGACAATTTAGATAATAGGGATTCGCTCCTATGCCCTAACCCACCCGATGACTCTGTCCACAAAAAGGTATTTTTTTACGATATATCCTATAAAGGTGACGGCATTGGCAACGTATGTGGCGGGTTACAAACGGGAGGAACGTACATGGGCTATGCTCAGATAGGCATCGGATTCAACCTTTGGCACGGCGCACAAATATTTGTCAAGGGAGGCAACACCCACGGAGGCACATTTTCAGAAACGTTTGTTGGGGACCACCAGGTATGCGACAACATCGAAGCGGGGAACCACACCTTTTTACAAGAGTTATGGTTGTCGCAAGAAATTTATTTTCAACAAGTTGAACTTATCTGGAGAATCAAGGCGGGAATGCAGGATTTCAACGAGCGTTTTTCTGTTTGCGATCCCGCGGGACTATTCTTCAACAGCTCTTTTGGCGTTCCGAGCGCATTAGCAAGCGATATTTCCCTACCCATCTTTCCCATAATGGGTTGGGCGCTAAATACGGAATTAGATATTCATGACCACATGACCATACGACTCGGTGCGTTTGATTCGCCATACGGATTTGAAGAGAATCCGTACAACGTTCACTGGCGATTCAATAAAGATAAGGGTTGCTTTTTAGCAGCCGAATACGAATATCGTTTCAACCCCAAAAATGCAAACGACTACCGAGGCCGATACGTTGCTGGAGTAACATACCACACAGGCGAACAAGAGTGGCGCGTACACTTCAATGCTTGCCACACAATATGGCAGAACGTTTCACGCCAGCTACAACTCTTTGTCACAGGTGCCATCAGCAGAAAACATCTTGACAACAACCACATTCATATTGGCGGCGGGGCTTTGCTCACAGGGGTATTCTCCCAAAAAGGAAAAGATGCCATAGGTTTGGCCGCCTCAACCGCCATCATGGCCAACCTTCCCAATGAAACTGTATTGGAACTAACCTACCAATACCAAATTATCGAAAATATTTCTCTACAACCTGATATACAATACATTATAAATCCATGCGGAACAGATATGTCTCTAAAAAGCGCATTAGTGATGGGAATACGGGTGGAAATAGGGATCGAGTAGTGGCAGAATTGGGCAGAATGGTGGGAGAGTTGTGGGAGGATTGTAAATTCTGCGGGGAGCCCAAATTAAAAAAAATCAATCAATGGATAACAACGAAAAAAGAATCAGTTTAAATGAGATGCTGCCTGGCGCTAAGTGCGTGATTATCAAGATTAGCGGGCATGGCGGCTTGCGACATTGACTGATGGAGATGGGATTTGTGAAGGGTGAAACCGTCACCGTGCTCAAATCGTCGCCGCTGCAAGATCCGGTGGAGTACATCGTGATGAATTCGCACGTGTCGCTCCGTCGCAGCGAGGCCGAAAAAATCGAGGTTCTACCGTTGTCGGAGCAGTCGAAAGACATCGCCAACGAGTACAACGGCACCATTGAGGAGGCCATCAACGATGCCGACCTTTCTGCCAAAATCCAGGAAAAGAGTCACACGCTGACGGTGGCGCTGGTCGGCAATCCCAACTGCGGCAAGACCTCCTTCTTCAACCACGCCACGGGGTTGCACGAAAAGGTGGGCAACTATTCCGGCGTAACCGTCGATATGAAAATCGGCATTTTTTACTACAAAGGATACACCATCCGGCTGGTCGATTTGCCGGGCACATACTCACTCAACGAATACACGCCCGAGGAGTTGTGCGTGCGCGAATTTCTCACCAAGAACGACTACGACTTGATACTCAATATCGTAGATTCCTCCAATTTGGAACGCAACCTCTTCTTAACCACGCAGTTAATCGACATGAGCGCACCGAGTTTTAACATAATCAAAATTATCAGACATTAAAACGACGACCAAAAAGGATTGAAATACTTCAACGTGTTACCAATTGAACTTTCATTTGATAGCGATGAAGACTACGGATTCTTGGTTGATGAATAAACGCTATCTTGCTCCAGATGAAATATCAACATATTCAATTGTGAAATCACCAAAACAAGATACGAATTCGACTGTAAAATCCTCACCAATAGATACAAATTCCCATTGACCACAACTACTCGGACCGACATCAACAATTTTAACATTCAAATCAGCGAAACAAGATACGACCTCAACCTTAAAATCAGCAAAGCAATCTACGACCCTCACCTTCCCATACAGCGGAATACCCTTGCAGGTGCAGTGCTCCTTGTCGATAGGCTCTGATGATGAGTTTGAAGCCAACAGCAGGCTGTCAGGTTCGGCAGCATAAACAGAGAAACCAACCAACCATACGAATAGGAAAGAAAACAACTTTTTCATAATATAACGATGTTAAACCTTCAATGCAAAATCGAAATCAGGAGCAAAAGTACGAATAAAACCGTTACCTTTGACTATGTGAACAGCATAGGTTTTAACATAATCAAAATTATCAGACATTAAAACCTTTAGCTTATAAAATATTTATAATCAAATATTTAATGCGAATTTTACATTAAAAAAATTCGATTAAATCAGGCGTTTTGAACAGAATCTCATCGTTTTTTGAAGATTTTGGACCCCAATATAGGTAAGCAAATTCGGCTTGCTTGTCGCCTATAATAAAAATACTTACTTTGCTGTTTTTTAATAGCATGTTTTGCACCCGCAGTTTGTGTGTTTGCGCATTGTTTAGGGTACTGCAATATCTCAAATATAAGCTTTTGTGTATTCTTTCCTCCTGCGATACCTTTTCATATAACACTTCAACCATCATTCGCTTGAACTCCCTGTCTATGTCCCTTTTGCCGCTTTGATATATTTCATATACTTTTTCATCAATAAACGGCCGATAGGGTTCCATTAAATCATCAGCCAACGGAAATGAATTGTAATAGTTGCAGTGAAATATCCCTACCGTTGGCAACAACCCCGCATCCATAATGGCACGCGCAACCGCCGAACGCAATAACGCATATCCGCTCCCAACGATAATTTGCAAAGCAATTGCGACTGATTCTGTATCTTACGCTCTACTATCTGTTTCCATATTTGCTTCTTTACCGCCTTGCCGGATTCTATCTGCGCCCGAAAATGTTTGGCCTGCATGCAATTGGAGTCCAAATCCATCAACATGGTCGTTGGTATATGTTGTTCGTTGCAAAACACCACCCCGATATTGTTTTTTTGCGCTTTTACAGAAATCCGATTTTTTTGTATCTTTGCACGCTAAATGTGGGAATCCGTATTTGGCATAAATAATTATGAATTAACATATTACAAAACACAATCTGCGTCGATATGAAGAAAGTCGCCGTAATTGGTGCCGGTCCTGCCGGAATTGAGGCCGCTGCCGTACTCGCCGCCCACGATTGCGAGGTGGCTTTGTTTGAAAAATCTACCACACCACTCAATAACATTCTCGACAAGGCCTTTCTATTTCCCGATTTTTCCTCAGCACATACTTTGGCCGACCGCTTAACCGCCAAATTGTTGAATGATAATATCAAGTTCCTTGGCGAAAAGGAAATTGTGGATATCAAAAAACAAGAGGGCGAATTTAAGCTTTTTGATAAAGAAGGGAAAACGTATATCGCTGATAATGTTATTATTACAACGGGTTACAATGTTTTCGACGCTCATAGAAAGGAAGAATTGGGGTATGGCATCTACAAAGGTGTCGTCAATTCCCTTGATATGGAACACATGATTCGCCACAACCAAATTACCAACTCGATGGGCGAAGCACCGCAAAAGGTGGTCTTCCTTCAATGCGTCGGCTCTCGCGACGAAAAGTCGGGCAATAACTATTGCTCCAAGGTCTGTTGCGTCACTGCCGTCAAACAAGCTATCGAAGTGCGCAAACAACTTCCTGAAACAGAAGTATATATCTATTACATGGACCTTCGAATGTGGGGTAAGGGTTTTGAAGAACTATATCGCGAGGCTCAAGAAAAGTACGACATTCGTTTCATTCGCGGGCGAATTTCCGAAGCTTCAGCCACCTTTGACAACAAGGTGCAGATCAAGTCGGAGGACACGCTCATCGGGCAGCCGTTGAAGATGACGACCGACCTGCTGGTGCTGATGGTGGGCATGGAACCTTCCGCCGGCACCCGCACACTGGCCGCCAACTGTGGCATCGAAGGAAAATATGGCTTCATTGAAACACAAGGCCCCCACCTCGCCGACAACGCCACCGCCATTGACGGACTCTTTGTCGCCGGCGCCGCCAAACAACCGATGAGCATCCGCGACGCCGTGACCGACGCCGTGTCTGCCGCTGTTGCCATTATTTCAATGTAAAATCTTTATACATAAATATTTACTAAAAATCTTTCAATCATCAATACATGGATAAACACACAATCATTGGCCTTCTGATTATCTTCGGTCTATTTTTGGGCTACAGCTTCTACACTTCCAACTCAGCGAAGAAAGAACGCGAAAAACAGCTGGTCGAACAACAAAAACAGAAGAAAAAAGGCGACAAGGAGAAAACCAAACAACTGAGCGACACCCTCGTTTCCGACTCGCTCGACATCGCCAGCCTGCAGGACTCCGTGCCTTCCGCCGCGACAACTGCCGGCACCAAAGCCACCCGCAACACCATCCTCGGTTTTGAAGATACCAGCAAAACCAACGATTTCGTGGTGCGTACCAATATGGCCGAATATCACTTCGCCCGTTACGGCGGTTACGTGAAATACGTCAAGCTTAACAACATATATAAGTATGCCCCCAAAGGAGAAAAAAAACAGGAACTGGTGCTGTTTGACGAGGGGGCCAATATGATGTCCATCCCGTTGCAGGTGCGCGACTCCGTGCAGTCGTTTGTGAATACCAACGAATGTTACTTCTCCGCTGCGAAGGACACCGTTGACGTGAAATCGGGCAAAGACCACCTCCGCCTCTACCTCCACCCCTGCAAACAGGGCGACAGCACGGCAACCGAACCCACGGTGGACCAGGATGCCTACATCCTTTTCGATTACACATTCACCGACAACGACTATATGTTCGATTACACGGTGAAATTCCACAACATGTCTAAATATGTTTTCAAACACGGTTTGGATCTTGTGTGGAACTCGACACTTTATACCGCAGAGAAAAACGTCAAGGCGGAACGCGACCTGACCACCCTGTACTATATGGATAACCGCGACGAGGTTTCCAATTTGAACGAGCGCGAATCCGACGCCGAAGACATTCCCACCGAAATGAAGTGGGTGTCTTTCAAACAACAATTTTTCACCTCAATCCTGGTTGCCAAAAACGGCGATTTTAATAAGGGAAAATTCGAAGTCAATGTGGATAAGGGCAA
Source organism: Bacteroidales bacterium (assembly GCA_024400785.1). Lineage (GTDB taxonomy): Bacteria > Bacteroidota > Bacteroidia > Bacteroidales > WCHB1-69 > UBA1756. Next base: position 5,980 of record JAKSME010000044.1, read on the forward strand.
TGAAAACAATCCTTTGTTGAAAAAAATGAAGAGCCGCACCACCTTCGATATTTCCAATTTCGATGAAGGTCAGTTCTCCATGGAAATGTATTTCGGCCCCAACAAGTTCAAGGATTTGAAGAAATATGACATGAATCTGGAAAAACAGGTTCCACTGGGCTGGGGATTTTTCTTGCTGCACTGGATCAACCGTTTTGTGGTCATCCCGATTTTCAACTGGTTGGAAGCTTACGGTATCAACTACGGTATCATCATCCTGATTCTGAGTATTTTCATTAAAATCGTCATTCTTCCGTTGGCTTACAAAACCTACCTTTCATCCGCCAAGATGCGTGTGCTGAAACCGGAAATCGACGAGCTGAATGCCAAGTATCCGAAGCAGGAAGATGCGATGAAAAAGCAGCAGGCAACCATGACCTTGTACAAAAAAGCCGGTATCAGTCCGATGGGCGGCTGTCTTCCGATGCTCATCCAGATGCCGATTCTTATCGCCATGTACCGCTTCTTCCCGGCCGCTTACGAGCTTCGCCAACAGGGCTTCCTCTGGGCCGAAGACCTCTCCGCCTACGACTCCATCCTCGATTTGAGTTTCAATGTCCCCTTCTACGGCGACCACGTCAGCTTGTTCACCCTCTTGATGACCGCCGCAACGCTCGTTTACACCTGGCTCAACAACAAGATGATGGCCGCCGGCAACAACGACCAAATGAAGGTGATGAAATGGATGATGTACCTCATGCCCATCCTCTTCCTCGGCATGTTCAACAGCTTCGCATCCGCACTTACCTATTATTATCTGCTGATCAACCTGATTACCTTCTTGCAAATGTGGATTTTCAGAGTCACCATCAATGAAAAGAAACTTCGCGAAAAAATGCAGAACAACATGGTGAAGCCGGTGAAGAAAACCAAATGGCAGGCCCGCATGGAAGAAATGATCAAGCAGCAACAACAAATGCAACAACAACAAACCAAGGCGAAGAAAAAATAATCGAGATGTTACTGAAAGAAATTGTCAAAAAGGTCCCCGCACTGCAGTATGTGGTTGAAAATACGCAGGTTTGTTCCTCTTGGGGACGCTCGCTGCTGCTGAATCAGCCCTTTTTGACTTCCGCCGACAGCCTCCAGAAAAACCTGGTGCGTTTGACGAACCATCTCTCCTTCCTTCAAAATGAAACCGCCAGCCGCCAACTCGTGGCTTTGTTGCACGAAATCAACGATTTCACCCAAACCATCCAAAATCTGAAAAGACTTCAGGTTTTGGATGATATTGAATTTTTCGAGGTGAAAAAATTTGCGCTGGCATCCCAGAAAATCCGCACCCTGTTGCAGAACTGCAGCTACGAGGCCGCTCCGCTTTACGACCTTTCAAAAGTGGTCGACATGCTGGATCCTGAAGGAAGTCGTATCGCTCACTTTTATATCTATTCTTCATATCATGCTGATTTGGAAACGCTTCGTAAAAAAATCCTTCAAACGGATGATGTGAACGAGCGGGAACAACTTACCTGGCAGGCCTCACAGATTGAAGACGCTGTCCGCCAAAAACTGACAGAAATGCTGCACCCGTATGCGGAAAGTCTGTTGTCCAATCTTCAGCATATCGGTGCGTTGGACGTGCTCAACGCCAAGGCACAGCTGAGCGCGAAATGGCAGCTCACACGCCCGACTGTGGCGACCGAGCGGTCATGTTATCGCGGACTGTTCCATCCGCGAATGCGTGCAGAACTTTCAGAGCGGGGCGGTAAATTCCAGCCCGTTGACATCGAGTTGGCCAGCCAGCCGTGCCTGATCACCGGGGCCAACATGTCTGGCAAAACGGTGCTGCTCAAGTCGTTGGCTTTGTCGCAGTATATGTTTCAGTTTGGCTATTTTGTTCCGGCGGACGAAGCGGCCATTGTTCCCGTGGAAGCCGTATTTTGTGTCATCGATGACCAACAGACCGAGCGGCAGGGGCTTTCTTCCTTTGCGGCAGAGATGCTTTCGGTAAATGAAATCCTGTTGGAAAGCAAGAGGGGAGTGCGGCTGTTGGCGCTGGTAGACGAGTTGGCCCGCACCACCAATCCCGACGAGGGACGCCGCATCGTGGGAGCCTTTATCACGATGATGCAGCGATACCGCGTGATGTCGCTGGTGACCACCCACTACAGTGGCATCGCCGTCAGCTGCCGCCGACTCCGCGTGAAAGGTCTGGCCACCGACAAAATCACCGGCGAGGTGACACCCCAGAGCCTGAACCGCTACATGGATTACACCTTGGTGGAAACCGACAGCGACGAGGTGCCGACCGAAGCATTGAACATCGCCCGCATCTTCCACCTTGATGACGAGTTCTTGGCTCTGGCAGGGGCGGGGAGGTGATGGACAGTACAATTCATAATTCATAATGCATAATTCATAATGCATAATTGGTGGTGTTGCGTATTTTTTGTGGGGAAAAATTAAGCGACAGCAATGCATCCGCCTTCCTGAGGCGAAGTCTGCTGCCGCGGCGGCGCAATTCCCCTTCCCAGAGGAAGGGGTGCCCGCAGGGCGGGGTAGGAAATCGAGGAGTTTTGTAAGGAGTATAGCTGTGAGGCAACATTGTGTATTTCACCGAGGTACGGCTTCGCCGTGATGTATATAATACTACCCCGGCTTTCAGCCACCCCTTCTAAAAGAAGGGGAAGAAGTGCGGCACATATTCTTCTTCCTGAAAAAGGCCCGTCTCGGTGGCGGCACAATTCCCCTTCCCAGTGGAAGAATCTGCTACAGCAGAGACGCAATTCCCCTTCCCAGTGGAAGAGTCTGCTACAGCGGCGGTGCAATTCCCCTTCCCAGAGGAAGAATCTGCTACAGCGGCGGCGCAATTCCCCTTCCTATGGAAGGGGAGGGCGCAGGGCGGGGTAGGAAATCGAGGAGTTTTGTAAGGAGTATAGCTGTGAGGCAACATTGTGTATTTCACCGAGGTACGGCTTCGCCGTGATGTATATAATACTACCCCGGCTTTCAGCCACCCCTTCTAAAAGAAGGGGAAGAAGTGCGGCACATATTCTTCTTCCTGAAATAAAGCCCGTCTCGGTGGCGGCACAATTCCCCTTCCTATGGAAGAGTCTGTTACAGCAGAGACGCAATTCCCCTTCCCAAATGAAGAGTCTGTTACAGCAGAGGCACAATTCCCCTTCCCAGTGGAAGAGTCTGTTACAGCAGCGGCGCAATTCCCCTTCCCAGTGGAAGAGTCTGTTACAGCAGAGACGCAATTCCCCTTCCTATGGAAGGGGTGCCCGCAGGGCGGGGTAGGCCTAAAAGGCCACCCCTAACCCTGTAATAGTCACATTGCAACTTCTGAAACTCGAATTATTTCTACGTTAAAAAAGATAATTCTGAATACTTTTAAAAAAAAGAAAAAATGAGGGTGATATCTTAAAAAAATATTGTAATTTTGCACCCCGAAATTTAGACGATAAGAAATCAATTTAAAGAGAAGAAAATTATGTATTTGACACCTGAAGTTAAGAAAGACATCTTCAAAGAAAACGGTAAGAATGAGTTCGATTCCGGTTCACCGGAAAGCCAGGTAGCTTTGTTCACCTACAGAATCAAACACCTGACCGAACACATGAAAGAAAATCACAAAGACTTGGGAACCAAGCGTGCTTTGATGCAACTCGTCGGCAAAAGAAAGAAAATGCTGGCTTATCTGAAAGAACAAGATATTGAGCGCTACAGAGCTATCGTTAAGAAACTTGGTTTGAGAAAATAATCTCCCCTACGCTTCAAAAAAAAGGCAATTCTCGTAATTGCCTTTTTTTGAATATTTGTCCTTTCATTAAAAAAAACAATCAGCTGTGGACCCAATCCCCCCGTACGGCTTGATTGGATTATAAATTTTTTAAAACAGAATTTTTATGTCAGAAACTAATAAACCCTTGGGAGCAAGACAGACTTTTGCTCTTCCCGATGGTCGTGAAGTGACCATTGAAACCGGCATCCTGGCCAAGCAGGCCGATGGCTCTGCCGTTGTTAGAATGGGCGACACCATGTTGCTCGCCACCGTTTGCTGTAAGAAGGACGCTGTTGAAAACACCGACTTCATGCCGTTGCAGGTGGAATACCAAGAAAAATACGGTGCCGTCGGTCGTTTCCCCGGTGGCTTCTTCAAACGCGAAGGCCGTCCCAGTGAATATGAAATCCTCATCGCTCGTTTGGTCGACCGCGCCCTCCGTCCGCTTTTCCCGGACAATTTCCACGCTGAAACCCAGGTTCTCGTAACCTTGATTTCCGGTGACCGCAACAACCTGCCCGATGCACTCGCAGGTCTCGCTGCCTCTACCGCCCTCGCCGTTTCCAACATCCCGTGGAACGGTCCCATCTCCGAAGTCCGCGTAGGCCGCGTTGACGGTAAGATGGTCATCAACCCCAGCGTTGCCGACATGGAACGCTCCGACATCGACATGATTGTCGCCGCTACCATCGACAACATCATGATGGTGGAAGGTGAAATGAACGAAATTTCCGAAGCCGACATGGTGGAAGCTTTGAACGCAGCCCACGCCGCTATCAAGGTCCAATGCCAGGCACAGCTCGACCTCGCCGCACAGGTTGAAAAAGCCAACCCTAAACGCGAATATTGTCACGAAACCAACGACGACGAACTTCGCGAACGCGTTAACCGCGAAACCTATGACAAGGTTTACGCCATCGCCAAGTCCTTCATGGGCAAACAAGAACGCAACGACGCATTCGACCAAATTTTGGAAGAGTTCATGGAAACCATTCCGGAAGAAGAACGCGAAGAAAAGAAATACATGGTGGCTCGCTACTATCACGACGTACAGTATCACGCCATGCGCAACATGATTCTGAATGAGCGCATCCGCCTCGACGGTCGCCAGCTCGACCAAATCCGCCCGATTTGGATTGAAACCGGTTACCTCCCGGCAGCCCACGGTTCAGCCATCTTCACTCGTGGCGAAACCCAGTCGCTGATGTCGTGCACCCTCGGCACCAAACTCGATGAACAAACCATCGACGGCGCCATCGTGGAAGGCAGCAGCCGCTTCATCCTCCACTATAACTTCCCGCCGTTCTCTGTTGGCGAAGTAAAACCCATCCGCAGCACCGGTCGTCGCGAAATCGGTCACGGCAACTTGGCACACCGCGCCTTGAAACCGATGATCCCGTTCGATGATCCGACCTTCCCCTATACCGTACGTCTGGTTTCCGATATTTTGGAATCCAACGGCAGTTCTTCCATGGCCACCGTTTGTGCTGGCACTTTGGCACTCTACGATTGCGGTGTGAAGATGAAAAAGCCCGTTGCCGGCATCGCTATGGGCTTGATTACCGACGATAAGACTGGCAATTACGCCATCCTTTCCGATATTTTGGGCGACGAAGACCACCTCGGCGACATGGACTTCAAGGTTTGCGGTACCGCCGACGGTATCACCGCTTGCCAGATGGACATCAAGGTCGACGGACTTTCTGCCGAAACCATGGCTCAGGCATTGGAACAGGCACGTCAAGGTCGTATGTATATTTTGGGCAAGATGCTCGAAGCCATTCCCGAACCGCGCGAAGACTACAGACCGTTTGTCCCGCGTATCGTCCAAATGCAGATTCCGCGCGAATTTATCGGCGCAGTTATCGGTCAGGGCGGCAAAGTCATTCAAGAAATGCAGCGTGAAACCAACACCACCATCAACATCGAAGAGGTGGGCGACTTCGGTATCATCGACATCGCAGCTGCCAACGTTGACGACATCAATGCGGCAATGGCACGCATCAAACTCATCACCACTGTTCCTGAAGTGGGTGAGGTTTATGACGGTGTTGTAAAAACCATCCAGCCCTTCGGCGCATTCGTGGAAATCGTTCCCGGCACCGACGGCTCGCTCCATATTTCCGAAATCTGCCGGAAACGTCTCGACAATGTGGAAGAAGACCTCCACGTGGGCGACCACATACAGGTGAAGCTCATCGAAATCGATGACAAGGGCAAGATGCGTTTGTCGCACCGTATTCTTGAGGAAAAGCCGGAAGGTTACAAAGAACCCGAGCAGCGCCCGCGTCCGCCGCGTCGCGAAGGCAACGGCGGTCCCCGCAGAGACGGCAACGGTCCGCGCCGCGATGGCAATCGTCCGCCACGCCGCGATCATTAATATGAATACAAAGGGTTCTCAGTTTTGAGAGCCCTTTTTTTTATTCGGTTGATTTGGGTGAAAGGACGAATGGTGGAAGGACGGAACGGATTAAATGGACTTGAGACTTTGGACTTGAGACTTTACCTGCTCGGTTCAACAATTATCTCGCTTCGCTCGATTTTCTCCTCCTTTATGCTAAGACACTTCGTGTCTTTTCCTCCTCCTTGTAAGGCATAGCCCAAGCGCGCTTTGTCTCTGCTCTTACTTCGTTCGTCGGTTCAAAAAGTCAACAACTCTTGTGTTCCGCCATTGGTAGAAAATGCACTCAACGTTCTCGAATAAGTTCGCGGAAAAATACTTTCTCTGCGCTGCGGTTTATTGGAAAAAATTAGTATTTTTGCAACGATTAAATAGGTGTTCTATTTAAGCAAATTTTATTGAATTCATAAGCGTTTTCGCTTTTCTTGTAAAACGGGAATCTGGACAATTCTCTTTATAAAAACGCAAGAAAGCAGAACGCTCACGGTATTCCGTGGGCTTTCTTGTTGTGTTTTTATGAGCAGTCCAGAGCTTCCGTTTCAACAAAAGGTTCACGGTTTTTTTCGTGCATTTTTTTGGGGAAAAGTGAAAACTGAATGTTGAACTTTAACCCGCAAAATTATGAAAAAAGCATTTCTGGGATTTGTTTTAATGGCTTTGCTGTCTGAAGGCTTCGCCCAGTCCAGCATTGTTGCCACGGGCGGTGAAGCAACTGGAAACGGTGGAAGCGTCAGTTTCTCCGTCGGACAGATTGTCGTTCAGACCAACGGTGACGGAACCACGACAATCAGTGAGGGCGTACAGCAACCCTACGAAATTTCCGTGGTTGGGGTCGATGACTACCCGACCATCACGCTCAACGCAACCGTCTATCCGAACCCCACGCTCGGAAATTTACAATTGACAATGAACAATTTACAATTGAAAGGGGAAGTGCGTGTTTATGATGCAAACGGGAAATATCTGTTTATGAAGAAGATAGAGAACGAAACAACATTTTTTGATTTGTCGGATTATGCTTCGGGCATATACTATTTAAATGTTTACAGCGACAAACAGATGCTGAAGAGCTTCAAGGTGGTGAAAACGTCCCGTTAGGGACGTACGCCCGGTAGTAGTTCGGTTAAACGGTTAATTGGGGTTAAGGGTGGAATGGGTTAATGGACGAAGGGGTGAAATGAACGTCCCGTTAGAAATGCACGCTTGATAGAAAAGGTGCGAGCGTGTAAAAATTCCCCTCCTTTTTAAGGAGGGGATAAAGGGGTGGTAATATAGATATTAAAATTCAAATTGTTAATAATCAATAAATTAAAATAACATCTTTATGAAAAAAATCCTACTAACTTTAGTGCTGGTAATCAGCGTAATGGTGTCGGTCTTCGCCCAAGCGCCGCAGAAATTTTCCTATCAGGCGGTCGTTCGCGATGCCGGCAACAACCTCGTGGCAACCCATGCAGTTGGCGTAAGAGTCAGCCTCCTGCAAGGAAGTCCGAATGGAGCAGCCGTTTTCGTTGAGACTCACACCATCACAACCAATGCCAACGGCCTGATGACGCTCGAAATCGGATCCGGAACTGCCGTTAGCGGAGATTTTTCCACAATAGATTGGGCTGATGGACCTTATTTTCTAAAGACTGAAACGGATCCGGACGGCGGCACCAACTACACCATTGAGGGAACACAGCAGTTGCTGAGCGTGCCGTATGCGCTTTACGCAGCCACATCCGGCAATGGCGCCGGTCCGCAAGGCCCTCAGGGCGAGCAAGGTTCTGCCGGTCCGCAAGGTGAACAGGGACCACAAGGCGAACAAGGCCCACAAGGTGAAGTTGGCCCGCAAGGTCCTGCCGGACAGAACGGTGCCGATGGCTTGAACGGACAGGACGGAC
>JAKSME010000045.1 GCA_024400785.1 Bacteroidales bacterium
TGGGGAAGGAATTTCTGCGAGTAGCAGAAAAAATCCCCTCGCGGGTGGGCGAGGGGGGATGTTTTAATTATGAAAAACGACAGATTCTAAATGTCACAAAAAAAGTGTCGGTCGAATTTGTAGTTTGGTGTTGGTTCACGGATAAAGAAAAAGGACTCACGAAATTCTTCGTAAGTCCTTGATTTTAAGATGTGATTCCGCCGCGACTCGAACGCGGAACCTGCTGCTTAGAAGGCAGCTGCTCTATCCAGTTGAGCTACGGAACCGTATTTCTGTGGTCGGGATGACTCGACTCGAACGAGCGACCCCTTGGTCCCAAACCAAGTATTCTACCAACTGAACTACATCCCGATTTTGGGTTGGCAAAAATACAACTTTTTCTTACACGTCTGACATTTTCATGCAATTTTTCTTTCTATAATTAAAAGTTAATAAGGATTTGATTCCCAATTATTTATAATAAAAGAAAGATGTTTTCCGCACTCTTTTCTATCCCTACACCCTCTATTTGTTGCCTTCTCTTCGGAACTTTCCTGTCCCTCTTTGCCAACCTTTGTACGCTTAGTGGCAGTCTTCGTGGCCGGAACAACCCACGCCGGAGTCTTTTACCAGCCCCGCCAAAAATGCGTTCACCAACATCTCAATCTCACCGGAGCATCCCCGAATGACTCGAATGTGCTGCGCTTCCAAAACATTCTTGGCTCCTTCGCCCATGTTGCCGGCCAACATCACCGAAACGCCCATGTTGGCAAGTACCGATGCGATGTTGGACTTGCATCCGCATCCTTGTCCGGCGGGAACTTCGGTACGGGATGCAATGTTGTTGTCTTTGTCGATTTCGAAAACTGTGTAATGGTCGCAATGACCGAAATGGTCATCCACATGTCCATCTACCGTGGGAACGGCGATTTTCAGCGGCTGGTTCCCCTTTTCCGGGAGTGAGTCGGCAAATTTCACTACCTTGTCGGCAATTCCTTCAAAAGCCTTGCAAATTGCCGCATTCGTCGTCGATAAGAGGCAGTCTTGGTCTTCTACTTCTTCAACATCCTGAATCAAAGGGATTTGAGAAAGAAGTTCGGTGTTGAACTCATCGGCCAGCTTTTGTCCGCCGCCCTTGCCAAACAACAAGTATTTCTCTTCCGGATGTTCTTTCGGCGTGAACCACGACATGTTTTCAACGATGCCGATGAGCGGAACATTCATCTTGGAAGCGGAAAACATTTCAGCACCCTTGCGTGCATCATTAACGGCTAAAACCTGCGGCGTGGTAACCACGATGGCACCATCCACCTGGAACTGCTGCATGGTGGAAATCTGAATGTCGCCCGTGCCGGGAGGGAAGTCAACCACCAAATAGTCGAGGTCACCCCACATCGTTTTGCCGAACAACTGAGCCAACGCGTTGGCTGCCAGCGGTCCACGCCAAATCACGGCCTGACTGTTGTCTACCAACATTCCGATGGAGATAATCTTCAAACCAAATTTTTCAACAGGAACGAGATATTCTTCTTCACCAATATATGTGGCTCCAATCTGCTGATTTTCAACACCAAACATTTTATGAATAGAAGGTCCGTAAATGTCGGCATCCAAAATGCCCACACGGTATCCCTGTTTTGCCAATGTCAGAGCCAGATTGGCGGAAACGGTTGATTTGCCGACCCCGCCTTTACCGGAGGCGACAACGATTATTTTTCCAATGTTTTCCAATTTGTTTTTTTCAATAGGAGTAGGTGTTCCACATGCCATAGCAAAAAAATTTTATGAATTTTGATTATGAATTTTCAAAAAGCAATGATTATCAGTTGTTTACAATAAAAATTTCCATTATTGAAACCGAGTGCAAAGGTACAAATTTATTCGAAACGAATGTTCCTTGTTTGGCTCGTGCGTTTTGCCCGCATTTTCGTATTTTTGCGTGCCCAAATTGGATTGAAAATGAATAAAGCGAAATATATTGTCAAATCGATGAGGTTGCGCACACTTCCCCTCTCGCTCGCCGGTATCTTGCTCGGACTTTTCCTCGGCACAGCCCACAGCCAGGCCTCCGCCGCCACTATCATTTTTGCGCTTCTTACCACCGTCTTTCTGCAAATCCTCTCCAACCTTTCCAACGAACTCGGTGACTTCAAAAGCGGTACCGATGCCGGCAGCCACACCGGGCGTCCGGACTACTCGCTCCAGTCGGGCCTGCTGACGGTGAGGGACTTCCGTCGCCTCATTATCGCCGCCATCCTCTGTAGCTGCCTTTTCGGCACATTGATGATTTGGTACTCTTACGGTACGTTGCTCGCGCCGCAGCCCCTTGTATTGCTGCTCTTGGGTGCTGCCGCCGTAGTCGCAGCCATGCGCTACACGCTCGGTCCCAAGCCTTACGGTTATCGCGGTTGGGGCGATCTGTTCGTCTTCATATTTTTCGGCCTTGTTTCTGTTATGGGTGGATATTTCATTGTGTGCCACACACTTAGCTGGTGCTTGTTGCTGCCGGCCAGTGCCATCGGTTTTTTCAGCATTGGTGTGCTCAATGTCAACAATATCCGCGATATGGACACCGATGCCGAGACTCGTGTCACCGTTCCACTCATCATCGGCGAGCACAACGCTAAAATCTACCATACCATGCTGATTTGTGGCGCGTGGGTGCTGCTTTCCATCTTTCTCGCGTTGCACGCCCATTCTTCTTGGCAATGGCTCTGTTTGTGTCTTTTGCCATTGTATATCAAACATTTACATGGGGTATGGACGCTTTCCGGCCGTCAACTCGACCGAATGCTTCCGCTTTTGGTAATCAGCACTTTCCTTCTATCTCTTTTCCTCGGGATTCCCGCCGTTTTGTAAATTGACATTATGCCAGAAAACACGAAAATCAAGCAATTATTTGACAATATTGCGCCGAAATACGATTTGATGAACCATCTGATGTCGTTCAATATCGACAAAATTTGGAGGCGGAAAGCGGTGCGTCGAATCATTGACACCCAACGGCCGCTGGACATTCTGGACCTTGCCACCGGTACGGGCGACTTCGCCATCGCCATCGCGGAAAAGGCAGCTCCGGGCAGCAGCGTTACCGGTATCGATCTTTCGGAAAAGATGGTGGAGGTCGGTAACCGAAAGATGCGAAATAAACATTTGGAACACACCGAATTACAGATTGGAAATGCGGAATCGATTCCATTTTCCGACAGCACTTTCGACCGCGTCAGCGTCGCATTCGGCATCCGCAACTATGAAAACCTGGAGCGTGGACTGCGGGAGGCCTGCCGCGTGCTGAAACCGGGCGGGCGATTCGTGGTTTTGGAACTTTCCTCCCCGGACAACCGCTTTCTATTGTGGGCATACAAAATCTATGCTTTGAAATTTCTTCCGTGGCTCGGAGCGAAAATCAGCGGCAACCGCGCCGCCTATACTTATCTGCCTGATTCTGTGTTGAAATTTCCGAAGCCGGCCCAACTGATTCCCACCATCAAATCAGCCGGGTTCAGTACGTGCGAGGCGCACAGTTTCACCTTTGGCGTGTGCCGAATGTATGTTGCGGAAAAAAATTAGTGGCGCCGGAAATGACGGCGGCTTCCGTACTCGTATGCCCCGATGTCGGGACGTTCGTCGCGCAGATAACCCGTCAGGTCGTATAAAATGCCCAACCCCGTCTTGCCCGCATCGATGGCAGGGGAGGCCTCGGTAAGCGTAAAGTCCTGGTCTGTAGTGCTAACGAACTTGGGAGCTTGATTGCGAATACAATCCACAAAGTTTTCCAGTGCCGTTGTGCATTTCACCAAACAGTGGTCGAAAGTACACTGCAAGTCTGCGGCATCATCTTTATGAACGCCAATTTCACTTTCTAAAGAACCATAAATCAAGCAGTTGGTAAAATTTGCAACGGTATTTCCCACATAATTGTAATAACCGTCAGAGTAGGTGTTGGAGACATAAACCGCAGGATTTTTCCGCATTGATTGTGAAAAATAATTGGCCACAGTGACATGTTTCATGCTGTAATTCCCAATCTGCAGCAACAAACTGCAATCACCATTGTTGCTTACCTCGCAATTTTCCATCTGCAAATTGGCGGCACGCGACAAAACACCGCAGTTGTAGGTATTGTGAATGACAGAATTTTTGACGATGGTGCTGCTGCCCAAAATCATTTCCTGCAAGGTTTCCACCTGCAGACCGATGAATGCGTTGGAAATTTCCACGTTTTCAAAATGATTTTGCACAGGACTTTCGTTAATCCAAATGCGGTCCCATTGACCGTAATCGGTTTCAAACCAGCTATTTAAGTTGTCTCCGCGGAAAACAATCGGTTCATCGGCAGTGCCCACGGCCTGGATGTTGCCATAGCGATAAACCCAGATGCCGGCGCCGGTATGGAAATAAACCTTGGTTCCGGGATCGATGATGAGTGTTCCCAGCGAGTCGACGGCGGCGTAGCCACCGTAAACCACGTATGGCAGCTCGTTGGTCCAATGAACTGTTTCGTGCTCGTGGGCAATGATTTTGTAACGCAAACTGCCGCTTCCCGCGTCGGCTACAATGAAATGCGCATTCTGGCCAAATGCCACTAAATCAACATCTTGTATTGTGTTCCCATGGTAAAATACCACCGAGTCGGTAATTAAGAACGGCGTGGTTTGGTCGTTGGGGTTGACGTTTACTTTGACGAATACGAAAATACTGTCGTTGGCCGGGATTTCCACTTGCTTGAACGTAGTGCCGGAAACCCCATCGACATTGATGCTGAAAGGGGAGTGCTCACCGCCCGCAAGTGCAATATCTACCTTTATATCATAGTTGTACGGGTTGTGGACCCGGAAATTTTTTGTCATGGAACCCACGGTGGTGAAAATTGTGTCAAATGTGACTTCTTCATCCGAAAACGACAATTTGGAATTTTCATCCGAGTTGATTTCGTCGCAAGAGGCGAAGATGAATGTCAGTACCACTGAGAATATGCAAATGAAAGAAAATCGCTTGTGATTCATATTTTTAATATAACCTGCCTATAACGCACTATTCATTTTTTTATTTTGAAAATAAAAGGAAATTTTAGTCAAAAAAATTGTACTTTTGCACCTCGAATTAGTCAGTAGAACTCGTTTTCGAATTTTTTCCACTTAACTTAATAACATAATTATGAAAAGAGTACTTCTTTTTGTCAGTTTGACGCTGGCAGTATGGGGATTGCAGGCCCAGCAGGCATTCCTCGCGTTTCAAAGCGCCCATCATGAAAAATTCTGGGTTTACATCGAAGGCCACGAGCAGAATAAAACAAGCCTCGAAGCCATCCACCTCAGCGATCTGCGTGCTGATGTCAGATATTCCATCCGAATTGTGATGGACAACAAACGCCGCAACACCTTTACCAACACCCTTTCTTTGCACACCGGCACCAACAACTACATTGTGGAGTGCAACGCCCGCACCGGCGAGGTCTCGCTCGTTCCCACGAAAAAGACTATTTATTCTTCCGTTTCCCATCCGGTAACTGGTTTGCCTAAGCCGAACCAGCCGGGCCATCCTGGCGACAACCACGGTCAGCCGAATCAGCCGGGCCATCCGGGCGACAACCACGGCAAACCGAACCAGCCGGGCCATCCGGGCGACCATCACGACAAACCGGGCCATCCGGGCGACCATCACGACAAACCGGGCCATCCGGGCGACCATCACGGTGAAGTCCATCAGAGCGGTCACCATGAAAATCATGTGGAACGCGACAGCCGTGTCGAAGTTGTGGTTGTGAACCCGACGCCGCAGCCCACACCTCCGCCAGCGCCGGCCTTTTGCTCTGAGCCCGACTTTTTAGCTGCCAAAAGTCTCATCGCAGCCGAAAAATTTGAAAGCAACAAACTCGATTTGGCGAAGCAGGTGGTGCGCAGCGAAATAATGACTACCAATCAGTTGGTCGAAATCGCCCGCCTTTTCACCTATGAGAGCAGCAAGCTCGAGTTCCTGAAATTCGCTTATGACTATTGTTACGACAAAAATAAATACTATACCGTCAACAGCGTGTTCACCTATTCATCATCTAAAGATGAAATGAACGAATTTTTGCGGGGCAGATAGGGAAGCTCGAAATATTAAAAAGCGGGTGCAACATGAGTTACACCCGCTTTTTTTGTGTATAAGGGAATTCTGACTTAGTCGTCCATGCGGAGGAATTGGCCGTTTTTGTCAAATTCCATTTCCAATCCATTGTTCAATTTAACATCGTATTTGCGGTGATCTTTGGAAATTTCAACGATGAAATTGGTGGGAAAATTGGTGCTGACATGTTTTTTGATGGCGGTAGGAACGATGGCCGCGGGAACGGCATCAGCCACGCAGTCAATATCTTCCCATTCGCCTTTTTTGTCAAATTCCACTTCGTAGCCATTGGTGAAGCGGACGTCGTAAGAGTCGTTGTCGGCCATGATGGAAGCAATGGTGAGTGATGCGAAGTGAGTGCGGATGAATTGTTGCGAGGTCTGCGGAAGTTGGTCGATGGTGATGGGGTGATCTTTGGTGCATGCATTGGAAGTGACTGCAAACAAGAGACTTAACGAGAATAAAAGGACGATTTTTTTCATTTTTTTTCAAATTTGGACTTCTATGTTAGTAATGTTGACTTTGATTTTTTTGAATTTCGAGAAGTCCTTAAACGAAATCAAAGAAAATCTATAATTCCAATTTGTGAAATGCTGCGAAAGTGGGGTATAGTATGTGAGAAAGGTGTTGATAATGAAAGTATTATACATTTTGTTCGGAATAACTCTTGATGGTTTTGGCCACATTGATGAAGTGGTCGGCGATTCTTTCGGCGTTGGTAGCGAGTGACAGGTATTGTGCCCCGACAGATGGAGTGCAAACGCCTTCCGACAAACGTGAAATGTGGTTGTCTTCCATCGCTCTGCTGAGGTCGTCGATTTGGTCTTCCAACAGATTTGCTCTGGCCAGAGCGCTGAAATCATCGTTTTCGTATGTGTCCATCACTTCTTCGTACAGTGCCGAAATCAACGAGCGCAGGTGTTGGATTTCTTCCACCGCATTTTTGGAAAAATGCTGGTTTTCAGCACGCAGGCTGTCCGCATATTCGACGATGTTTTCCGCATAATCGCCTACGCGTTCCAAGTCGCGCACGGAGCGGTAGGTGGTGGAAATGTATTGTCGGTCGTGTTGGCTCAGCTGACGTTTTTCCGACAGTTTGACCACGAAATCCACAATGGCCTGATTGAGGTAATTCAGTTCGGCTTCACGCTTTTTGAAGATGGGCTCTTCGGTAAAGTCCATGGTGCAAATAATTTGCAGCGCTCGGTCGAAATTTTCTTTGGCGATGGCCGCCATGTTCATAATTTCCAGTTTCGTCTGTTGGAGCGCTACCGGCGGGGTTTGCAGCAAATTGTCGTCGATGAAGTAGCAGTGCGGCGCGTCGGGGTCAATCGGGTTGGCGTCGTCGGGGACGAGCTTGCAGACGAAGCTTACCAGCAGGTTGGTGAGTGGCAGCATAATGATGACGGTACACACGTTGAATACGGTGTGGAACATGGCCAACTGTATCTGCGGAACCCCCGGAAACCATTGTCCGAAGAGTAAGCCGTAAGTGAAATGTCCCGACGTTATCAGCCAAAGGAATCCTTCCAAAATCAAGAAAATGACCACACCGCTAACATTGAAGAAAAGATGGATGAGTGCCGTTCTCTTGGCGTTGCGTCCTGAGGTCACACCGGCGATGATGGCCACGACACAGGATCCGATGTTGGAGCCCATCGTCATGAAAATGCCTTGGTCGATATTGATGAGCCCGGCCACCACCATGGCCAGGGCGATGGAGGTCATTACCGACGAACTCTGGATGATGGCCGTGAGTAACGCACCCACCAGTACCAAAACCACCGGATTGGAAATGCTGGCCAAAAATGTTTTTACCGACTCCATGGCGGCGAAATCCGACATGGAATCACTCATCAGGCAAAGGCCGACGAACAGCATTCCAAAGCCCGAGAAAATACCGCCAACCTTTTTCCAAATATCTTTGTGGGCAAAAAGGGCGATGAATGCGCCAAGACCGACGAAGGCAGAAAAGATGACCGAGGTGGAAATGGTGTTCCCGCCGAACATGCCCATAGCCACAATCTGTGCGGTCACGGTCGTCCCGATGTTGGCACCGTAGATGATGGTGGCGGCCTGTGCCAACGAAATGATTCCGGCGTTCACGAAGCCGATGGTCATCACCGTCGTGGCACCGGAACTTTGGATGGCGGCAGTGCCCACTGTGCCAATGCCGACGCCAAGCAACTTACTGCCTGATGCTTTCGAGAACAGTGACTTCAACTTGTTCGAACTCGCAGATTCGAGGTTCGTACTCATCATCTGACAGGCAATGAGGAAAATGCCAATTCCGGCAAACAAACTCAAAATTGCTGTAATGATTGCTGTTATTCCCATGACAAAAAATCACTTTTTTTCGTGCTGCAAAATTACAACAATCGCAGCGACTATTAGCTTTTTCGTTGAGTTTTAACCCAAACTTAACCGCGCTCGATTCGTTGTAACAAAATTGTAACAAAATGCGCTGGATGATGTGGGCCGATTGATTTTTTTCTGTAAATTTGCAAAAAAATTGAAAGATGAAAATCCTCATTGTGGATGATGAAGTCGACCTGCGCGAACTTCTATCCTTCAACCTGCAAGCTGCCGGCTATGAAACTTACGCTGCCGCCTCTGCGGAAGAGGCTTTGGAACTGCTGACGCCCGACACCGCACTCATCCTTCTGGACGTGATGCTTCCGGGAATGTCGGGCTTCCATTTGGCCGACCATTTGCGCAAACAGCTCAAAAACACCGTGCCCATCATATTTCTGACAGCCAGGTCGACGGAAAACGACCTGCTCACGGGATTCTCCACCGGCGGCGATGATTTCATTGCCAAGCCATTTTCGTTGCAGGAGGTTCTTGCCCGCATCAAGGCAGTGCTGAAACGAACCGCCGCGCAGAGCGATACACAGGACGTGGTGGACATCGGCCCTCTCAGGATACTTAAAACTTCTCAAAAGGCCACTATTGACGGTGTGCCCTTGGAATTGTCTCGAAAGGAATTTGAGCTGCTGTACACTTTGGCACAACAGCCGGGTGCCTATTTCTCAAGAGAAAAACTCATTTCAACCTTATGGAAAGACACCCCCTTCATCGTTGAGCGAACGGTTGACGTCCATATCGCCCGCATCCGCAACAAATTGGGTGCGTACCGCGACATGATTCAAAACAAAACCGGTTTCGGCTATTTCATCAAACCCATCAAATCATGAAATACAAATATAAGCTCTGGGCTATTTTTTCTGTATTGTTCCTGTTGCTTTTTTCCGGTGTGATTGCCATGAAAATCAGTAGCGAACAAAACTACAAGCGCTCCTTTATCCTGGCCCGGTTGGATGGTTATGCTGATATACTGGCGCAAACGGATGATTATCAATCTATTCACTCTATTTTACCTAAAGATTTAAGAATCACCATTTTAAGTAAAGATGGCGTGGTCGTTTATGATTCTTATGAGTATTCCAACGGTTATGAAAACCATATCCAGCGGCCTGAAATCAAAGACTGTCTCAGAAAGGGCACGGGCAATGCCATCCGCACGTCGGCGACCTCGCACCAGAAAAACTTCTACTATGCCAAGCGAGTGGGCAACAATATCATCCGGGTGGCGCAGCCTTTTGAGATGCAATTGCGTGATTTCTTTCGTCCCGACTGGATTATCTTTATTACCATACTTTTGGTTTTCCTCGTTTTATGGTTGTGCATTTTGCTGTTGGTGGGGCGTTATAATAAGAAAAACAAAGAGGCGGAGGAAAAGCGAATCCGGTTGCTCAAACAGCAGATGACGAACAACATTTCTCACGAGTTGAAAACGCCGGTCAGCAGTATTCGCGGATATTTGGAGACTTTGTCGGAGTACCCGGATTTGGACGCAGAACGTCGGCAACTCTTTGTGGAAAGGTCTTATCTTCAAACACTTAGACTTTCAGAGCTCCTGAACGACATTTCCATTATCAACAAAATTGAGGAGGCTCCGGAGCAGTTCTCGGTGGAAGAGGTCAACCTTTTCAACATTGTGAATGAGATAACGGAAGAATTTTCACAAAAAATTGTACAGAACAAACAGTCGGTAGAAAACATGTTGCCCGTGGATTTGACGGTGTCGGGAAATTATGGGCTTTTGTATTCTTTATTCCGCAATCTCATGGAAAATTCCGTGAAGTATGGCGGCGAGGGCTGCGAGCTTTGTGTGGAGTGCAGCGCTGTAGGCGACAAATTCATACACCTGGTATATTACGACACGGGGAAGGGCGTTCCGGATCAGTATCTGCATAAAATCTTCGACCGTTTCTTCCGGGTGGACGAGGGCCGCGATTCCCATGCCGGTGGTTCCGGGTTGGGATTGTCCATCGTTAAAAACTCGGTGGCCTTCCATCACGGGTCCATCAGTGCGCACAACCGGGAAGAAGGCGGTTTGACGTTCTTTTTCACGTTGGCCAAAAAGTTGTCGGCGTGAATGTCGGAAGCGTGGAAATACAATTAATACTTTCAGAGTTTCATCCTTTTTGCAAGGGCAGAGGGGGACAAAGAAAAAAGGCCTTGAATCTTCTGGATTCAAAGCCTTTTCTTTTCAAATAGTGCCCAAGACAAGAGTCGAACTTGCACGAGCTAACGCTCACCACCCCCTCAAAGTGGCGTGTCTACCAATTCCACCACCTGGGCTCATTTTGAGGTTGCAAAAATACATTTTTTTTCTTTTGATACCTACTTTTAGTGTTATTTTCTGTAAAAATATTTTCTTATTGAAAATCAGAATGTTATAAACGGAATTTAATCTTTTGTGAGAAAAGGGGAGGGGATTTGTGAAAAATGCTGCCTCTTTTTTGGAAATTTTTCATTGATAAGCCACAAAAAAAGAGGCATTCTTGCGAGTGCCTCTTTTGTTTGATATTTCGTTGGGATTAGAATAATGCGATGGAGATGCCCAATGACATGGGATTCATTGCGGGGCCTTTGCCGACATCGAAAACTTTGTTGAGTTGGTATGAGTAGTAGATGCCGAACGACTTCCAGCCCATGCGGAAGTAAACGTCGGCGCTGAATTTTTGTTTATTGTAGAAGTCACGGTTTTTGTAGTTGAGAAATTCGTCTTCGATACCGTTGTAATTGTCTCCTTTGTAGCGGTGTGCGAAACCGGCAACAAGTCCGACATGTACACCGAAGTCAATTTTGAAGCCGCATTTGTGGCGATAGCGGATTTCGATAGGGATGTTGCAGTTCATATAGGAAACGCGGCTGTATTTGTATTCCAAATCGTCGGGAAGTATGAAGTAGCGGTTCAAGTCATTTTCGCGTACATATTTGATGATGCAGTCGGAATATTGGGTGTAATAGGTGAAACCGAGGCCGAGGCCGAAGGAAATCGACTTGTTTTGGGGGAGCATAAAGTCCCACATGGCGGAGACATTAAAGCCGGGATTGAACTTCATAAAGTTGCCTTGTGCGGGCATTCCCATCCAAAAACTGTGATAAATATCGAAGATGAGTCGGTCGCGAACCACGAGAGGTTTGTCTGGCGTAGTTGCCTTTTCGGTGTTCTCCTTGTCGTTTTTCGTTGGTTGCTCAACAGGTTCTGTTTGTGCGCATATTGTTGAAAACCAAGCAAATAAGAGCGTAATAATGATTAATTTTTTCATTTTGCAAATTTAGGCCGCAAAGATACGAACAATTTTTGAGGATTGGCAAAAAGTTGCGAAAAAAGTTGTATTTTTGCAGCCTCAAATCCGAAAGGATTGGTCCCATAGCTCAGTTGGTTAGAGCAGCTGACTCATAATCAGCGGGTCCTTGGTTCGAGCCCGAGTGGGACCACACTTAAAATCAAGCACTTACAAACAAGCTTTGTAGGTGCTTTTCTTTTTTGTGAACTTATAGTGAACTTCAAATAAAAGCAAACGACATTAAACTCTATTTCAGATTATTTCAACTCTTTTTTAATGTTATTTCGAATTATTGCTGTCCGCTAAAAATGTTTCTGGCGGCATTCCGCGCAAACCCGCGGCGCAGCAGCGAAACTTCCTTCAAAGTTGCGTGCTTGTTAAAACGGTTTGCTTTTAATAAAACGGATTATCCCTTTCCTCCTTACAAAAAGAGAGATGTATTGCTACATCTCTCTTGTCATTTCAGGGGTGAAGTTGTTATCTTCCAATCACCACTTTTCTCGTTCCAACGCGCTTGCCGTCGGCTACCACGTGCAAAACGTAAATGCCGGGCGCGAGAGCTGAAACATTGACGGAATATTGTTCCGATGCGGACTGACAGATTTCTGTCAAAACGAGTTTCCCAGTCGCATCAAATAGCTGCAGCTCAGCGTTTTCGATACCGCATTCTATGTTAAGAAGCGTTCTCGCGGGATTGGGCCACACCTTGATGTCCGAACCTTTGCCATAGTCGGCCACGCCTGTGTTGATGGTAAGGTGCAGAGTGACGGTGCTGTCGCATCCGTTCACGGTTGTGAAGTTCTGCGTGTAGTTGCCGCTGGTGTTGTAAGTGATGCCATTCCACGTGTAACTTTCCGTTGCCGAGATTGTGATGTCATTATGAACATTATGATAGATGGTCAGTGAAAGTACGTAAATGCTGTCACAAGCATCAGTATGGAAGATGGTGTCGCGGTAAGCGCCGCTCTGTGTGAAGGTCCGCCCGCGCCAGGTGTATGATTCGCAAGCCGAGGCGATGTCGGTGGGGGCATAAAGCGAGCAATTGCTGGTGGTGAAATGCCATGCGTCTGACCAGGGAGAGAACTCGTTGCTGCCGTTGGTGCCACGAACACGCCAGTAGTAGGTGGTGCTTGTTTGCAAACCATTCATCAAATGGCTGGTGCCGTAAACGGTGTAGGTAGCGGCGTTGGTGAACGTGCTGTCGGTATCCAGTTGCACTTCGTAGCTGGTCGCATTGGTGAGGTAGGTCCAAGTGAACATGCGGCCGTTGACGGCGATGTTGGTGCTGCCATTGGCGGGCGAAATCAGTATGGGAGCAGTCGGGAACAGCGAGCTCTGGACGGTGAAGTGCCAGGTGCTCGACCATTCGGCCTCGTCGTTATCGTTGTATGCCTGGATCCTCCAGTAATACGTGTTGCCGTAAGCCAATCCGCTGATGTACTGGCTTGCGCTGTAAGTGGTGCCCGTACGCAAGTTCGGAGAGTTGAAGTTCGGATTTTCATCAATTTCGTAACGGTAATAGCTGCCCGAAATAGAGTTCCAGTAGAGATACTGGCTGGTAGAGTAAGTGACAGCGCCGTCTGTCGGCGACGAGAGCGTGACCGCACTGGGAGTGGTGAAGCTCCACGTCTGCGACCAAGCGGTGGTGTCGTTGCCGTTGGTGGCCGCCACACGCCAATAATAAGTGGTGCCGTAGTACAACGAGTACAACGAGTAGGAAGTGTAATAGCTGGTTCCCGTCTGATGATACGGTGAGTTGAAGGTGGCTACGGTGTCAATTTCGTAAATGTAATCGCTGCCGCTGATGCCGTTCCACTGTAAAGTCATGTCGGTGCCGGAAGCTATTGTCTGGTCGGCCGGACTGCTCAAGGTGATGGTGCTCGGCGTGGTGAAACACCACGTGTCGCTCCAAGCTGAAGAGTCGTTGCTGTTGACAGCACGCGCGCGCCAGTAGTAGGTGGTGCCGTACTGCAAGCCACTGATGCTGGTGTTTGTGTAATAGGAATATCCGGAAACCGGCTGACTGAATGTTGAATCGGTGTCGTATTCGTAAACATAGCCGCTCGCGCCAGAATAGCTGCTCCAAGTGAGGGAGGTGCTCGTTGCGCTCACCGTGCTGTTGTCGGCCGGAGAAATCAGCGTCATACTGCCTATAGTCGTGAAATGCCAGGTGTCCGACCAGTCGGAAGTGTCCACGCTGTTGATACAGCGTACATGCCAGTAGATGGTGCTTTCGAAGCACAAATTACTGATTGTCTGATAATTGT
>JAKSME010000046.1 GCA_024400785.1 Bacteroidales bacterium
CTCGCTCAAATCTACAAAGTGGAACACAACGGACAGTTTCGCGGCGGCCCTTCTTTTTACATTGAAAAGGGGCTGAGATGCAAATGGTTAGCCGTTCTTTTCGCCGTTTGTTCCATCATCGCGTGTGGCATTCTGATGCCGCCGGTACAAAGCAACGGCATCGCTATCGCATTTGCAAACTCCGTCAACACACATCCGGCCATCGTGGGAGCCATCACGGCCCTGGTGCTCGGTTTGGTCATCATCGGCGGAGTGAAACGAATTGCCCGCGTTGCCGAGATTGTCGCACCCTTCATGGCCTTACTGTACATTCTTTTGGCCATCATCGTCCTTATCTGCAATGCTCCGGTGATTCCGCAGGTACTCAGCGACATGTTCCGTAGCGCGTTCGGTGTTCACGAAATCTTTGGCGGTGTGCTGGGCAGTGCCATAGCGTGGGGTGTCAAACGCGGCATCTACTCCAACGAGGCGGGACAGGGAACGGGGCCCATTGTGGCGGGCGCCGCCAAAGTGTCGCATCCCGTGAAACAAGGACTGGTACAGGCCTTCTCCGTATATGTTGACACCCTGCTCGTTTGCACCGCCACCGCTGTGATGTTGCTGGCCACACAAGCTTACAACACCGTGAATGCGGAGACGGGAGCCGTTCTTTTCCAATCGCCCTACCACCTTGGAGAACCCGATGTTTCCTACACCTCCACCGCCATCGGCACGCTGGTTGGCACAAGCGCGGGCAACCTCATCATCGCCATCGCGCTGGCCTTCTTTGCCTTCACCACTATAATGGCTTATTACTACTATGCGGAAACGAGCATTGTATATCTCTTCGGCGAAGGGAAAAGGGAGCACACCGCCATCTGGTTCTTGCGCATCATAATCATCGCCGCCGTTTTCTACGGATCCTTCAAGACGGCCAAATCGGCCTGGGACCTCGGTGATATCGGTGTGGGGGCAATGGCGTGGATCAACATCATCGCTATTCTGCTCCTCTTCTCGAAAGCCATCCGGGCACTGCGCGACTACGAAAAACAAAAGAAAGAAGGCAAAGAACCGAAGTTCGACCCGAAAAAGCTGGGCATCAAAGGCGCGACATACTGGGAAAATCAGTTGAAGGTCAAACAGTGAAAGAGGGGAACTTTGTTTGGGAGAACGGTGAAAATCAATCATTGATTATTGTTGCTGACCACTAAACATTTTTACTACAGAAAAGTGTTTACGCAATAATTTTCTCTTTGAATCGTTATCCAACTGATTAATCCACAATTTATTAACTAATCCCAAATAAAATGAAAACGATTAAAAAAATGATGATTGCGTTCTGCGCAATTTGTTTGTTCAGCGCTTTCCAAAGCGCCGATGCCATGCCGGTTTCCGACGACAGTCCCGCATTCGCGAAAGCCAACAAAGATTTGAACATTCTGAAAAAGGCCTTTATGAAGGATGATACGAAAGCTATCGAAAGCTCTTTTGAAAACCTACTCGCCGATGTAGCAAAAATCAAAGACAAAACAGAATGCCAGAAACTTGCACAACGATTAGAGGAAATCAAAAACAAATACGCGCTGCATACGGTCGATCTACTCGATAGCGACACTTTCGAGGTTATCGGAACTTCTGAAGTAGTTTACTACAAGGAATGGTTCGATTCCGTCCACAAGGCGCTTGGCCTTTGATTTTGTTGATCATCAACAAAATAGCTTCTATCAACCATATAAAAACGGAATCATCTCTTTTCGTCTTGCTGATATAGAGGATTCGAGGAATGGATGAAATGATGAAAGAATGAGGGATATAATTAATCCTTTAAGCCTTTCAACTTTTCATCCATTTTTTTCCGAACCTCTCCCATACTCTGCCAAAAGCAAGCATAGTAAAAAATGACGTTTAATTCGCACTTTTGATTTTGCTTAGTGAAAAGGCATTTTATTTTTCCAGATTTGCCGATTTAAGTGAAAATTTTTCGGTATAAAAATTTCTTTCGGATGCCATCCATACGAAATCAAACGCTTACATTTGCTCAATTATTCACTAAAAATCAAAACTATGCAACAAGACAAAATGGATGAAATCATGTCCCGACTAACCACATTGCGGAACAAGAAAGTAGCACTCGACTACGACTTAGCGGACATTGTCGGCATCAGCATGGACGAGGTGGCAGCGCTCATGGAAGTGGAGGGAGACAAATTCCGCGACCATGATGCGATGATGATCACGAAGGCCGAACGCGACAAGCTGCTTCACGAACCGCGGTTCGCGTCGCTTGAAATGAAACCGAATTTGCGCTGGGCTTTCACTATCACAGGAATTACCATGCTCATTCTGCAGCTTCACGACAAATCATCGGTAGGATTTTCTCATTACCTCATTGAGACCTATATGGATGTTATCTGCCTGCGCAACGTGATACAACTTCTTTCCGAACTCGGAGACAAGGATTCTGAGGATCGGGAAAAACTAATGCGCGACTGCAACGTACTGATGAACAAGGTACTGACGGGGGACAATCCTGACTTTTCCTTTAACATCCGCTCCGCCAACACGATTCATGGCCGCCGCCCCGTAGACAGCAGCATACCGCCATTCACCCACCCCGAAAGCCGCTTCGACCTGGCGACCAAACGATTCTGGTTTTCAGAAGAAGAGGTTAACATCCTGAAAGACGCCCTGGGTGGCTCAATGCCTGATTTTGAGAAAATTAAGAGCGAGGAAGTCAACTGAGAGGAATCTCACTATTTAAGGACAAACAACTCAAACAGCAAAAGCGGTCGCCAGAATTTCAGGCAACCGCTTTTTTAGACTTTATTTACTCTAACGAACTCTAAAAATGGAACAAACGCCCCAACAATTTCTATTACACGGGGAACCCGTTTGCACACTAACCGGCAACGAATTTTTGAAAGTTGAAGGGAAAACTTTCGTCCAGCAAGTGGAAGAATTTTTCATCGCTCAAGGCGGGATTGCCCATTCTGAATTTGGAGATGTGGTTCTCGATAGGAAAGGAATTAAAAATGACTTTTATCACGGCATCGGGAAAGAAAAACGCGCTTCGTTTGCTGCGATAAAAAACGTATTAGAAAATGGCACTATGATTTTATCGCTGGGATATTATCATACAAATAATAAGAAGCAATTAACCGGGATGGTAGCAGCACCTATCCGAATAGGCGAAGAACAATATATATGTATTGTTGAAGTGATTGGAAATAATGACACAAATCGGCTATACGTCCACGAAGTTTTTCTAACGAAAAATCTCCTTGAGGTTGTTGCGACTAGCCCCGTCCATAGTAGTGATAACACTACGTCACGGCAACCTCAAGGAGAGGTTGCCAAAGTACTACAAATTTTTTTTTCTAAGGGATGATGATAAATAATTCTTGAAATTCTCGCTTCTCGAAACAAAAAAAGCGGTCATCGAGTTCCCCGACAACCGCTTTTCGGTTAATAATAGACAGTAACAGTTCAATAACTCCTTCACCGTCAACTGTCAACCGTCAACCGTCAACCGTCAACTGTCAACCGTACTACACTTCCCAAGTGTCGCCACTGTTGAGAAGGTCGTCCACGCATTTGTACTTACCGGTGGCCATGCATTCGTCCATTTGGTCTTCGTACAACTGAGTGTAGGAATCTTCTTTCACGTTGCGGATAACGCCCAGTGCAGCAGGGAGTTCGCCGCACATACGGGCCAGCATCATGTGGATGCCGGTATCTTCGGTGGTTTCATCATGAACCATGATGTCATCCAGGGTGATACCGTTTTCACCGATGGTGACAGCCTCGAGGCAACGGCCGTTGAAACGGATACCTCTGTTTTTCTCCTTACCAAAAATCATCGGTTTTCCATGTTCCAAAACGATGGTGCGGTCGTCGCGGACAGCGCGGTCGGTGATGGCGGCATGGGTTTTATCGTTGAAGATCATACAGTTCTGAAGGACTTCCACCACGCTGGTGCCATCGTGCTGGGGGGCACGCGTCATGATGTCGGTGGTAGGGCCGGGGACGCAGTCGAGTGCGCGGGCAGAGAAGGTGCCCTGAGCGCTCATGACCAATTCGCCCGGATTGAACGGATAGTCGATCGTGCCGAACGGAGAGGTCTTGGTTACCTGGCCGAACTTGGTGGTCGGGCTGTACTGACCTTTGGTCAGACCGTAGATTTCATTATTAAATATAGTAATGTTCAAATCCTGGTTACGGCGAACAGCGTGAATGAGGTGGTTGCCGCCGATAGCCATGGAGTCGCCGTCGCCCATATTTACCCAAACACTGAGTTCGGGATTGGCCAGCTTAGCACCAGTTGCAATAGCGCAAGCACGACCGTGGATGCTGTGAAATCCGTATGTATCAACATAATAAGGAATACGAGATGAGCAACCGATACCGGAAACCATCAGGATGTTCTCTTTCTTATGACCTGTTTTGGGGAATGTGTTGAGCAGGGAAGCCAAAATTGCGTGGTCGCCACAACCGGGACACCATTTCACCATCTGGTCGCTTTGGAAATCAGCTTTCGTATATTCGCATTCCGCTTTCGGAACAAAATGTCTTGCTGCCATAACTTATTCTCCTAAAATTTTAGTGAAACAATCTTTTAACTCGCCAACTTCGAAGGGAAGCCCCATGATTTTGTTGTACTGTTTCATCGGGCATTCCGGGAACTGGGTGCGGAGATAACCGGCAAATTGGCCGTTGTTAAGTTCGCAAACGACGATTTTCTTGTATTTGCGCAAGATGTCGCCAGTATTTTTCGGAAGCGGGCAAATGTAGTTGAAATGGGTGTAGGCCACTTTCTTGCCTTCGTTGTTCATTTCTTCAACAGCAAGGGCGAGGGCGCCGGCAGTGCCACCCCAACCCACAACGAGCAGGTCGGCATCCGGATTGCCGGTCACTTCCTGGTCGGGAATGTTGTTGGCAACGCGGTTCACCTTTTCCTGACGGTTGTAAGTCATCAAGGCGTGGTTTTCGGGGTCGGTGCTGAGCGGGCCGTCGGGGCATTTTTCCAAACCGCCCACGCGATGGCTCAAACCTTCCATTCCCGGAAGTGCCCATTCGCGTGCGAAGGTTTCGGGATCGCGACGGAACGGTCTGTAATTCGGGTCGTTAGGAGTTGCCAAACGCGGAGTGATGCTCGGCAGATCGGCAACCTTCGGAATGCGGAACAACTGTGAACCGTTTCCAAGATAACCATCGGTGAGCAAAATGACGGGAGTCATGTGTTCGAGGGCGATCTTGGCAGCATTGTAAGCCCAGTAGAAGCAGTTGGCGCTGGAAGAGGCGGCCACCACTACGAGGGGAGCCTCACCGTTACGGCCGTACAAAGCCTGATTCAAGTCGCTTTGTTCGGTCTTGGTCGGCAGACCGGTGGACGGGCCACCGCGCTGAACGTCAACAACCACCAACGGAAGTTCGGTCATCACGGCCAAACCGAGAGCTTCGCTCTTGAGTGAGAGGCCGGGGCCGGAAGTGGAGGTACAAGCCAATGCACCGGCATAAGAAGCGCCAATGGCGGAGCAGATGCCCGCGATTTCGTCTTCTGCCTGGAAAACTCTGGCACCCAGTCCTTTGTGCTTGGAAAGTTCCACCATCACATCCGTTGCGGGAGTGATAGGATAGGAACCGAGGAACAGGCGGCGGCCGGAGCGTTCTGAAGCGGCGAGCAAGCCCCATGCGGTGGCGACGTTACCCGTGATGTTGCGGTAACGGCCTTTCGGCATTTCAGCGTGTGCGGCCTCAATGATGTGTGAATGAATGAGTTCAACCTTGTCGGCATATTCGTAACCTTCGGTCAAAACGGCTTTGTTGAGTTTTACGACTTCGGGTTTCTTGGCGAATTTGCGTTCCAAGTATGCGAAAGTCTGGTCGAGCTGTTTGTGTGTCATATAGAAGATGATGCCGAGTGCGAACATGTTGCGGCACTTCTCATAGACCTTCTTGTCAGCGCCCTGTTCCTTGCCGATTTTTTCGGTGAAGGAGGTGACGGGGGCTTTCACGATGGCATACTCGCGTTCGAGTTCGTCGGTGAAAGGATCGGAAGTGTAACCAGCCTTGCTCATGGCTTCGTCGGTAAAGGTGTCGATGTCGACGATGACGACTGCGCCCTTCTTTGCCCATTTCAGGTTGGACTTGAAAGAGGCGGGATTCATGGCGACGAGGATGTCGCATTTGTCGCCCGAGCTATAGATATGATTGCCCACGTGGACCTGGTAACCGCTCACACCGGCGATGGTGTTGTGCGGGGCGCGGATTTCGGCGGGATAATCGGGAAAAGTTGCAATGTCGTTGCCAGTGAGGGCGGAGGCATCGGAGAAAAGAGTGCCCGACAGCTGCATGCCATCACCGGAGTCGCCGGCGAAACGCACGACGATGTCATTTTGATGAATAATGTTTTCAGCCATTTATTTTGTTTTAATGTTTTTGTCTCTATGTGTTTAATTGTTGAGTTGTTGAGATATCGGTTCAACAACTCAACTTTTCAACGATTCAACAATTCAACGATTGTTTTATTTCAAAATGCCGAGTTCTTTACCTACTTTGGTGAAGGCGGCGATACACTTGTCGAGGTTTTCGCGGCTGTGGGCGGCAGAAACCTGAACGCGGATGCGGGCCTGGCCCTTGGGAACGACCGGATAGTAGAAACCGGTAACGAAGATGCCTTCTTCCTGCAATTTGGCAGCCATGTCCTGTGACAATTTGGCGTCATACAGCATAACGGCGCAGATAGCCGACTGGGTGGGTTTGATGTCGAAGCCGGCGGCTTTCATCTTTTCTACGAAGTAGGCGGTATTTTCGTGCAATTTGTCTTGAAGTTCGTTGGTTTCGCTCATCATTTCGACCATTTTGCAACCTGCTGCGGCCACCATCGGGGGGATGGAGTTGGAGAAGAGGTATGGTCTTGAGCGCTGACGAAGCATGTCGATGATTTCCTTCTTACCGGTGGTGAAGCCGCCGATGGCGCCGCCGAAAGCCTTGCCGAGCGTGCCGGTGAGGATTTCAACTTTGCCGCGGAGGTTGTAATGTTCGGTTACGCCACGACCGGTCTTGCCGACGACACCTGCGGAGTGTGATTCGTCAACCATGACCATGGCGTTGTATTTGTTAGCGAGTTCGACGATTTTGTCGAGTGGAGCGACGTTGCCGTCCATGGAGAAAACGCCGTCGGTAACGATGAGGCGGAAGCGTTGTGCCTGAGCTTTTTTGAGTTGTTCTTCGAGGTCGGCCATGTCGGCGTTGGCATAACGATAACGAACAGCCTTGCAGAGTCTTACGCCGTCGATGATGGAAGCGTGGTTCAAAGCATCGGAAATGATGGCGTCTTGGTCGCTGAGGAGGGGTTCAAAAACACCGCCGTTAGCGTCGAAACAAGCTGCGTAAAGGATGGTATCTTCGGTGCCGAAAAATTCAGCGATTTTCTTTTCCAACTGTTTGTGAAGGTCTGAGCAGCCGCAGATGAAACGTACGGAAGCCATACCGTAACCGTGGGTATCGAGAGCTTCTTTTGCAGCAGCAATCAACTTCGGATTGTTGGCCAAACCGAGGTAGTTGTTGGCACAGAAGTTAAGGGCTTTCTGACCGTTTTTCAAAGTGATTTCACCGCTTTGGGGAGAAACGATGATACGTTCGTTCTTGTACAAACCTGCTTCTTGAATATCTTTCAATTCATTTTGCAGAAATTTTTGGAAATCTTGATACATAACGTTTTTGTTTTTTAATTAAAATATTTATTGTGATAATTATATTTTGCTATAAATCAATAATTTATAAATACACTTTTTATTCTTGCATCACAACATTCCATACATTATAAAAAGCGGGCAAAGGTAATGATTTTTTCTTTTAGGAGACAAAAATATTTCCTTTTTCATCTCCATTTCAATTGAAAAAAAATAAGTACCTTTGCAAAAATTTTAAAAAAATCCAAAGCATTCTGTTTCAACTAAGTACTCTTTAAGATGATAGTGTGCATTGCAGAAAAGCCGAGTGTGGCGAGAGACATTGCCCATGTTCTGGGGGCGAACCAAGCCTGTCAGGGATATATGGAGGGCAACGGGTATCAAGTGACGTGGACATTCGGCCATCTTTGCTGCTTGAAGGAGCCGCACGACTACACCCCCAATTGGAAGCCATGGTCGTTGGGGGCCCTGCCGATGATTCCACAGCGTTTCGGCATCAAACTCATTGGCGACAAGGGGATTGAGAAGCAGTTCAGGATTGTGGAACAGCTGATGCAGAAGGCCGACCGCATCATCAACTGCGGGGATGCCGGGCAGGAAGGCGAACTTATTCAGCGCTGGGTGATTCAAAAAACCGGCGCCCGATGTCCCGTTTCCCGTCTCTGGATTTCCTCACTGACGGAAGAAGCCATCCGCGAAGGATTTTCCAACCTCAAAGACCAGTCCGAATATCAGTCACTTTACGAAGCGGGCCTCTCCCGCGCCATCGGCGACTGGCTGCTGGGCATGAATGCCACCCGCCTCTACACCTTGAAATACGGGCAGAACCGGCAGGTGCTCTCCATCGGCCGCGTGCAAACTCCCACCCTCGCACTCATCGTCGGCAGATATTGGGAAATCACCAACTTCCAACCACAACAGTACTGGGTGCTTTCCACCATTTACCGCAATACGACATTCACCGCCACCCAAGGGAAATACCAATCAGCGGAGAAAGGGCAGGAAGACCTGCAACGCATTATGGGAAAGGATTTTACGGTAACTGACATTTCCACAAAAAAAGGAAAAGAAGCACCACCCAAATTGTTCGACCTCACCTCATTGCAGGTGGAGTGCAATAAAAAATACAGTTTTTCCGCCGACCAGACCCTCCAAATCATACAATCTCTTTACGAGAAAAAACTCACCACCTACCCCCGTGTCGACACCACCTACCTCAGCGACGACATCTATCCCAAATGCCCGCAAATCCTGCAGGGCCTTGTGGCCTATTCGACGCTGACAGCACCTTTGCTCAGCAAAAAACTGCCGAAAAGCAAGAAGGTTTTCGACAGCAGCAAAGTCACCGACCACCACGCCATCATCCCGACAGGTGTTGTGCCACAGTATCTTACACCGCAGGAGGGCTACGTTTACGACGAGGTCTGCCGCCATTTCATCGCGGCATTCTACCCCGACTGCGTTTTTTCCAGCACCACCGTGACAGGCGAAGTGGAAGATGTGAAATTCAAAGCCACCGGCAAACAAATTTTGGAACCGGGTTGGCGCGTTGTGGTGATGCCCGCCAAACAAAACGATGACAAGGA
Source organism: Bacteroidales bacterium (assembly GCA_024400785.1). Lineage (GTDB taxonomy): Bacteria > Bacteroidota > Bacteroidia > Bacteroidales > WCHB1-69 > UBA1756. The sequence goes on from JAKSME010000046.1 coordinate 9,260, forward strand.
TGATGAGGAAGACAAGGACAAGACACTTCCCAATTTCACCCAAGGCGAACACGGTCCGCACGAGCCGAAGCTGGTGGAGAAATGGGCCACCCCACCCAAACCCTACACCGAAGCGACATTGCTGAGAGCGATGGAAACCGCCGGCAAACTGGTAAAAGACGACTCGCTGCGAGAAGCATTGAAGGAAAACGGCATCGGCCGCCCCTCCACCCGCGCCGCCATCATCGAAACCTTATTCAAAAGAAGATATATTCAAAAAACTCGCAAAAGTCTGGAACCCACGCCCACGGGCATCGAGCTCATCAGCCTCATTCACGAAGAACTGCTGAAAAGCGCCGAACTAACCGGAATCTGGGAAAAGAAACTCCGTGAAATAGAACAACATAAGTATGATGCTGCTACCTTTATCGGGGAACTGAAACAGATGGTTTGCCAAATCGTTTACCAAGTGATGAGCGACAACAGCAACCGGCGCGTCGCCATCGCACCCGAAGAAACAAAAAAGGGGGAAAGGACGAAAAGACGAAAGGACGAAAAGACGAAAGGGGGAAAGGACGAAAGGACGATTGTGGGGAAGCCATGTCCGCTTTGCGGCAAAGGCACCATCATCAAAGGCAACAGTGCCTACGGGTGTTCGGAGTGGAGAAACGGCTGTGGATGGAGGAAACCATTTGACAACTAACAATTAATAATTAAATCAGCGAAGCAGGAGCATTAGAGCCAATATGAAAGTTATACATTCCGCAAGATTTATCATTGACGAAAGCATTTACCAACAAGAGGATAACGTCTTCGTTTTCGACAAACCTTATCAATGCACATCGTTCGACTTGGTGGCGAAGGTGAAATGGGCCATGAAGCACAAGTTCGGCAAAAAGCTGAAAGTGGGGCATGCCGGCACGCTCGATCCGCTGGCCACCGGGGTCATGATAGTTTGTACCGGTCGGTACACCAAGCAGATAGACCAATTCCAAGCGCGGGAGAAGGAGTATACGGGCACGTTTCGGTTGGGTGAGACCACACCCAGTTTCGACATGGAAAAACCGGTGGATGAGACCTTTCCAACAGAGCACATTACGGAGGAAATGGTGCGTAAAGTGGCAGCCGGCTTTGTAGGGGAACAGGAGCAGGTTCCGCCGCAGTTTTCGGCGGTTCGCATCGCGGGACGGCGGGCATTTTCGTATGCCCGACAGGGCGAGGATGTGGAAATCAAGCCCCGGCAGATTGAGATTGCGGAATTTGAGATCACACGGTGCGAGCTGCCCGAAGTGGATTTCAGAATCGTCTGTTCCAAAGGAACTTACATCCGTTCTATAGCGCGAGACTTCGGTCTGGCACTGGAGAGCGGCGCCCATCTGACGGCATTGCGGCGGACTCGCGTCGGCGACTTCAAAGTTGAAGATGCCATCGTGCCGCAAGCGGTGGAAGACAAGCTGTAAGTTCTTCATCTTTTAAGGAAAATCCTTACCAACTTTTTTTGTATTTTTGCAGACGACTTTCAATGTTATTGACAATGAAAAACCTCTGCACTTTTTTTTGTATTATCTTATTTTCAATCAGCATATTAAGCGCCCAAGAAAACCAACAGCGCTATGAAAAGACGGCAGAAGACGTGCTGCGTTGGCACGAACTTTCCGAGCGTTTGCGCACTTCCACGCCCCCTGCCACGCCGGTAGTTAGCATTGCCGAGTTCGAACCCATGCAGGGCGTGCTCATCGCCTACCCTTCCGGTGGCTTCGGAATCCCCTACTCGCTCATCTCACAATTGGCCGACATGGTACATGTAACCGTGGCCGTTAGTTCAAGTTACCTACAAAACACCGTCCGAAACAGACTACAACAAAACGGAGTCAACACCGACAACGTGGACTTCGTCATCGGCGCTGTTGACAGTTACTGGACCCGCGACTTCGGCCCTTGGTTCATTCTCGATGGCAACAACGAGTTCGGCGTGGCAGATTTCACCTACAACCGTCCCAGCCGCCCCAACGATGACGAGCACATGTCCATTATGGCGAATTACCTGAATGTCAATCACTTTGACTTTCCCATCGTACACACTGGAGGCAACTACATGTCCGACGGTTACGGCACAGCGGCTTCCACCGACCTCGTTTTCGAAGAGAACACTGACCTCTCGGAAGCCCAAATCCGTCAATACTGTCTCGACTACCTCGGCATCGACAACTACCATTTCACCATTGACCCGCAGGGCGACTACATTGCCCACATCGACTGTTGGGGCAAATTTCTTGCCGTTGACAAAATTCTCATTGCGCAGCTTCCCGTCGGTGCAGCTCGATACCAAGAATACGAAGATGTGGCCAACTATTTTGCCAATGCCACCACGCCGTGGGGCGACAAATACAAAGTCTACCGCGTTTTTGAGCCCGGCAGTGTTGTTTCAAACGCCCGCACACCGTATACCAACAGCCTGATTCTCAACGACCATGTTTTCGTTCCCATCACCGGGACCAGTTACGACGAAGACGCTCTCGATGTTTATCGTGCGGCCATGCCCGGCTACACCATCGTTGGCGTGATGGAGCAGTCAAGCACACCGTGGTATAACACCGACGCCCTCCACTGCCGCACCCATGAAATTCCCGACTTCGGGATGCTTCGCATCACCCACTTCCCCACCCTCGGTGCCCAACCCTTCAGTCCCTCCTTCAACTTCACCGCAAACATCAACAATTTGAGCGGGCTTCCCATTGTAACCGACTCAGCGAGAATCTATTACAGAATCATCACCGAAAACGACACCACGCTCTGGAACAGTACCGCCATGAGCAACATCGGCGGAACTCAGTGGCAGGGAGAAATCAGCGGAATCACCGACAGCTGCGAAGTACAGTACTACCTCTTTGCCAAAGACGGCAGCGACCGCCGTCAATTCTATCCCTATATGGCTCAAGCAGATCCTTTCATTTTCACCGTGGCTCCCAACACCGACACCACGGCAGTTGACCCCGGAAATGACTCCATCACCCCGGGCGACGACAGCACTGGAATCGCCCAATTCCTCGCTCAAAACATCACAATCTCCCCCAACCCCGCCACCACGCAAATCACAATTTCCGCACCACACGCGCAACAACTCCTAATCTATAACGCCTACGGCCAAGCCATCCTACAAAAAAATGCTGACAACACCGGCACACAAGTTATTGATTGTTCCTCTTGGGCATCAGGCACTTACATCATCGTACTCCGCGACGACAAAGGCAACACAGTGAGAAAGAAAATCATAAAGAATTAATCACTAAGGCGCAACGAGCATCCCTCTACATTTAACCGTTTAACCGTTTCCACCACAATGACTTACGACGAGATCATCAACCAAATATTCACCGCACTGCCGATGTACCACAAAATAGGCAGCAGCGCATACAAAGAGGGTTTGGAAAATATTGAGGCCCTGACAGCGCTCATCGGACATCCGGAAAAGCAGCTGAAAACCATTCATGTGGCGGGCACCAACGGGAAAGGTTCCACCACGCATCTGCTATCTTCATTCTACCAGGAAATGGGCTGCAAAGTGGGCCTTTACACGTCCCCGCACCTGGTGGATTTTCGTGAAAGAATCAAGGTGAATGGAGAGATGATTACGAAGGAGGCGGTGGTGGCTTTTTTTGAAAAATTCAACGAAAAGTTCCAGCAGATTGAGCCCTCGTTTTTCGAGATGACTACCGCGCTCGCTTTTCACTATTTCGCTGAGCAACAAGTAGATATTGCCATTATCGAGGTAGGACTGGGTGGCCGTTTGGACGCCACTAACGTGATTTTGCCGGAGCTGTGCATCATCACCAACATCTCGCTCGACCACACGCAGCTGTTGGGTGACACACTGGCGAAGATCGCTTTCGAGAAGGCCGGCATTATGAAACCGAATGTGCCGGTAGTCGTTGGAAAGCGCCAGTTGGAAACGCTGCCGGTTTTCACGGCGCGCGCGCAGGAATTGCACGCCCCGCTGCATACCACCGAAAAAGTTAAAATCACGCATGTCGGAAGCGATGACGGGAACCCGGCCATACGGCACATCGCACTGGAATACAACAACATAGTGTTTTCATCCGACATCAGACTCCCGCTCGTCGGGAACTACCAACTGGAAAACGTCGCCACATTCGTGGAAGCGGTGATACAGCGCCACGGCATGGCACCCGACATCATCGAACTGATTGTCCGCGCCATTGAGAATGTGCTGAGCAACACGCACTTGCACGGTCGCTGGGAGATTGTCGGCACGCAACCGCTGACGATTTGCGACACCGGGCACAACAGCGGCGGATTTGAATTTCTTGCGCAGCAGTTGGAAAGTCTGAACTGCACGCAACTGCATTGTATCATCGGTTTTGTCAACGACAAAGACATCGACAGCATCATCCACCTGCTGCCGCGGAAGGCACGCTATGTGGTTTGCAAAGCCAGCGTGGCACGTGCGGAAGAGCCCGCCGTCATCGTGCAGAAAATGGCCGCTGCCGGGCTGACCGCCGAGGCGAGCGAGGAAGCCGTTTTTTCCACATATCAATCTCTAATACAACATATTAGCAAGAGCGATGCCGTTTATATCGGGGGCAGCACCTTCATCGTTGCTGATTTTTTGAAAGGAAAAGGAATATGAAAGATACGTTATTTTTAGACCGAGAGGGCGTAATACACGTGCAACTGATTGGAGAGTATGTAGAGCGGACATACGAGTGTGTGTTGC
>JAKSME010000047.1 GCA_024400785.1 Bacteroidales bacterium
CTAAAACAGCTCAATTATGATTACTTTTTTTTTTTTTTTTCTGGAGGTTAGGCAACGCTCCAGAGAATTGGGTTCCACAATTTATTCAATTCAGTCAACATTTCCCGCCACCGAGAAATTCGGTTTGGGCGACCAACTGCGCCGTGCTGTCATTTCTGTTCCTTCCAATATTGCGGAAGGGAATGCCCGGAGGGCGGTGAAGGAACAAATCCATTTTATTGACATTTCGTATGGTTCTTTGATGGAGGTTTATTGTCAACTTCTTTTGGCTTTTGATTTACATTATATTGATGAACAACAATTGAACGACTGCAAAATTCAGATTCTTTCTATTTCCAAAATGCTAAAGGGCTTACGATATCAAAAACAGAACCTACTCCCAAAACCCTAAAGTCTAAAGTCTCAAGTCCTAAGTCTCAAGTCCTAAGTCCAAAGTCTTAAGTCTCAAGTCCTAAGTCTCAAGTCCTAAGTCTCAACTCTCAACTCACTTTCCCATCTTCACCACCTTGAAACTCTTTAGCATCTGTTTGTCGCTGTAAACATTTAAATAGTATATGCCCGGAGCATAATCCGACAAATCAAAAAATGTTGTTTCGTTCTCTATCTTCTTCATAAACAGATATTTCCCGTTTGCATCATAAACACGCACTTCCCCTTTCAATTGTAAATTGTTCATTGTCAATTGTAAATTTCCGAGCGTGGGGTTCGGATAGACGGTTGCGTTAAGCGTGATGGTCGGGTAGTTATCGACACCCACAACGGAAATTTCGTAGGGTTGCTGAACGCCCTCACTGATTGTCGTGGTTCCGTCACCGTTGGTCTGCACGGCAATCTGTCCGACAGAGAAACTTACGCTGCCGCCGTTTCCAGTCGCTTCGCCGCCCGTGGCAACAATGCTGGACTGGGCGATTCCAGCCATTATCACACCCATAAAAAACAGTCCTAAAAGTGCTTTTTTCATCATTTAGAGGATTAAGTTTAACATTCGGCGTCGCTTTTCTACTCAAAATCGCACGAAAAAAAAGCGAAACGCTTTAATCAATCAATAAAATAAGTATTGGAATGCTTTTTCATTCCACCGCAGCAAAAATACTATTTTTTTCCCAAATCTAACCACCCGATTTTGTCGGATTTCGTAATTTTGCAGCTCCATTTTGTTAAATATTATCCACCGCGTATGCGCCGTCGCTCTCTTCTCGTTCTCACCCTCGTCGCTTTGCTGCTCGCTTCGTGCCGCACGTTTTATATCCGGCCCCAATCCCGCTTCAATGCTCCGAAACGAACAACAGGCACAAGGCATCCAGCTCGCCGCCAGTCCGGAAGACTCGCTGCGCGGGCTGCTGTACGAACTCCGTTTTTCCAACGATTACAAACTGGATGAAATGCTCCGCTCCGATGTGCGCGGACTGAAGGACTTTGCACGCTTTGCAGGCACTAAAATATTGAGTACCAGCAAGGTGCTCGTTCATTACAAAAAGCTGAAGGTGGGCTGCACCGCCTTCGTCTGCACCTCGCCCGACGGCGACATTCTCTACGCCCGCAACTTCGACTTCACCTCCGCCGGCCCGTCGCCCGTTGTCGTTACCCACACCGCCCCGCCCGACGGCTACCGCTCCGTTTCCATCGTCGGGATGTCGCTGCTCAATTATCCGGAAGGCAGCTTGAGCAATGGCCGCACCGACCTCAGTCTGCTGGCGGTCGCGCCCTACCTGCTGATGGACGGGATGAACGAGAAAGGACTGGCCATCAGCGTGTTGTACTTGGATGCGCGCGACACTGTGACGGGCAACTGGTACGGCGGCACCGAACAGTACGACCGCCGCAAGCACGATTTGATGACCACCACCGCGATGCGCCTCGTGCTCGACCGCGCCGCCACCGTCGGCGAAGCGCTGGCGCTGCTCGGGAACTACAATATGTTCGCCAACGGCAAAAATCCCGATTGCAGTTATCATTTTTTGTTGGCCGACAGCACCGGGCAAAGTGTTGTGTTAGAGTATGTTCCGCAAAACGGTGCGTGGCAGGCGATGCCCGTTGCCACCAACTTGGCCACCAACTTTTATGTGCATCCGGAGCTTTACGGCGTGGGCCACGGTCACGACCGTTTTTACAAGGCGCAAGCGGCGTTGCAAGGTGCGGGCAATGTGCTGACGGAAAGCGAGGCGATGGCGGTTTTGCAATCGGTGGCGCAACGGCCCACAGCGGCCAAAACCAGCAACTCGCAATGGTCGGTGGTTTACACCATTACGCGCGGCACTTACACCCTCTGCGTGGGACGGAAATATGGTTGCCTGAAACGCGGAAGTGTGGAGTGAGAATTTCCCTTATTCAAACAAATCGTCCAAGGTCAGCTCCTTTACCACATCGGCGTTGTAAACAGACGGCGTCAGGCCGTGGACGGTAATCATAGTCAGCCAAATGGGACAAGTAAGTTCCGTTTCCGCACGGAATGCCGCAATTCTATTCTGCAACTTCTCCGATTCCTCTTTCTTCAATGCATATTTTTCATTGGAAAATTTTATCTCACAAAGATTTACAATTTTATCGGCGCGTTCAATGATTAAGTCAATCTGCGTTCGTTTTTCTTTCTGCTTGCTGCGCCAGGCATAATGCTGAGTGGCAATGCCGTCAATTTTCAATGCCCTTTTGATGGATTGAATATGCGACAGACAAACTTTTTCAAAAGACAAGCCCGTCCAAGTGTTCAATTCGGGATGGCCCAAATGGTTTTGCCAATAATTGTTTTCCTTTTCGGCTTTTGGGTTGAATGTAATATAAAAAAGCGAAAAGAAATCCACTAACTGATAGATGGCGGAAGTTGATTTTATTTTCTTTGTTCGGACACAGTATTTTCTAATGATGTCACAATTGATAAGGTCTTCCAATTTTGCACTTAAATTTCCTGAAGAAGCAATATTCAATTGATTTGCAATATCTTCACGCGACAATCCCGTTTTGTGTGTGGGCAAAAGGCGCAGTATGGCCAGATAGATTGCCGGGGAAGTAAACAAGGTTTCGTACAATCGCTTATATTCGCGGCGCAACGTTGAATCTTCGGAAAAGAACAGCCGGTCGATATTTTGCGCAAAACTTTCATCTTTCCTCAACATACACAAATAGTACGGAATGCCGCGCATTGCCATATAAGCATAAAGCACCTGTTTTCTATCCCATTGAAATTCATTGTTTTGTAAAAGTTGTTCCGTCTCTTTCAATGAAAAAGGATGAAGATGTATCTCGTGCGTAATCCGATTATGCAAACCGCCTTTGTCATTGATAATATGGTTAATCATCCAGGAAGTGGCAGAACCGCAAACAATTAAAGTCAGATTATCCTGCAAGGAAGCCCAACTGTTCCAAAAATAGCCCAATGCGCGTACAAAACCGGAACGCTGCGTATCAAAACTCGGCAACTCATCAATAAAGACTATCAGCGGTTTACCATCGGAAATTTTTGTCTTTAAGAAGTTTTTTAGCAGGATAAACGCATTCATCCAGTTTTCGGGCGTTGCGGGAACATCACAACCGAAATCTTTCAATGCTTCCACAAAGGAAGTCATTTGTTCTTCGTAAGTTCCAGACAATATTCCCGTTACAGAAAATGAGAATTCCTTTCCGTAGAGTTGGTTCACCAAAAAAGTTTTTCCCACACGACGACGACCATAAATGGCCACAAATTCCGCTTTGGACGAATATACATATTCGTTCAACTGCTTTATTTCCGTCTCTCTGCCAATAATATTCTTCATACCAAATATCAATTTTTTGAACGTGCAAAAATAATAAATAAATCTGAGTTTTTTCCAAAACCATATAAAAAGTATCAATTTTGGAAAAATCTCAGTTGAGTTTTTTCCAAAACAGTATAAAAAACACCTATTCTGGAATAAACTCAATATTGACAACACCAGAAATTGCATCCCGGCAGAATTGAAAAAAATAATCAATATCAACAAACTCACAGCGCCCAGACCGGAAACGGCTTGGGCGTTTTTTTTCATAACAAATTTTCAAATTGACTTTCTATAGATCTTTTCCTACTAAATGGATGTCAGACGGTTCACAATCAGTGCAAATGGGAAAGCCTCGTGTGTTTGCAATGTGCTGACGGAAAGCGAGGCGATGGCGGTTTTGCAATCGGCGCCGCGCCTTCTGCGGCGACCCGATTGCGGCGAAGTGATGTGGGCACACAGCTATGTTGCCTTCCCTCATAAAAATGTGAAAAAGCGACTTGTATTCCCTATGAAAATTGTTGTATAGTGTTTGAAATTCCCTTATAAAAATGTAGATTATTTATTTTAATAATCAAATATTCAGCATTATACAACAAAAAATATTTTTTTGTATTTTTGCATCCTGATTTTCTATGTTTATGATGCAACGATTGATTCTTGATGACCTGCTGATTTGGAAAGATGATCCCCAACGCAAACCACTTATTCTGTTGGGCGCTCGGCAAGTGGGGAAAACATTTATCTTGAAGGAATTTGGACGTACTGCGTTCAAAAAATTGGTCTATGTGAATTGTCACAATAATCCATTTGCAGAAAATCTTTTTGCGGATTTCAACATAGAGCGGATTTTATACCAAATTGAGCAGGCCTACGAATGCCACATTGTTGTTGGTGAAACACTGCTGTTTTTCGATGAAATTCAAGAAGTGAAAAACGGAGTCGCCTCTCTCAAATATTTCTGTGAGGACAAACGGAATCTTCACGTGGTTGTGGCAGGTTCGCTATTGGGTGTCAGCTTGCATAAAGACGAATCCTATCCCGTCGGCAAAGTTAATGACCTCAGAATGTACCCGATGACCTTCCACGAGTTTTTGCTCGCCAACGGACGTAAACAATTGGCTGATGCGCTGTTGAAAATGGATTGGACATCATTAAGCATTCATCACGATACTTTAATTGAATATCTGAGGCAGTATTACTTTGTGGGCGGAATGCCCGAAGCCGTCGCGAAATGGGTTGAAAGTCGCGATGCCAAAAGGGTGCGTAGCATACAGCGTGGCATCATCGGAAGTTACATCAAGGATATGAGCAAGCACGCGCAAGCAGACATCCAGCGTATTCAGCAAGTGTGGAACAGTATTCCGATGCAACTGAGCAAGGAAAACAAAAAATTCATCTTCGGTGCCATCAAGAAGGGTTCGCGTGCTGCCGATTTTGAAAGAGCAATTCAATGGCTTCTGGATGCAGGTATCATTTATAAGGTTGAGCGTGTCCGCACACCGGAAGAGCCACTGAAATTTTACGCTGATGATTCTGCTTTTAAAATCTTTCTGCACGACCAAGGCATCCTCGCCTGTCTGACTGGTGCCCGTTCATCTTCAATGCTGCTCGGAATGGAAGTGTTTTCAGAGTTCAAAGGCGCATTCACGGAAAATTTTGTGCTCACCCAATTGAAAGCTCAGGAAAAACACGACAATCTCGAAAGAAACGTATTTTACTACAGCAAGGACAATAGCACCCAAGAAGTTGATTTCGTAGTCCAAGGTGCCAACAGAATATTGCCTGTTGAAGTTAAGGCGGAGGAAAATGTTCATTCGAAGTCTCTGCGCGTTTTCATCACAGAAGATAATGCTGAAAAGCACTTTAAGGGCATACGATTCAGTATGAAACCTTACATCGATCAGGGATGGATGGAAAATGTGCCATTGTATGGAACGGAAGCGTTCATTCGAAAGGAAGGCCTGGGCTGTATAGACTGAACAAACCGCTAGCCGTTTCCCGAAATTTTGCTATTTTTGCACCCACAGAATTTTAACAAAGGGTCCTTGAAATATTGAATATAAAAAGTCAAGTAGCTATTTTTTTTGAAAGTGATGATAAAAAGTTGTAAACGGACGGCGTCAGGCCGTGAACGGAAATACAACACCCCCGTGAGCGGAAGTGTGGAGTGAAAATTTCCCGCGCCCCTTTGAGTTAACTTCTTGGTTCTAAAAGCCGATTTCTTTCAGCCATTTCACAAAATCGTATTTCCACCGGCCGGCTTCGGGGGCAATCTCCTCGCTCATTCCGTAGCCGTGGCCACCCGTGTTGTAAAGCTTGAAAACGTGCGGTATTTTCTTGTTCGTCAACGCTTTATCCAAGTTTACGGAATTTTGGTACATTACCACGGGGTCGTCGATGGCGGTAACGAGGAAGGTGGGTGGCATGTCAGACGGAATCTGCAGTTCCATCGAAAATTGGTCCTGTTGCTCTTTGGTGTAATGTTGTGTGAGCAGGTTTTTGCGCGACCGCTGGTGCGCAATGCTGTCCTGCATGGAAACAACGGGGTAAACGGGCACCACGAAGTCGGGGCGGTTGCTGTATTCCTGTGCCAGTCTGTAGGGCTTCAGAAAGTCCTGGTCGGCTAAAACGCCCGCCATGGTTACGAGGTGGCCGCCGGCGGAAAAGCCCATTGCGCCGATTTTGTGGGCATCCAAGTGCCATCTTTTGGCGTTTTCTCTTAAAAATTGTATGGCGAGTTGGAAATCCTCAATCATGGCGGGATGGTGGTAGCCGTATTTCCCGACGCGGTAACGGAGTACGTATGCGTTGATACCCTGCGAATTGAGCCACTCCGCCACCTCAAATCCCTCGGTCTTGATGCCCATCAGATGGCGGTAACTTCCGCCGGGGCAGACAATGACCGCCACCCCGGTGTTGATGGAGTCGGGGGCGTGGTAACAATAGAGCGTGGTGTTGTATTTTTGGCCATGCTCTTTCCACAACTTAATCTCTTGCTGTTGCGCGGACAAAGTCGCACAAAACAGCAGTAAAAAACTTAAAATGAGTAGTTTGTGCATTATTTGATTTTCTTTTTCAAAATAAAAACGAGAGTGCAAAAAGAAGTTTTAGCTATTACAATTTGACGATTTGTGTGCTTTTTATTATGGAAATCTCGCCAGCTTCTTTGAAATCATATTTTTTCAAAGAAGAAATGAAATCGTCAATTTCGGATGTAGAGCAAACAACGATATCATCCAAACCAATAACATCACCAGATTTGATTTTTTCTTTAACATTAACCGCCTCAGATTCCGACATTGTCAGCAAATATGACTTCGCTCTTCTATGAACGTACTTCAATGCAATTGCCTCTAAATCTGCCTGTTTATATCTTTCTCTTAATGAGGTTTTCATTGATAAAGCGATAGGGCCGACTTCATCACAATACAATAATGCATCAAAATCCACATTGGGTACAAATGCAACTTGTGCCTGAATATACAATGGTAGTAATTTTTCATTATACAGTAATGTTGAAATAATGTATTCAAATATCTTACCATTAATGTTTTGGTTATTCGTTTCTCTTTTTTGATAAGCTTCCCAATACATATTAACGTATTCTGATGGCTTCATTTGAGAAAATTCGGTGAAGTCTTTTTGAAACAAACTTTCAAAAATTGTTGCTGCGCTTAATCCATTCCCACGGACAATATTTAAGTCTTGTAAAATCCCCATTATTTTATTTTTAAAAATTCTAATAATTTCTTTGCAGTTGCTTGAATTGCTGGTACGGCGACGGAATTGCCAAATTGTTTATAAGCGGATGCATCGGCTACAGCGATGATAAAATCATCAGGGAAACCTTGCAATCTTGCCCATTCTCTCGGTGTCATTCTGCGCCATCCATCTCGATTGACCTCGCCTTTGATTTTGGTTACCGGAGTGAAATCTGTCAAACGATGATCTATCACAATATTTCTCTCTCTACCCATTCCTCCGACAACGATAGCATTTGCAATTCCATCATCGGGAATAATCTCGTATCCGAATCCGTTTCCTTTCGCGGCGTGTCTTTCTTTGTGGTTGATAAGTGTTTGAATATATTGAGTGGAGAGATAGTATTTGGCGGAAACAGTCTGTTCCTCTCTAATATCAATGAAATGCTTGGTGATCTTCTTTTGTTCAGGATAGGAAAATTCATTAATTCCCAAATCCTTACGGAAGCCAACGATATAAATTCGCTCACGATGCTGAGGGACACCGAAATACATCGCATTCACAATCTGTGGGTCGGGAACATAGTAGTCCAAATCATTTCGCAACACATTCAAGATGGTTTCAATCGTACGTCCTTTATCGTGAATTTTCAACCCTTTGACATTTTCAAGAAAAAATGCTTTTGGTCGCTTTCTTCTTATGATTTCTGCAACATCAAAGAACAAAGTGCCGCGTGTTTCCTCAAAACCTCTCCTTTTTCCTGCCAATGAAAATGCCTGACACGGGAACCCTGCACAAAGCACATCGAAATTATCGGGGACGAATGCCTTGGTTTCTTCTTTGGTGATATCGCCAAAAGGAACCTCACCAAAATTTGCGAAATACGTCTTTTGCGCTTGGGAGTCCCACTCGGAAGAATAGACGCATTTCCCTCCTAAATTTTGCATTGCGATACGGAATCCACCTATTCCCGCAAACAAATCAATAAAGGTGAATTTCGGATTTTCTTGAGCCCTGAATGGCACTTGAAAAACTTCTGGAAACAAATTGTATTGCGCCGGATTTTCTGCAACAATACTTTGTTCCACCTTAGCGTCATCGCTTAATAATTTCGTTGCTGCTGCGCGATATGTCTTGGCAAACTTAGTGCCTTCATTTTGAAGATAATGAGAAACGACAGCCGAGTCTTCATCAAGTCCAAAAGTATATGTTTGCTTCATTCTTCTGTTAATTATTCCTTTCTGATTTTGAATTGGCAAAGATACAACTTAAAAACGAAAAAAGGATTCGGCCGTTCGTATTTTTTTCAAGTCGTAATTTCAAATAGCAAGTGCGACAAAATTAGTCAATGTTGCTCTCGAACTTTGAGATTTTTGACATTTTTACAGGATAAAACTTTGAGATTTTTGACATTTTCATAAGATAGAACTTTGGGAATTTTGACATTTTCGCACTATTTAACTTTGGGAATTTTGACAAAATGAAATAAAAAAGCTCTTATGTTGTTTATTTTCAGTATTTTACATATTTAAATAAAAAAGCACCCTCTCGAGTGCTTTTTTGTTTTGTGGGAATCGCATTATTTGATTTTCTTTTTTGAGAATTGAAACAAAGAAAGTGTCATAGTGGTGTTAGGGAAAAGAGATTGGTGATATATTTTTGGGCGGATTCCATCGCTGCCGCTTTCTCTCAAATCGATAATGCTTCCTGCTTCAATTGTGAATATGCAAACTTGTAATTTTCAATTAAAAACTATTAATTTTCAATTAAAAAATGTTATTTTATTTAATTTTTTCCGTATTATTGCAACTTGTGTGGAAACATACAGATTTTTAACCTGCGACACACTGATAATGATATATAACACATTGATTATCAACATTTTACCCCCCCCCGATTGGCTTAGGCGGAAAAGGTGGGCTTTGTGTGCGTTCCGCGCGGCAATCGTGCGCTTTTTTTACTTTGTACTTCTTTAATTCACCAATAATGAAGAAAGTTTTTTCTTTTCTGTTCGTTTTTCTGTGCCTGGGCTCGGCCTTCGCACAGGGCAGTATCGGCGCCAAAGGTTTTGTAACCGATGGCGGAACATTCCAAAACAGCGTCGCCACCATTAGTCACTCACTCGGCACACCGTTCAACGGCATCGGTGGCGGCATCAGCGAAGGACTGCTGCAGACGCAGACGGTCGGCGTACGCGATACGCTCTTGCTGCTGAGCGACGAAGTGAGCGACGCCGGCTATGTTCCCGGTTACGATCCGCAGAACGACGAGCCCGACGGCTTTACCGAAGAAGGTTACGACAAGTACGTGCAGCATTTTGTGTATAGCGTCACCTGCCAGGGCGACCTCGACACCACGATGATCGTTTCCGGGCATCCGACCATCTCGCTCGATGTGCCCGAACCCGCCATCGAACCGAACGACGGCCTTGTGGCTTTGGCACTCACACACGACGGCAGCGCGCAAGCCAACCCGTACGACTACGCTGTGGGCAGCACCACCGATTTGCTGTGGACCGCCACCTACGGCACGCAGTCTAAAACCTGCGCCCCGACGGTGAAGGTGAACTACTTCCCCTGTCCGGCAGTGACGGGCGCCGACGGCTCCGCATACACCTATCCGGCAACGCGCCTGGCCTACTACTGCTGGACGGCCCGCAACGCCCGCGCGGAAAGCTACGCCGATGCTTCGGCCGTTGATGGCGTGATGACCTATCCGGACGCGGATGTCGCCACCTACGGTCATCTCTACACCTGGCCCGCCGCCACCGGCTATGCCGGCGCAGACGCCAGCTTCACGCAGGGCATCTGCCCCGACGGCTGGCACATCCCCAACGCTACCGAAATGGACTTCCTGCTGTCGGCCTTCGAATCCCGACAGCTGATGAGCACGACCGACTGGCTGCCGACCGCCGGCACCGATGATTACGGTTTCTCCGTGCTGCCCGCCGGCTTCTACAACTCTGAAAACGAAATGTATGAAGACCTGCGCGTTCGCGCATACCTCTGGACGACCGAAAGCGTAAGCACCGTTTATCACGCCTGTCTCTTCGGCGCCGACTGCGGCACCTTCGAGGACATCGTCTCTCCCGGCACGATGGGCTACAGCGTGAGATGCGTGCTGAATTACTGGTAGGAAGTAGGAAGCAGGTTCCTGTTTATAAAAATGAAATCAAATTACAAATCAAAAATAAATATTAAAAAATGAAAAGACTCTTTACCATTTTCTTCGCGCTGCTGTTGGGAATTACGGCGGCATTTGCGCAGACGCAGCCGACTTTGCCGTATCAGGCGGTGGTGCGCGACAACCAGAACCACCTGTTGAAGGATGCTGACGTAAGCATTGACGTGCAGATTTACGAAGGTGCCACTTTGCGCTATTCGGAAACGCAGACTCCGCACTCCAACGCCAACGGTCTGATTTCCTTCAACATCGGTGCGGGCAGCGGCGCTACCGGCACCATGGCCGACGTGGCCGATTGGCGTGTCGCCAAGTTCAAATTCACCTACCATCTCACCGATGGTGACGTTGTTGTGACCGACTCCGTACACGCGGTGCCATACGCTTTGCAGACGGCCTTCGCCACCGGCGGCAACTTCCTCACCTCCGACAGCGCGGTGATTACCACCATGCAGGGCAACATTACAACGAACACGACTAACATTGCGACCAACACGGACAACATTGCGGCACTCGCCAACCGTGTGAACACTTTCAATACGAATGTGTGCGACAGCGTGAAGGACTGCGACTTTTCGGGCAATGCCTCTATCCAGAACATGCTGCAAGAGCTTTCCGACCTGATTTCTGCCCAGAACCACAAAATCGACTCTCTCGGGCACATCGTTGACTCCCTCTCCAACCTCCCCCACGGCAACACCCCGGCCGCCACGTTCACCTGCGGAACCGACAGCATAAAGGACTTTGACAACAACTGGTACCATACGGTGAAAATCGGTGAGCAGTGCTGGATGAAGGAGAATCTGCGTACGACGAGCTACGCCAACGGCACCGGTATTGAATTGAGCAGCAACACGAGCAGAGAAACGGCTTACTGTTACTATCCCAATGGTCAAGAAAGCTACGTAAGCACCTACGGCTATCTGTACAACTGGAAGGCGGTAATGGACACCTCTTCCAGCAGCGACGCCAACCCCAGCGGGGTGCAAGGCATCTGCCCGGACGGCTGGCACGTGCCGAGCGATGCGGAGTGGACTGCGCTGACCAACTACGTGAAAAGCCAAGACGAGTATAAATGCGGCGAAGATACTAACAATATCGCCAATGCGTTGTCCTCTCCTACGGGGTGGGATAATAGTAACGACACTGGTTGTAATGCGGGAAATGACAACGAAAAAAGAAACCTCACCGGCTTTTCGGCTGTTCCCGCAGGCTGTCTCAACGACTTAGGTTTCGGATATTTCGGCGACCGCGCCTACTTCTGGAGTGCTACCCTGAACGATGCCAACAACGCTAAGTTTCGTTTCCTGGCCAGCAACTATTCCGTCGTGATCAGTAGCCCCGGCACTAAGGCTTACGGCATTTCTGTCCGCTGCCTTCGCGATGCGGAAGCTGGCGGCGGCACAACTCCATCCGCACCGGGTGGCGACAATGCCTGCTGCTCCGAATTGGGCGCAAGACTCGACAGCCTTGAACACGTAATCTCCTCCCAAGACAGTACCATCAACGCACTGAACGAACAAGTGAATCCTTTCACCTGCGGCACTTCCAAAGTGAAGGACGCTGACCTCAACGAATACAACACCGTGAAGATCGGCAACCAGTGCTGGATGAAGGAGAATTTGAGAACAAACGTGGGCGGTGGCGCATATCCTAAAAATAACCACCAAACAGTTACGGGCGATGACACCGTAACCTACGGCCGTCTTTATACTTGGGATGCTATGATGAAAGAGGCACCATCCACAAACTATCCTGGCGAGACCACTGATGCGGACACAATAGTACACGGCATCTGTCCCGAAGGCTGGCACGTGCCGAGCGATGCGGAGTTTGACACGTTGACGTATTACGTATTTAACAGTACGAGTCCTGATTACAAGTGTGGCGATGATTGTGGCGAATGGCAACAACGCGATGTCAGTTGTATCGCCAATGCGTTGTCCCAACCTACGGGGTGGAGCAATACTGATACAGGTTGCAATGCGGGCAACACGGGCGACAAAGCGAACGCCACCGGCTTTTCGGCTGTTCCCGCAGGCTATTGCTCCAGCGGCCAATTCCGCGATTTCGGCTACGCCGCCTACTTCTGGAGTGCTACCCAGTGCACTAGCACCAACGCTTGGTATCGGTACCTGAACGGCTACTACGTGGGCAAGGACAACTACTATAAGAATCGCGGTTGTTCCGTCCGCTGCCTTCGCGATGCGGGCATAGGCGGCACGCCGGGCGAAAACGAGATTGCTGGCACAACGCCATCCGCACCGGCCACGATGAGCTGCGAACAGGTGATGGAATGTATGGGCGACACCCTCGGAAAACTCAATGAGAAGATAGAAGCTCAAGGCCAAACGATTACCACACAGGGCCAAACCATCGACTCTCTCGCCCACATCGTTGACTCCCTCTCCAACCTTACCCCCGGCGGCGACACCCCGACAACTACATTCACCTGCGGCACGGACAAGGTTACGGACGATGACGGTAACAAATACAACACCGTGAAGATCGGCAACCAGTGCTGGATGGCCCAGAACCTGAGAACGAACGTGGACGGTAGCGTATATCCTAAAAAAAATAATGGCAACGATGATCTGACTACAGACGAGCAGATTATCTACGGCCGTCTGTACACTTGGTCTGCTGCTACGGGAGGTTCTTCCACGACCTATCCGGCAGCCGGGCAAGTGAAGGTCCAGGGCATCTGTCCCGAAGGCTGGCACGTGCCGAGCGATGCGGAGTGGGACACGCTGACGTATTATGTATTTAACAGTACGAGTCCTGATTACAAGTGTGGCTCTTCTTGTGACACTTGGCAAGCACAAAGCGATGTCAGTTGTATCGCCAAGGCGTTGGCCTCCAAAACGGGGTGGATCGAAGGCGTAAATGCTTGCAATGTGGGCAAAGCCCAAGAAAACAACAACGCCACGGGCTTTTCGGCTGTTCCCGCAGGCACTAGCCTCTACAGCAGTTTCTCCGTTTTCGGCAGCCGCGCCTACTTCTGGAGTGCTACCCAGAGCGGTGGCAACGGCGCTTGGTCTCGGAACCTGAGCAGCCTCGATTCCGACGTGTTCAGGGGCAACGACTTTAAGGATCTCGGCTTTTCTGTCCGCTGTCTCCGGGACTAAGTCAGGGTTAAGGGCTTAGGGTTGAGGGTTTAGAATGGCTTTCAACCCGCTTTCAATAGAATATTAATAAAGGGCTTCGTGCGTATTTCGTGCGAGGCCTTTTTTTAGGGTTGAGGGTTGAGGGTTTAGGGTTTAGGGATACTATCCCAAAAAAGTGTGTAAAATTCAAAGTTTTATATTTTTGTAAAGCGA
>JAKSME010000048.1 GCA_024400785.1 Bacteroidales bacterium
TCTATCGCGTTCAATGTAGATGAAAGACTGATAGATATCATAGCTGCTGGCATTTTGGGGGGTAGAGCATTCGATAGTGGCCGGTTGGGTGTTGTGGATGCTGATTTGGGCTGTGACATTGGATGGTTTGGTAACCATAAAGGGACTGACGACATTGGTTTCACTGGTAATTACGCGTCCCGTTTCAAGGTTGGTGATAATAAGTTTGTAGGTGGCGCTGGGGTTGAGGTTGTGGGTGAATTTGTAGACGAGCTGGTCGGGGCTGGCGAAATCGCCGACTGTGTCGCGGGGAATATCTGTGGACATCTCCAGGGGGATTGAGGCGGTACGGCGACCGTTCACATATTCTTCAATGAACACGCTGATTTTGTCAAAATAGTAAAGGCTGTCGTATTCTTGAGCGGCTTCGTAAGCGTTGCCATCGGTGAGAAACGCCTTGTAAATTTTAATGTAATGTTCCGTTTCTTCAGTGTTCAATATCCCATAAACTACTGTAACATCCTTATAATCAGCATTAGAGTTAAAATCCTTGCTGCAGGATGAAAGGGTTAGTGACAAAACAAAAACTGTGAGGAGCAAGCAGATGGCAGATGCTATTTTTCTTTTCATATTACTCTACGATAAAACGTGCAAAAGTACGAAAATACTATTATAAAATACATATAATAAATAGAGAAAATGCAACTTTTTATCAAAAATAAAGTTGTAAATTTGCCAGATTTTTCTGTATAACCAAATATAATTGCAAATATCTCATTTACAATTATTTACAATTGAAAATAATCATTTTTATTCATCAATAACCCAAAAAAATAAAGTAATGACGAAACAGTACAAATGGACTAACATCATCTTGGGAGTACTTATCGGCATTGTAGCCACCGCGGTATACATCATGACGGCGGAACCGACTGCTTCATGGTGGGACTGTGGCGAGTACATTTCCACAGACTACAAACTTTTGGTAGGGCATCCGCCTGGAGCACCTACATTTCAATTGATTGGCCGTGTGGCCAGTTTGTTCGCCGCCGGCGATGTCACAAAAGTGGCCTTCTGCGTCAACAGTTTGGCCGCGTTGTGCAGCGGTTTGACCATCATGTTTCTTTTCTGGACCATCACCATGTTGGGGCGCAAACTCGTTGCCAAAAGCGGAGAGATGACCACCGGTAGGATGATTGCCGTTTTCGGTTCTGCTTTGGTGGGCAGTTTGGCTTACACCTTTTCCGACACCTTTTGGTTCTCCGCAGTCGAGGGTGAAGTTTATGCCATGTCGTCGTTCTTTACGGCCTTGGTATTTTGGTGCATTTTGAAATGGGACTTCGAATACGACAACCCGAAGTCTAACACCAACCCCAACCGTTGGATTGTCTTAATTACTTATCTCATAGGTCTTTCCATCGGTGTTCACCTCTTAAATTTGTTGACTATTCCGGCCATCGTTTTGATTGTCTACTTCAAACTTTCAAAGAAAGCGACGTCCATGGGTGTGGCTTTAACCACCGCCATTTTGTCCTTTTTCGGTGCCATCATCCTGCCTACGCCGTTGATGTTTGCCGTTTGGTTGTTGGTCACCCTTCCGCTCACGATCCTTTGTTTCAAAAAAGGCACCTTCCATTCCCTGCCCGAGTGGGGCGTGTTGTTCTCATTGATAGGTTCCTTCGTTTTGGTCGGCTTAGTGCTTTACTTCATTGTTCCCAATGTGGTGAATTTTGCCGGTAAATTCGAGATTTTCTTTGTCAACAGTGTGGGTATGCCTTTTAACTCCGGAGCAGTCATCTTCTTCATTTTGCTGGGATTGCTCATTGCCTGCGGCCTTTACTTCGGATACAAGAAGCGCAAACAGGTTCTGTTGGTTGCCACCTACTGTCTCTTCTTCCTGTTGATTGGTTATTCCACCTTCTTCGTACTGGTTATCCGTTCCAATGCGAACCCTACCATCGATGAAAACAATCCCGAAGATGCCGTTTCTCTTTTGGCCTACCTCAACCGCGAGCAATATGGTGAAACTCCTTTCTTGTTCGGTCCCACCTTCAACTCACATCCGACGGGAACGGAAGAGGGTGACCCGGTTTATGCACGAGACAACGCCGCTGGTAAATACGTAGTCGTCAAACGTCCTTTCAACTATACTTACGGCAACCAAGAACAGTTCCTTACCCGTATGTGGAGCCAGGAAGAGCGTTACAAAAGCGGCTATGTGGAATGGGGATTCGACAGCAAAGACCTCAAGAAAAAGGAAAGAGCTGCTGCCGGTTCTTATCAACCGAATTTCGAGGACAACAAGAAATTCTTGATGGATTATCAGTTCAACTACATGTATTTCAGATATTTCATGTGGAATTTCTCAGGTAGGCAAAATGCCATCCAAGGCATGGGTGATGGAGAAAACGGGAATTGGATTACCGGCATTCCCGCCTTCGACCGTGCTCGTTTGGGCGACCAAGCCACCGATGTCGCCTCCATGAAGAACAAAGGCACCAACAAATATTACATGCTGCCGTTGCTGTTGGGACTCATCGGTCTGGTTTTCTACTTCTTCAGAGATTCCAAGAACTCGTTCATCGTTCTCCTCTTGTTCTTGATGACCGGTTTGGCCATCGCATTCTACCTGAACATGCAGGCCTATCAACCGCGTGAACGTGACTATGCCTTCGTGGGTTCGTTCTATGCTTTCTGCATTTGGGTGGGCTTTGGCGTTTATGCCATCTACTCGCTGTTTGAAAAGATCAACAACAAAGTCGTTCAGATTGCCGCACCCGCAGCGATTACGGTTCTTTGTTTGTTCCTCGTTCCCGGCATCATGGCCCGCGAAAACTGGGATGACCACGACCGTTCCAACCGTTACACCGCTCTGGCTGCAGCAAAGGCCTACCTCGACTCCTGCGAGCCCAATGCCATCCTCTACACGATGGGCGATAACGACACCTTCCCCATCTGGTATGCGCAAGAGGTAGAAGGCTACCGTACCGACGTGCGCAACTGCAACCTTTCACTCCTTTCCGCCGGCTGGTATGTCGACCAGATGAAGCGTAAGGCATACGAATCCAAGCCTCTGCCCATCGACTTTACGTGGGAGCAGTACCGCGATGGCACGCGCGACATCGTTCTTCTCAATGGAGAAGTGACTACCGCCGCCGACCTGAAGGCCTTCCTCAAAGATGTCAAGTCTGAGGCATACGACGGAAAAACCTATTTCCAATTAGACAATTACGGTAAGAAGTTCTACCTTGATGTCAATAAAGACCAGGTTGTAAAAACCAAGACCGTTCGTGGCGATGATGTCGCACGCATCGTTCCCCGCATCGAGTTCGAACTGAAAAGCACCCAGATCTCCCGCAGCACCTTGATGGTTCTCGAAATGATCGCCGAAAACAACTGGGAACGCCCGATTTACTTCGCCGCTTCTTCCATCGGAGATTTCGGCTTGGACAAATATCTCCAAAACGAAGGTTTTGCCTACCGTCTTGTTCCAGTTCAAAAGGGTTGCACCACCAACACCGCCATTTTGTACGACAACATCATGAACAAGTTCGATGACCATACCCGTCCGGACATCGTGAAGAACCCCGAAGCTGCAAAAGGCCACCAGCCGTACGAATATGCTTGGGGCGGCGTGAACGACCCACGCGTTTACAATCCGGAAGAAAACATTCACATGGCACTTTCTATTAGTTCAATGCACGTTCAGTTGGCTGAAGATTTGATTCGTGAATACTCTTACGCTGCCAACGCAGACAATCTCTACAAGTTGAAACGCGCCGAGGAGATCCTCGACCACTTGCAGGTTGTTCTGCCCGACAAGCTCATCCCCTTCTTGAATAACAAGTATCATCAATATACTATGTATTTTATTAATGGGGCCGATTGTTATGCCGATTTGGCTGGCATCTATGCCGAACAGGGACGCACGCAAGATGCCGAAAGAGTCAGCAAAAAAGCGCAAGTCATTAAGAATCAGATTCTGAAAGAGATTTCGGAACAACTTTCTTTCTATGAAAATGCAAAGAATAAAGACAAAGTGATGGAAATCCACCAAGACAACATCGAATGGATTTATTCGCGCTATTTGCCGATGCTTTCGGAAGGTTCTAATGAGCTCACTAAGAACATTCCCGTTGCTGGTACATTCAAAAAAGCATACGAAGAAGCGTCGAACATGCTTGCCGATTTGGAAAAAGGAGTTGCTAATTTCGGCCACATCATTTCCCAGTTGGAAAATGCAAAGGCACTTCAAAACGTGGGTGGCAGTTATGTTTACCATGAGCTCAACAATCCTGAATACCTAAAGGCTGTAACCGACATGCTTTATGGCGACTACAGCATTTACCGTTTCAAACAGTATCTCACGGATGATAAATACACTTTTTACGGTTCTAAGCAGATGGCTAAGTTCCTGGCGAAAAACGGTGATGCCACTGTAGCGAACCAGGGCAAAGCGTTGGATGACCGTTTCAAGGCGTGTGAGGCCAAAATTGATACCCTCATCCGATCCATGTCCGGTGTAAAAGAAGCTTTCGATGCAAAGTAACCTCTTGGTAATTTAGAAGCGAAAAAGCACGAATCTTACGGTTCGTGCTTTTTTTATGTGATTGCTGTTGGTGCGAGGGTGATTGCGGGAGGGATGGGAGCACATTTACGAGCGCGTGGATAATGAGAGGTTGGAAGGTGGGAAAGGGATGATGGGCGGTGTCCCAAGTATGGTGGGAGAAGGTTTGAGCGCGAAGTTAGTGCGGACAGCCCGACGGCGCGTAGCGCCGGCCCGCCCACATAATCAACTTATTCCACAGAAACAGATTTGGCAAGATTGCGCGGTTTATCGACGTTGCAGCCGCGAAGGACGGCAACATGATAGGCCAGCAGTTGCAACGGGATACACGAAATCAACGGAGTGAGGATTTCGGAAGTTTCCGGAATTTCGACGCAGTAATCCGACATGGCTTTGACGGACTCGTCGCCTTTGGTCACAACGGAGATGATTTTTCCCTTTCGGGCAATAACCTCTTGGATGTTGCTGACGGTTTTCTCGTAGGTTTCCTGTTCTGTAGCGAGAACGACCACCGGCATTTCTTCGTCAATCAAGGCGATGGGGCCGTGTTTCATTTCCGCTGACGGGTAGCCTTCCGCGTGGATGTAGGAAATTTCTTTCAGTTTCAATGCGCCTTCGAGGGCAACGGGGAAGTTGATGCCACGGCCGAGGTAGATAGCGTTTCGCTTGTCGACGAAAGTCTTGGCAATTTCCTTGATTTGGTCATTCAGTTTGAGGGCCTCCCCCACTTTAGCCGGAATTTCCTCCAAGTTATTGATAATCTGATGATATTCTGAAAGTGCAAGGTTACCTTTCTTTCGGGCGAGACATAGGGCCATCAGCGTTAGCACGGTAACCTGAGCAGTGAAGGCCTTGGTGGAAGCCACCCCGATTTCGGGACCGGCGTGGGTGTAAGAACCGGCGTGGGTGGCGCGGGCCAGTGTGGAACCAACCACGTTGCAGATGCCGATAACGGTGGCGCCACGACTTTTGGCCAATTCGACGGCGGCGATGGTGTCGGCGGTTTCGCCCGACTGTGAGATGGCTATTACCACGTCATCTTCGTAAATGATGGGGTTGCGGTATCGGAATTCGGAGGCATATTCCACTTCAACGGGTACGCGCACCAGACTTTCAAATAGGTACTCTCCTACCGTTGCGGCGTGCCATGACGTTCCACAGGCCACCATGATGAAGCGGCGTGCATTCATCATCTTGGTTTCATATTCAATAATGCCGCCCAATGATACAACGTCTTTTTTGACATTCAAACGGCCTCGCATACTGTCTTTGATGGCTTTTGGCTGTTCGAAAATTTCCTTCAGCATATAATGGTCGAAACCGCCTTTTTCCAACTGGTCAAGGTTGAGCTTCAATTTTTGGAAATAGGGACGTTTGGTGCCGGTTTCATTTATATTTCTGATTTCCAACTTCTTACCAGGAATTGCTACCGCAACGTCGCCATCTTCGAGGTAAACGACCTTTTTAGTGTATTCAACGATGGGGGCGCCATCGGAACCGATGAAGAATTCGTTATCTCCGACACCGATGAGCAGCGGGCTGCCTTTTTTGGCAAGAATCAGTTGGTCGGGTGCATCTGCGGAAAGGATGGCGAGGGCGTAAGTGCCTACCACACCGGCCAGAGCGATGCGGACGGCTTCTGCCAGAGAAACCTGTTCCTTTTTAAAGATATCCTCGATGAGATGCACGAGCACTTCGGTATCCGTATTGCTTTTAAACTGATAGCCGCGGCTGATAAGTTCCTGTTTCAGAACAAGATAGTTTTCAACGATGCCGTTATGGATGAGGGCGATTTTTCCATCTTCCGAGAGATGGGGGTGGGCATTTTGAGTGCTTGGCTCTCCGTGGGTGGCCCAGCGGGTATGGCCGATACCTGTATGGGCTGCGACGTTTTTGTCAAGACACATTTCATCGAGATCGGCAACGCGACCGCGGCATTTATACAAAGCAATACAGTTTTCTTGCGACAATGCCACACCGGCACTGTCATAACCACGGTATTCCAAGCGTTTGAGTCCTTTTATCAAAATCGGGTAGGCTTCTTTGCAACCCGTGTAAGCTACAATTCCACACATGTTGGGCTAATGGTTAATGGGTGAATGGATGAATGGGGAAAAGGTGAATGGGGGTTATAATTCGGTATAATAAATTTCGAGACGGAAGTTGTCTGAATAAATATTATCTGTACCGCGGAATACGAGGCGGTTCCCTCGCACACCGGCACCGTTGACGACGACGTTCAAGCCATCGTCTTTTATTCCATTTTTAATGATATACTGAACATAATTGGTGATTCTGAAACGATATTCCTTCGTTTTTTCATCATAAATGCCGCCGAAGTAACCGCTGGAAGTCATGGAAGCATCATCTGGGGTATAATAAGTCGTTCCGTCTTTGTCAACCACTTGCAGAGAAAGGTTGTAGGGTTGGTAGAAATAATCTTCATCGGTAGAAACATTGGTAAGGACGAGTTCCGCTCGATTAATGACCACGTTTCTGTCTTTGAAGATGTTGGGAACTTCCGCCAGGCTGACATGTGTTTTCACACCAGCCGTCGGTTGAAGGTAGAGTTCATCTCTTCCCATGGTTGTATCGCCTTGGATTACCTGCCGTTGGAAGTTGCTACTTGCGGTGGTGTAGTCGTGGGTATAAAAGTTGTATCTGACACAGTCTTTGCTGATGGGGAAAGTGTATTTTTTGTGAACCCTGTCAACCGTATAATAAACGGTGATACCGCTCATGGCGGAAGTCAGGCTCACATAACAAAGATTGCCCGTTCTGCTGGGGCGAGCTTCGGCTTGGACGCAAAGTCCATAAAACTCATTTTGGAAAGCCGAGGTATTAGCCAACTGTGAGCGATTCATTTTCAGCAGCTTGTTGCCAAAGGAGCGTTCCAAATGCAGGCGGAGGTGAGCCGCTTTGGAAGTTGTGTCCACATACACGCTGGTATTGGGTTGTGGATAAAGATAATTGTTGTCGGTCACAAGGTCGGCGGAAAAGATTGCGGGGTTGTCGTCGTTGCTATAATAATGTGTAGCGGTGAGCGGCTGTGAGAGTTCGTAGGCGTGGAATTTGAGGGGGGACAAAGTATCGCCGAAATAACCGGAGTATTGGAGGGTGAGGACCACGGAATCGAGTACGGCCTGTTTCGGGAAGAAGGAGTTGCTACCCGAAACAGCGAACTGCGTGCAAAATCCCGCCTGGGTTTGTCCGAACACCGGGTCATTGATTGTGCCCACGACGTTGTTAAGTAGGTTTTTGGTATTGATAGAATCTTCGAGGGTGGAATGGGCCGACAGCGGGGCGGTTACAAATTCCGCATTGAGGATGTCTTCGTCCTGAAGATTCAAACCGATAGAGCTGATGTCTTTTTTGCAACTACAAGAAAAAATTGCCAATACAATGATACATATTATGAAATAGTGTTTCATCATGTAAGAGCGAGTTTAGAAAGTCATCGGCGACTTTTGCATCAAGTCGTCATAGAAATCGTTATATTGATCTACGTATTCTGCTGACACAACGGGATTTGTACCGGCGGGATGAGTAAAAAGCGGTCGTTGGTATTGAGAAATGATGTCATTCAAGCGCGGGTCAATGTCGGGGTGGGCGATGACGGCTGCGTCTGAAAATTCCAATGCCTTTTTCATCAGTTCAGGGAAGCCGGCGTTTTCAAGACCGCCGATGAACTGCTCATCGATGCCGGTGCCGGCGAGTTTTTTCGCAAAATGTTCATCCAGTTTTTCATCAAATTGATCGTTGTAAATGGAATAAACAATGCGTGTATCTTGGAAGAACGGATTGTCTTTGTAACAAGTTTTAATGAAAATGGGGAGGAGCGAAGTGATCCAGCCGTGGCAATGGATGATGTCGGGAGCCCAACCCAGTTTGCGCACCGTTTCAATCACACCTTTGGCAAAGAAAATCATACGCTCGTCGTTATCATCGAAGAACGCGCCCTCGGGTGAACGGTAAAGCTGCTTACGCTTGAAATAGTCATCACTGTCGATAAAATAAATCTGCATGCGGACAACCTGCAAAGAAGCCACCTTGATAATGAGCGGATGGTCGGAATTATCTACTATGATGTTTTGCCCAGAAAGACGAATGACTTCGTGGAGTTGATTTTTACGTTCGTTAATACAACCAAATTTCGGCATGAAGGTGCGGATTTCGTTTTCACGTTCCTGAATGCCTTGGGGTAAAAATCTACAAACGTTTGATGTGTAACTCTCTTGCAGATAGGGAAATATCTCTGGAGCTACATACAAAATTCTCTTTTTCGCCATAAACTATAAATTTGGCTGCAAAAGTACAATATTTTTTTTGAAAATCAAACAGTTGCAATGCGCTTTTTACAAAAAAATCCAGTCGCCCCTCCCCTTCCAAACCACAAAAAATCAGTATTTTTGCACCTTCATAACAAATCACTCACAAAAGGATAATCATAATATGCAAACCATTATTTACACCACACTGGCATTGAGTCTGCTCAATCTGCTTTGCATGGTTGTGGCTCTGGCTCGCCTTTCCGGCTTAAAATCTTCATCTACGGATATTTCATCTCAAAATTTCGACCGTTTGGAAAACAGGATGGCAGAAGCGAACAAAAACACGAGGCAGGAACTGACGGAAAACGCCGCTCAATTGAGAAAGGAATTGGCGGACAACATGACAGCTTTTCGCCAAGAAACCCATAAAAGCACACAAGAACAGCGGGAAGAATTCGCCCGCACGATGCAACGCTTTCAAGAGGCTTTTGACAACAGCACGGGGAAGTCGGTGGAAGCACAGAAAGAGCGTTTTGCAGAACTCGACAAGCGGCAGAAGGAGCTGTTGGACGCAACAGAAAAGAAATTGGAAGACATACGTTTAATGGTGGATGAAAAGTTGCAAAACACCTTGAATGAGCGACTTGGACAGTCGTTCAAGGTAGTAAGCGAGCAATTGGAAAATGTGCAGAAGGGCTTGGGCGAGATGAAGAACCTGGCTTCCGACGTGGGAGGTTTGAAAAATGCGCTCACCAATGTGAAAGTTCGCGGCAACTTCGGCGAATTGCAGCTGAAAGCCTTGTTGGAGCAAATGTTGTCGCCGGAGCAGTACGATGAAAATGTGGCCACCATTCCGGGGAGCACCGAGCGTGTGGAATTTGCCGTCAAATTGCCCGGCAGGAATGACTCCAAATCGGCGGTGTACCTGCCCATCGACTCAAAATTTCCCAAAGATGTTTACGACCAATACATTGATGCCATTGATGCGGGCGATACCGCGGTTGTCAAAGCCAAGTCGCAGCAGTTTGAAACCACCATCACAAAGATGGCGAAGGACATTTGCACCAAATATGTCTCCATCCCGCACACCACCGATTTCGCAATCATGTTTGTGCCGGTGGAGAACATCTATGCGGAAGTCATCCGCCGGCCCAAGTTGGCGCAGGAACTCCGTGACCGATACCACATTTTGGTCACGGGGCCGACGACGCTGGGCGCGCTGCTGAGCAGCCTGCAGATGGGTTTCCGCACGCTGGCGATAGAGCGGCGCAGCAGTGAGGTTTGGGAAACGCTCGGAGCTGTAAAAACCGAGTTCTCCACTTTCGGCGGGCTGCTGGCGAAGGCGAAAAAGAATTTGGATTCGGCTGCCGAGACCATCGAAAAGTTGCAAGGAACTCGCACAAAAGCCATCAACAGGAAACTGCGCGAAGTGGAGACCTTGCCTATGGACCAGGCTACCGCTTTGTTGGGGAAATTTGAAAATGCAGACGAAGAAGAAAATGAGGATAATAAGGAATAAAAATCAAGAGCAGCTTTCCCCCAAAGAAAATAGTCGAAACAATTTTGCAGTGCCAAGCGATAATTTTCGTACATTTGCGCCCTTAATTTGGCAGGGTATATTTCATACCCGAAAACGAATGTAACCTTTTAATGACTAATCTTTTAATAAAATATAGACATTGGTTTCTTGGCATCACTCTCGCGCTTTCTGCGCTGTGTGCAGTCCTAATTTTCCATGTCAACATCAATACCGACATGTCGAAATACCTCCCCGACGACTCCAAAATGCGGGCTGGTATTGAAATAATGACTGATGAATTCGGCGATCTGGCTGAAAATAACGGCGGTGGCATCCGCGTAATGTTCAACCAATTGTCTGATGAGCAAAAAACAGAGATAAAGGCGAAACTGCGTGACATTGAAGATGTTAACAGCGTCATCACGCAGGAGAACGGTTCCCGCACATTGTTCGAGTTGGGCGTTCCCAACTCCGTTGACCAAGTGGCGTTGGGTGAAGCGATTTCCGAGCAGTTCGGCAACGCCGAAGCGGTAGAAACCAGCCAAGACGGAGCCGCCGCCGGTGGACCGATGCTCATTGGCGCCGTTCCGCGGTTGCTCGTCACACTCTTCTCCATGTGCCGCTCATGGCTCGAACCCGTGCTTTCCCACCCCTCAACCGGCATCGCCGTCTTGCTGAATGTCGGCACTAACGCACTGCTGCCCAGCGTTTCCGTCACCACCAACTCCATCGTGGCCGTGCTGCAGCTGGTGCTCTCGATGGATTACTCCATTATCTTGCTCAACCATTTCCGGCAAGACAAAGCCCTCACTGACGATAGTAGCGAGGCGATGCGCAAAGCGGTGAGCCGCGCCGCTGCACCCATCATCAGTAGTGCTCTCACTACCATTGTCGGACTCATCATGCTGGTTTTCATGAAGTTGAAAATCGGTGCCGACCTCGGCGTAGTGCTTTCCAAAGGCGTTTTATGCAGTTTGATTTGCAATTTTACGGTCCTCCCCGCCCTCATCCTCCTGTTTGAAAAAGGCATTTACAAATCTGCGAAAAAAGTGCTGCCGATTCCGACCGACAAACTGGCGAATTTCAGTATGCGCTTCCGGATTCCGCTCACCATTCTGTTTGTTGTGATTTTCGCCGGTTCATATATTCTTCACAATCAAACAGATATCATCTTCTATAATGCCACTGAATCGCAGATTGAGCAATATTTCCCGAAAAAGAATCCAGTGGTTTTGGTGTATGACAATGCCGATGAAAACAAGATGCTTCCGCTGCTGGATTCCATTTCCAAGGATCCCGGTGTTGAGATGGTCATTTCATATCCCACGCTGCTGCACCGAGAGTGTACCGCGCCCCAGATGGTGGAAACCATAACCGACCTCAGCGCAATGATGGGAAGCATGGCTCCCGAAGCAGATCCGACCATGAATATGGATATGCTCACTGACGACATTTTCAAAGCGGTCTATTTTGCCGCACACAACGGACACCAAGCGCTGACGATGGATTTCAACGAGATGGCTGATTTCATCATCGCCCAGGCCAACGATCCCAATTCGCTTATTGGCAAGCAGTTAAACGATGAGATGCGGGCGCAAATCGCCATGTTGGATGAAATTCGTCATCCTTTGGCCGACGCCGAAAAAGATGTGAAGGAGGAAGCACCCGCAGCAAGCCCAACGGCCACGCGCCCAACGGCCACGCCGACTGCCACACATGCTGCGCCCACTGCTCCAACACCTGACAAAACGCACGCCACCGCTTCCACCGCGCCGAAGCCATCTGCACCCGCTGCGGAAGCACCTGCCCATTCCAACAGCACCCCGCAACAGTCGCCTTATCCCGACGTCACTAAGCTCAACACACCGATGACTTCGGCGGAAATGGCCGCGTACCTGACGATGGATGCAGGCCAGGCCAAGATGGTGTATAAGCTGGCCAAGCGCGGCGGCGGCACCATGTCACCGATTCAGTTCGTTCACTTCCTCACCGACGACATCATGCAGCGCAAAGGATGGGGCAGCATGATCAAAGGCGAACAGAAGGCACAGTTGCTGGCACTCAAAGAAACGATGGACGCTGCGATTCTGGCGGCCCAAAGCAAGCCCACCGTAGTTCAGCCCGCCGCCCCCGCCCCCGCGGAAGATATTGTTGAAGTCGCCGACGACAGCACGGCCGTTGCCTCGCAAGATTCTGTGCAACAGAATGTTGTCGCTCCTGTGCAGCCCGCCGTGCCGCAACAGCCGAAAATTCCCGTCATTCGCGTCAAACCTGATCCCAACGACCCGATTTTTGTGTTAGACGAGATGCTTTCCGGCAAAAAAGAATACACCGCACAGCAGATGTCGCACAACATCTCGCTGTTGGGCGAAGAAATTCCCGAAGCGCTCATCAACTTCCTGTATATGTACCACGCCAGCGGAACCGACTACGACCCGAGCTGGACGATGACACTGGAAGAACTGGTAAACTTCCTCGCCGATTCGGTGCTCACCGACCCGAGTCTGGCTGGCATGATGGATGCCTCTATGCGCAAAGGGCTTACCGAAGTGAAGAAGAATCTGCTGGAAGGCGTCGGCCAGCTGCGCGGCAAGAATCATTCCATGGCGATGATTATCACCAACTTACGCACGGAATCTCCCGAAACATACACCTTTATCGACCACCTTCACGGTGTATGCAAGCAATCGTTGAGCCGGCCCTACTATGCCATTGGAGAGTCGGTAATGCTTTCCGAGATGAAGGCTGGCTTCAGCAAAGAGTTGCTTTTGGTGACTTTGCTCACCATTGCGGCCATCTTCCTGATTGTCGCGCTCACCTTCCGCTCGCTGTTATTGTCGGCCATTTTGGTGTGTACCGTCATGTCGGGTGTGTTCGTGAACGTGGTTGTGAGCGGCATAGGCGGCGGTTCTCTTTTGTACATCGCCTATCTCATTGTGCAAAGCATCCTGATGGGTGCGGCCATCGACTACGGCATATTGTTCGCCAACTACTATCGCAACAAGCGTATTGAGATGGGCATTGGCGAAGCCATCACCGACACGTACCGTTGCGCCACGCATACCATTTTGACTTCTGGCTCGATTCTGGTGCTTGTGCCCGCCATTATGACGTTTTTGGTTGACGAGCCCACGATTTCGGCCATTTTGCAGTCGATAGCCGTAGGCGCATTCGTTGCCGTTGTGCTGATTCTTTTCGTGTTGCCCGGCGTATTGGCCACCTGCGACCGCCTCATCATCCGCAAGAAAAAGAGCGAGGAGTAAGGTTGTAAATGTAAATTTTTGTATTTTTGCACAAAAAAATGTGTGGAAAAGTGTGATTATTTCAATGATTACATGCAGAAAAATGGTTTAATAATATGGAAAGATTTGCACTACAACAACTTACAGACTGGAAAAACAGCACAAACAGAAAACCACTTATTGTGAATGGGGCGCGTCAAGTGGGCAAGACTTGGTTGCTACGCGAATTTGCGCATCGCGAATATAAGAAAGAGGCCTATGTAGTGTGTCGCAAAAACAGTATGGCAGAACAGATTTTCGTA
>JAKSME010000049.1 GCA_024400785.1 Bacteroidales bacterium
TGCCCGCATGAACTGCTTCATTCGGTTGCTTAAGTATTTGCCGTGAATTTCCGGCAAACTCACCCCGTCATTTCTCAAGGAAATCATCCCCGATAAATAGTCGTGTACGCCACCTGCAAAAATGGAGCCGAGTACAATCCACAAAAAAGATGCCGTGCCGAATTTCGCCCCCATGATGGCTCCGAATATCGGTCCGACACCCGCAATATTCAAAAACTGAATGAGAAAAATTTTCCATGGCTTCATCGGAATGTAGTCCACCCCATCCTGCTTGGTGATGGCAGCAGTAGGGCGTTTCCCGTCAATCCCGAAGATTTTTTCAACAATGCGGCCATAGATGATATAGCCGAGAATCAGCAAAACTAAGGCAATAAGAAACGTATACATGTGTGTGGATTTTGACCGCGCAAAATTACGCTTTTTTTATAAAGTTTTTTTAATGGAATATTAAATGTGCCGTGTTCAAAAAATGTGACGGCAAATTCCCCTGTTTCGCCAAAAAATTGTATCTTTGCACTTTTATATTATATATATAATTATGAAGCCGTTTTACTGTTTGGAAATCTTGCTTTTGATGCTGTCGGTGAGCGCCTTGGCACAGCCTACCGTCAATCCAAACGGTTATAACATCTTCTACTACCCCAACGGAGAAAAGTCTAGCGAAGGCAATATGGTCAACGGCCAACCCGACGGCTGGTGGAAATCGTATAACGAAAAGGGAATCCTCATATCAGAAGGCAACAGACATAATACACAATTAGACAGTGTTTGGACTTTTTATAACGAGCAAGGTGTTGCTACTCTGAAAGTTACATACAAGAATGGTATAAAACAGGGCCCTCGCACACAGTTTCTGAGTGACGAATACACCGTCGAAAACTGGGATGCAGACACCCTGCTGAGTCCAGTGAAAACATACACCAATGACGGTCGATTGAAACGTGTCACCCCGTATGAAGCCGGTAAGCCCCACGGCATGGCCATCGAGTACGACAGCAACGGCGTGATCGTCAAACTGGCCTACTACCACCACGGAATCCTTACCAAGCGTGAGTCGGTGAACCGTACCGACAAGTTCGGATACAAACAAGGCAAGTGGAAATATTTCTGGCCGAACGGCAATCTGCAACTCGAAGGCGAATATGTGAACGACAAGCGTCACGGCTATTTTAAGGAGTACGACGAAGAAGGAAACTTTTTGTTGGTGCAGAAATATGAAAACGACTATCTCGTGGCAGACGCGCAGGAAACCAAGCAGTTGGAACGCAAAGTCTCGTATCATCCCAACGGACAACCTGCCATCGTGGCCACTTATTATCAGGGCAAAGCCGACGGACTTCGCCGCGAGTTCGATACCGAAGGCAATGTCATAAAAGGTTATATCTTCGCCAACGGATTGATGCTCAGTGAGGGAATTACAGATATGGAAGGCAATCGCCAAGGAAAATGGAAAGAGTTCTACACTACCGGCGAGCTGAAATCGGAAGGCAGCTACAAAAATTCCAACAGGGTGGGGAAGTGGAAGTTCTTCTTCCCAGATAAAAGTGTTGAGGTGGAAGGCGCATATAATTCTAAAGGAAAGCAGGATGGCGAATGGAAATGGTATTACGCCAATGGCCAGCTGATGCGCGAAGCCAATTATGATGCGGGAGTTCTGGATGGCGAATTCATTGAATATGACGAAGAAGGAAATGAGGTGGCCAAAGGAAGTTATGTGGAAGGTAGCGAAGAAGGTCACTGGTTTTATGTGAGAAACAGTTCTATCGAAGAGGGAGACTATTACGACGGAATGAGAACGGGCCTTTGGAAAACTTGGTATGAAAAAGGTGTCATCGCTTCCGAAATCGAGTATGACCAAGATTTGATGAACGGTAAATATACAATTTATTACGAAAATCACGTTATTAAGCGCACCGGTAAATGTATCAACGGCGAACGCGATGGCGTTTGGTACGACTATTATGACACTGGCGAACTCGTTTTGACCACCCTTTACAAAGAGGGCAAAGAGTTGCGCTGGAATAACTACAAAATTGAATACTGATGATGAAAGTTAGATTTTATATGTTTTTGGCGTTTGTACTGATGTCTTCCATGGGAATGGCTCAGGTGGACAGCGCAAAAATCAAAGCACAATATGCGGAAGAAGCCGAAATTAAACATTCACAACAATTTCTTTCCAGCAAAATGGATAAAATGTTGGATACCTGGTATGTCAAACATGCCAATGCCAACGCTCGTGCCGTCATTAATTCATACACCGATACCAATACCATTTCCGATGCCAACTGCGACTCCATCTACAAACTTCGTCTGACGAAACTCCACAGCGTTGTCCAACTGGGCTACAACTCCACTGTTCGCAGCTACATCAACCTGTATGCCAATACACGCAAGCGCTCTTCTTCCGTCATCCTCGGTCTCGCTCAATATTATTATCCCCGTATGGCTGCCATCTTCGACAAATACGACGTCCCCGAAGAACTTATCTACATCACAATTATCGAGTCCAGTTTGAATCCGACTGCGGTTTCCCCCGCCGGCGCTACCGGAATTTGGCAGTTTATGTACCAAACCGGTAAAATGTATGGCTTGGAAGTCAACACCTTTATCGATGACCGCCGCGACCCTATGAAGGCCACAGACGCTGCCGCCCGCCACTTCCGCGACCTCTATAATATCTTCGGTGACTGGGGATTGGCCATATCCGCATACAACTGCGGCGCTAACGGAGTTCGCCGTGCCATCACCCGCTCCGGTGGCAAAACCAATTTCTGGGAAGTGCGCCCCTACCTTCCCCGTGAAACACAAAATTACTTCCCCGCCTATATCGGTGCCCTCTACATGATGAAGTACTACAAAATGCACGGCATCACTCCCGCCGATATCCGCATCCCCCTCGATGTCGATACCATCATGGTGAAAAAAGAGGTGCATTTTGAGCAAATCGCTCACGTCTTGGGAATCAATATCGAAGAAATCAAAACATTGAATCCACAGTATAAAAGAAACGTAATTCCCGCATTTTCAGAAAGTTTCCCGCTTCGCCTCCGTCGCCAAGACCTTGACCGCTTTGAGTTGATGCAAGATTCTATCTATAAGTATGAATATGATACTTACTTCGGACCGCTGCAGGTATATGTGAATACTTATACAGGGAAAGATGACGGCGGTACTACTACAAAAAAGAAATATCATGTGGTGAGAAGTGGCGAGAGCGTGTCCAAAATTGCCAATAAGTATGGAATATCGGTCGCTGAACTGAAAAAAATGAACCACCTCAAAAGCAACTATTTGAAAGTGGGACAAAAATTGCTCGTCGGTTATACCTACGTCCCAGCGCCTACCCCCAAAGATTCTACCAAGGAGGGCAGCGACTCAACCGCCACCAAACCGGTGACAGTCCCGCAAACACCGTCCACCTCCCCCAAACAACCTTCCACCCCGAAACCGACTACTTATGTCGTAAAGGCTGGCGATTCCTTGTATAAAATCGCAACTAAGCATGGGGTGTCGGTAAAACAACTGGCCGATTACAATCATATTACCAATGTGAACAACATTAAAGTCGGACAGGTACTGAAAATTCCTCATAAATAATTGATATAGTGCGAAGTAAACTGTTTTTTGGATGGATGTCCTCCATTCTGCTTTGGGCAGGATGCGCTAAGATGGTCACCCCTGTCGGTGGGCCGAAGGATGTTACACCCCCCTCCGTTGTGAAAGAAGTGCCCGCCAATGGAACGGTCAATTTCAAAGGAAATAGTTTCAAAGTTACTTTCGATGAGTTCGTCACCTTGAATAACACGAACGAGAATGTGCTGATTTCACCACCGCCAACTACCGCCCCTTTGTTTACACTATCCGGTAAAACTCTGACTGTCAAGTTCCAAGATACATTATTGCCTGATCAAACGTACAATGTCGGTTTCGCCAACTGCATCCAAGATTATACCGAAGGAAATCCTATCGCATTCTACAATTATGCTTTTTCCACAGGTTCCGCTGTCGATTCAATGATGCTCGAAGGCCGCGTCATTGATGCCAAAACAGGCCAGCCTGTGAAAGAATGTTTCGTTTTTGCTTATACGGAAGATGTTGATTCTTTGCCACTTACAACTCGTCCGCAATTCATTAGCAAAACTCAGTCCAATGGAACTTTCCAAATTAAAAACATTAAGTCCGGCGACTATAAAATTTTTGCTTTGGTGGATGGAGACAACAATCTTATATACAGCCAACCCACGGAGGCCATCGCTTTTGCTCCAACTCTCTATCCGTCTGTCCCATCTCCAAAAGAAGTTGACACGCTGGCAAACGATAGTACGAAACCGCAGCCCGTTCCCGTAGATAGTACGTACAAACCTTTTACAATCAGACTGTTCCGCGCTATCGGTGAACAAGTTATGACGAAATCTCAAAACCGTTCCGTGGGTAGATATGAGTTCTTTTTCAGTGAGGAAATCAATGATGTGCAACTTCGTCCATTAACGGCCTCTCCTGAATTTTTTACCCACTTCGGCCACGATACGCTCGTAGTTTATTTCAAAAGCCCTGTAACTGACACATTGCAGCTTGAATGTCTGATGGAAAATAAAGTTATTGATACCCTTGAAGTTACTCCATATAAGGC
This sequence comes from Bacteroidales bacterium, assembly GCA_024400785.1. Classification (GTDB taxonomy): domain Bacteria; phylum Bacteroidota; class Bacteroidia; order Bacteroidales; family WCHB1-69; genus UBA1756. Next base: position 4,634 of record JAKSME010000049.1, read on the forward strand.
CAAAGAATCCAAAGGCAGAAGAGGCCGCGAGGAACGCACCAATGCGCTTTCCGTTAGTCTCAACAACAGTGGGGAATTGTTCAAACCGCTCACGCTCTCGTTTTCCTATCCCATCCGCCCCGCAGATTCAGTTCCCGTTCGCATTATCGCCAAACGCAAGTACTCTGGCAACGATACTTCATTCGTCACGCTTTCTGTCCCCGACACCTTCGTGATGTCGTTGGCCATTCCTTTCAAATTTGCGGAAAAGGTCCCTTACGAACTGATGATTCCCGATTCATTGTTCCATGGTTATGATGACGCTTGGAATGACACAGTCGTTGCCTCTTTTACCACAAAAACCGAAAAGGATTACGGTACTTTACGCCTCACATATCGCATTCCTGACAATGGAAAGGTTTATGTGGCAACATTGTTGTCATCTTCTAACGCAGAAATCCAAAGCGATAGATTAACATGTTCTACTACAATAGTTTACGATAAACTCCTCGCTGGAAAATATAAGGTGGAAATTTTGGAAGATGTAAATGACAATGGAAAGTGGGATACGGGGGATTATAAAGAAAAAAGGTTGCCAGAGGTGATACAATTCCTCAGTAAGTCTTTGAATGTTAGAGGATATTGGGAATTAGAGGAGACTTTTGAGTGGAAAGAGGAATAGAATCAGATGAGTTCCTTCAAAATCCATTGGTCTACCGCTCTGATTTGAACAATGGGGGCGATGGCATATTCTCCCGTGTAGCCGATTCTCTTTTTCAATGCTTTCAATTCAGCAATGCGTGCTGCGTTTTCCTGTTTCTTAATGATGGGCAATCCTGCTTCCTTCAATAAAAGGTTGCTTTTAGCTGCAATGGAAAGTTCCAGATATTCAGATATATAGCAACACATATCAAAGAATGTCTCTCCATCGAAACATTCTTTTAAGGTTAAAAGATATTTTCCTGCATTGGTGGCGGACAATTCTCCTTTCCGTATGGCTCCCAACAATGCGATTTCGTTGTTGATGCAGTCATCGATCCAGTCGTGGATGGCTTTTTCATTTTTCTTGAAAAGCGACCGTTTGCTTACAACAAAGTAAACAACTAAAATGGAGGTCAGAATGATGGGAGGAATGAAAGTGGCCCAGTTGTGGATGATGTGTACCGCGCAGGCTGCGACAAAGGCAATGGTGTATGCGAAGGCTTTTTGCCATGTCTTTGTGCCGAATTTGTTCTGCTGAGCCATAATCAGCATCATGGCTAAAAGCGAGGTACACCCGATGTGCATGACTGCCGCCTCCAAACCAATCATGATGGCTTCTCCCACCACGATGTCGTGATGTAGAACCAAACCGTGGCTGAGAAGCAAAACACATTCCGCTGTCGCAAAGCCAGCTCCGATGGTTGAACCATAGATGGTTGCGTCACTCAGCAAAGCGATTTTTCTCTTTTTTAATAGATACAACACGATGGAGCCTTTCAAAATTTCACTCAAAATCGCATCAGCAATTCCCCGTTCCTCAATATTTAGCAGTAAACCAAGCCCAAACATAATCAGGCAGCAAACGACACCTCCAACCGCAGTCCCAATCAAACGTCTCCAACTGGTTAATTTGAAGGAATCCATCAGCAGCAAGGTCAGAATAAAAAGTGTGATGGGTACTATGGATAAAATGTATAGCAGGATGATCATGGTGAAATGATTATTTTTTGTTCCAAAAATTCCAACTGGCTTCCGCTTGGGCATGGAGCATGGTTAAACCGTTGACAACGGTGGCACCAGCCTTGGCTCCTTCTTGCATAAATGCAGTGACTGCGGGATTGTAAATGAGGTCGATAAGAAGGTGTTGTGGTGTGATGGCTTGATAAGGGATGCGGGGTAATGTGCTGACATGGGGCCACATTCCCAATGGCGTAGCATGAATGATGAGGCGGCTTTTACGGATGATTTCAGCATCCAATCCGCTGTATAAGAGAGCGTTCTCGCGATGCGAGCGGGATACGAATTTATAACTGATATGGCGTTTTTCCAACGCGAAAGCCACGGCTTTTGCCGCTCCTCCAGTGCCAAGTATCAGTGCCGATGTATCCGCCGGTATCTTATATTTCTGCAGAAGTTGTCCAAATCCAGAAGCATCGGTGTTGTGGCCGGTGAGTTGCACAAGGTTGCCCTGGCGCTTAATATCTATGGTGTTGACGGCGCCTATGACGGAGGCTTCCTCCGTGAGATTGTCCATCAAGGACAAAACCTCTTCTTTGTACGGCGTTGTGACATTGAGCCCGCACAAGTTGGGCAAACGATGGATCATGGGGCGTAATTGTTCGACATCTTGGATTTCGAACAAGCGGTATACGGTATCAGTAATTCCTTCATTCTCGAATTTCTTTGCAAAAAAATCGGGAGAGAAACTGTGGGAAAGAGGGAAACCGATGAGACCGAATGTGCGCATTAGGCTTTCTTTTTGTTCTTTATGCCCTTATAAATCAGGTAACCGACAAAGAGAATGCCCAGTCCGAGAAGCCCCCAGGAAATTTCATCGATGTATTGTTGGATGAGGTCGGCTTGACCGTGAAGCACGTAGCCAACGATGGCCAGGATGATATTCCAAACGGTGGCACCGAGAGCGGTAAAACCAATGAAGGGAAGAATGGGCATTTTGGCCAGGCCTGCGGGAATGGAAATGAGTTGGCGGATGCCGGGTACCAAACGACCGATGAAGGTGGAGGCGTTGCCATGTTCAACGAAATATTCTTCCGCTTTTTTGACTTTTTCACCGCTGAGCAGGAATAGGTGCCCCACTTTGCTATCGGCGAACCAATATACGATGGGGCGGCCGAGAAAGGATGACAGGTAGTAGTTGATGAGCGCACCCACAATGGCCCCCAGCGTGGCGAATATCACCAATAAGATGATATTGAGAAGGCTGGAGTCGGTGGCATGTACGGGCGAGCCTTCTTCACAGGCCGACCAGGCAGCGGGTGGAACCACAATCTCAGATGGAAAAGGAATAAAGGAGCTTTCCAGCGCCATCAACATGGTTACAGTCCCGTAGTTGAGGTGGTCACAATACCACCCACTGACTTTTTGCACAAAACCGGCATCCGATGAGGGTGCCGGTTGAGAGACCTGTGCTACACTATCATTGGCCGGTGAGGCGCTGTTAGTGCTTGCTTGTAAAAGACTGGTTGCAAAGATGATTGCAACCAGTGAAAGTAACTTCTTCATTTTTTGTAAGCTCGTGGCCACTGATTATTTCAGTGCGTCTGGTAATTCTTTTTCCAATTGCTTGCCCGTTTGTTTCAAAACATTGTTGTTGTAAACATCGTTCGGATTGAGCGGGTAGGCTTTGATAGCCCAGTCATAAGCCTTAATCATAAGCTCTTTTTGTTCTTCTTTGTATTTGTTTGACAGAGCGATACGTTCTTGCATCGGGAGTTCGGTGTGTTTCATCGCACCGGTAACCAATGTGTTGTAGTCGCAAGCTTCTTGGAAGTAAGTGTTGCCAATGTTGCTGATGACGTCGAAGCATTGCGGGTGTTTCAATAAGGCGGAATCAAGAAGTTCGTGAGCCATGGCATATTGTTTTGCATTGGAAAGTGAAATGGCGCAGTTGTTCATGACAATGGTGTCATCGGTGTATTCCATTACATTTTTGAAGCATTTTGCCAATTGAACACTATCGTTAACAGATGATAAATAGTTGAGTTCCAGTGAGTAGATGCTTCCTTTTGCTTCTTTGGGAAGATTTTTCTTTGCACTCTTGAGGATTTCGCCGCATTTGACGGTGTCGTTTTGTTTTTCATAGTAATTGTATGCCAATTCGTAGAGGGAAGAAATGTTCGGATTTGTCTTCAGTGCATCATCCAAAACTTGTTTGTAGTCTTCCATATTCTTTTCTTTTTTGGCAATCTCTGCTAAGAAAGCATAGCTGTAACCTACAAATTCTTTCATATCAGGACGGACCGTCAAAGCTTTGGCAGCCACATTGAAATGTTTTTTGCTTTCTGCGTAATCGCCTTTGTCATAAGCGGCTTTACCCAAATTGAACATGGTGCTACCGCAAGAAACCTGTCCGTTTACCGGGTCAATCAAACCGTTTTCCGTAACAAGTTTCGGGTTGATTTCGAGAGCTTTGTAGAAGCTTTCGTATGCTGTGAACAGAGCATCCGGGAATTTGGTTACATATTGCGGATTGGTTTTTACACGCTCTTTGTCACGTTCATAAATTTGGATGTAAACATTGCCACGGTACAACCATGCTGTAGCATCATTTTGATATGTGGGAATGGCCATACATTCTTCGATTTTCTTTTGTGCACCTGTGATGTTCTTGTTTTGCAGCAACAACCAAACGTCCTTAACGTTTTGAGCGCTGAGTCCGAGAGCAAATATGCATGTCAATGCAACTAAGAATAACTTTTTCATGATCATAAGTTTTAAAGTGATTAATTATTTTCTATTTGTTTGATTTTTTCATTGATTTTAGAAGCTTTTTCTTCTTGCCCGAGGCGAAGGTAAATTTGGCGAGTTCGTTTGAGAATTGTGATATCGTCGGAAGTGCCTGTGAGAGCGGCTTCAAAATATTGGGCTGCGCGAGCCAGGTAGTCATCGCTCTCAGCGCGCAACGCGGCATAGACGTTCTTGTCCCCGTGTAGTTTAATGCTTTCTGCCTCCATGAACTTGTATTCTCCGATGTTTGAGCAACAAACTCCCAAGTTGTGAGCGATGGTGCGGTTGTTTGGTGAAAAGCTATAAGCGCGTTTCAGTAAGTTTTCGGCTTCGATGTACATGCTGTCTTTGATGTATAAGTTGGAGGCATTGATGGCATTTTCGGGCGATTGGGCCACTGTAGCGGGTAGGTTTTTCAATTTGGAACGACCAATTTCGACTTGACCGGTCCAAAAATAGTAATCGGCTTCAGCTATCTTTAATGTGGCATTGTTGGGGTCTTTCTGTAGACCTTTGGTGATGAGTTCCAAGACTTCTTTTTTCTTCCCCTCTTTTTTGTAACCATCTATCATTCCGATATATACATTTACATTTTCAGATCCGTCATCAATGGCTTTTTGGTAATATTTTTGAGCGTTTTCCGTGTCATTGAGCATGGTGAAAACGTAAGCGTAATAGTAATAAAGTTCACCTTTCAACGGGTATTGCGGCGGCTGAATTTCGTAACTTTCAACGGCTAATGCCAAAATTCCGCGTGCATTTTCGAAATTCTTGGCATTCATCTCATTAACACCTTCTATGAAAAGATAAGGATAGAGGATGGGAAGCGCTTGGTCGGGGGAATACATTTCCGTGGCTTCAACATTCTTGTTGAGTTCTACCGCTTTTTTGAAAGCCATATACGACTCTTTCGCGGCAGTGGGAAATAGGTATTGATAATTCGCATCTTTCTGGCGAGCAGAATAATCTTCGGAGGCTAACCGATATTCGATGTTGGCTTTGTAAAGCCAAGTATTTGCTTTTGTCGAGAATTTTTCGTCTTTAATACATTCATCGATACACTCCTTGGCTTTGGCATAATCCTGATCATAATACAGGTTGTATGCACGCATGGGTGTGTTTTTTTGAGCAAAGCCCAATAAAAAGCTGGTTAGCAAGATGATGGATAATAGAAGCCGTTTCATAATCGTTGCAAAATTAAGTGGCAAAAATACAATTTTTTTTCAATTTGAATGACGGAAGTTTTATGTCAGATTTTACGCGTCTTTACGCGGCTATTCCACTTTGCTTCCTTTTTTCCCGGCATAAAGGTCATATCGCAGATATTTGCATTCCAAGGCGCCATTGTAGAGAGTGGTTTTTTTTGAAGAATGAAGACCTATATTCTTGATTGCCTGTATGTTGGAACTGATAATAAAGGCGGTGCAACCGGCATATTTTTGTTTGAGGGAATCTCCGATTTCTTTATAGAAACTTTCAATTTCCTCCATGTCGAGTCGCTCGCCGTAAGGTGGGTTGAAGATGACAAACGCTGGCGTACGTCGGGGCTGTGTGTCGCGCATCGCACATCGCGATAAGCGGATGAAGTCGCTAAGGCGTGCCTCACTCACATTGGCTTTCGCCATGTCGATGAATCGGCTGGAAATGTCTGAACCATAGAAGTTTATCGGTACATCGTCGCGAATGTCCGCTTCGTCGGTTATCGTTTCCCACAGTCGGCGGTCAAAGTTTTTCCAATGGAAGAAACCGTAGTCTTTGCGGAAGAAACCGGCGGGAATGTTTAGCGCTTGCATAGCTCCTTCGATGAGGATGGTGCCGGAACCGCACATTGGATCAATGAGGTCGCACTTGCCTTCCCATCCCGAGAGTTTTACCATCGCGGCCGCAACCACCTCGCTGATCTGTGCCGGGTGATTTGAAACGCGGTACCCCCGTCTGTAAAGGGGCGAGCCACAGCTGTCTAAAAATAATGCCGCATTGTTGTTGTAAATGTGTACGTGAAATTGAACATCCGGCTGGTCTTTGTCAACCGAGGGACGGCGGTCGTATTTTTCGCGAAAACGGTCGCACACGGCATCTTTGGCCAATTGGGCGGCAAAAAGCGGTGTCTTGAACATGTCGCCGCTCATTGTAACGCTGAATGCCAGCGTGTCATCTGCCCCCATCACCTTTTCTGCGGGATATTTGAAGATTTCTTCGTAAAACTGCTTGTTGTCGCGAAACGAAAATTGATGCACTTGCCACAAAATGCGTAATGCAAAGCGACAAAAGTAGTTGGCGCGATACAGCATGTCCATTCCACCCTCAAATTCCACAGCACGTTTGCCAACCCGGCAGTTGGCGGCCCCCATCGCTACTAGTTCTTCCTTTAATATGTCTTCTAATCCGGCGTAGGTTTTCGCCACGAATTTCTGTATATCCATTATTAATAATTGTATGATGATTACTTCCTTTCCATTCTGGTAATGAAATCGCGTGCTTGTTCGTATAAGCGATTCATCATTTCCGCTTTGTCGCCCGGGGCAAAACGTGCATACTCGCAGTCGTCGAGTGTGGAGGTGAATTGTTGGATGTCTTCTTCGTTGGCGCCTTTGTCTGTCAGTTTGTTGCGAACTGTGTCAATCGAAAGTTCTGCCAACGGAATATGGAATTTGTGAGAGAGATAGTCCCAAAGAGCGTGGGAAATCTCTTCGAAAAATTCGGCATCTTTGCCGGCCGACATTAACTTGTTGGCCTTCTTCAAACGGCGGTTGGCAATGCGGTTGGCGTGACGGACAATTTTTTGTGTTTTGTCCTTTTCTCCTTTTCTTTTCTTGATAATACCTATTAAAACAATTGTGAGAATGACCGCAAGAATGAGAATTGGAATGAGGATAAATAGGAAAAGATATTTGTTAAAAAATGCTCTAACAGAACCAGTTACATCAATAGCGCCATCGTTATTCCCTTTGGCTTCATCTTTCTTTTTATCAATAACGACGCCCTCGCCTTCGACTTGAAGTTTGAATTTTTCGGTGGTCAGTGTTTTGTAAGTTTTGGTGGAAGGATCGAAATAGGACAGGGATGTTGCGGGGATGATGTAAGTTCCTTTTTGGCGGGGGATGAGCACGTACTTGAGTGTTCGTTTCCCGCTGACTATGCCGTTGGACGTGTTGATATGGTCGTCGGTGACGGGGTCGGTGACATCGAAGTTGCTGGGGAAGTTGAAATCAGGGTTGTCGGCGAGTTGGATGCTGCCTTTGCCGGAAATGGTGACGGTGAGGTCGGCAGCATCGTTGACATTGAGGTGGGTGGGGGAGAGGGTGGAGGTGAGCGAAAATTGTCCGACCAATCCGCAGAAGTCATCGGGTTTGCCGGCGGGCAGCGCCTTCACATTCAAAGTGACGTTGTTGGACTTGACTTGCTTTTCCGCTGTTGTGGCCCAGAAGCCGCTGCCGTTGATGACTACCAGTTCGGTTTCGAGGGGGGCGATGGTGAGCGTCCCACTCTTCTGCGGCGCCATCGCGGCTTTGTAGATTTCGATGACCGTGTATCGTTTTCCGTCGATGGTTTCTACCGATTCTTTCGGTTTTTTATCCGGGTCGTCGAGACGGTAGCTCCACAGGTCAGTTGACTGTGGCATTTTTTTGATGGAATATTGGTAGGGTGTCGTATTGCGGGCATACAGCTTGTAGGAAACGGTGACGACTTCACCTTGATACGGTGCGGCGTTTGATACGTGAGCGCGGATGAAAATGTCAGCGGGGGCTTGTTGCTGCTGCTGTTGGCGCGGCATTCCCCAGTCGTCGTTGAAAAAGTCATCGAATATGCTGCGGCGTTGCCTTTGTTGCTGCTGTTGCTGCGTCTGCTGGTCTTCCTGCGTGACCTCCACGGTAACGGCATTGCTCTTGACGGTTTTCCCGTCGATGGTACAGGTTACACCGGGGATGGTCTGTTTGCCGGTTTTTGTCGGCTTGAGTATATACGTGAAAGTGATTGAATATGAGGTGGATTGCTTTCCGTTGGAATAAGAATAGGAATGCTCTGTGTGTTGGGAAGGGCCGTTGACTTTCTTGAAACTGCCAAAGTCAGTGGCGGTCACTTTGCCATCTTGGTGAATGGTGACGATGTAAGGTAATTGTTGGTTGATGCCCACTTTCGCTTGCGCCTTGGCTGTACAGGTTTGAGCTTGACAAACCATGACGGAACACCACGCGATAATTAGAAATGCAAGAATTTTTTTCATAGTAAGTTGCACCTTTCTGCTTTTACACGATTACCAATCTTTTTCCATTTTTTGCGGACGCAGGGGAACCATCATTCTCTCGTGCTCTTTTTGAACGTCTTTCTCGTTTTGTTTCAATGCGTTGAGTTGGCGCTCCATGGCCTTTTGGTCTTCGTTTTTATGCTGTTTTTGTTGTTGGCCGTTTTG
>JAKSME010000005.1 GCA_024400785.1 Bacteroidales bacterium
TGATGCGGATGATGTTGGCGCGGTCGGAACGGTGCGAAACAATCAGGAGAACTTCGGTTTCTTGTTTGTTGTAACTGCCGACACCTTTCAAAAATGTGGCCCCCCGGTGCAAATCTTTATTGATTCTATCAGCAATTTCGTGGTTCTTAGAGGAAAAAACCATGAATTGGAAAGTCTGGCGGTAACCATCGATAACGATGTCAGAAACGAAAATGTAGGCAAAAAGAACCACTGTGCTGTAGACGAGCCGTACGCCATCGTGGGTGGTGAGGATGGAAGAGAGAACAATTAAGATGTTGAGGTACAGACTTGTACGGCCGTATGACACTTTTTTGTATTTGGCAATCATCAGCACGATGATGTCGGTGCCGCCGGTATTGCCTCCGTTGGTGAGAGCCATGCCGATGCCGACCCCGGAAAGGGCGGCGCCGATGATGGCGCACATGAACGGGTCGTCGGGAACGAGAGGTGCGGTGAAAAACGACTGCCCGATTTGCAGCATCAACGACAGGATGATGGAGCAGATGAGCGTGTCAATGCAAAACCTCCGCCCCAGGATTTTCCAGGCGATGGCCACTAGGATGAGATTGAGCACCAAGGATGAGGCGGCCACGGGAATGTCGGTGGCAAAGTAAATGATGGCGCTGATACCGCTGATGCCGCCACCGGTGATTTGGTTCGGAATCAGAAAAGCGGTCCAGCCAAAAGAGAAGATGGCAAGGCCTACGCAGATGAAAAAGTATTTCTCAATTTCGTTAAATACTCTTTTTGTTGTTGGGCTCATGGCGTTTCATTTTATTGGTTTTCAACAATATAATAATTTTCTTGGCAAAAATTGTTCTGTGGTTGGTTTTCACATCCGCAATGTCGGTCGCGGCGATGTGGGCGTGCTCCGTAGATGCGAGGAGCGCAAGATTCCGCTACCAGCATCAACAGAATCACCACTGCCGTAGCAATAACAATATACTTGGAAGAATGTTTCATCATTTTGCAAAATTGATTTGCAAAATTACATGAAAAATTTGTAATCTCCGATTTTCTATTTTAATTCCATTGCCGACAGTTCGTGCCGCGTTCAAACCGCTTGCGATGCTGCATTAGGCAAGGTGAGGGCGCGCCGAAGAATGTCAGGCCCGACTTTGCCAAAAGGTTTCGATTGGATACTACAGCTTCATCTTTTTGTCGATTTCATCGATGTCGGCATGCATTTTTTTGTCGGTTTCATAAAGGTCTGCGATAACGCGGCAGGCATGGAGAACCGTGGCATGGTCTTTGTTTCCGCAGTTTTTACCGATGGTGCTGAGCGGGAGCTTGGTGTACTTTTTGGCAAAATACATGCAAATTTGTCTCGGTTGCGCCACTTCGCGGCGGCGTGTGCTCGTATTGATGGTTTCAACGGCGATGTTGAAATAGTCGGCCACAATCTTTTGAATGTATTCGATGGAAATTTCACGGGCCGTGCTTTTCACATACTTGTCAATCATCTCTTTGGCCAGGTCGATGGTGATTTCCTTGTGGTTGATGGAGGCTTGGGCCAAGATGGCTATCATTGCACCTTCCAACTCTCTTACGTTGGCGGTGACGCGCAATGCCAGGTATTCGGTGACTTCTTGCGGAAAGTCGATGCCGTTGTTTTCCAGTTTCTTGTTGAGAATGGCGATTCGGGTTTCCAAATCCGGCGGTGTCAATTCCGCCACCAAACTCCATTTTAGGCGGGCCAAAACGCGGGCTTCAAAACCGGTGATTTCCGCCGGGGAGTTGTCGGCTGTGATGATAATCTGTTTCTTGCGTTGCTGCAAGTAGTTGAAAATGTGAAAAAATGCCTCTTGCGTTTTGTCTTTTCCTGCCAAAAATTGAATGTCATCAATGATGAGAACGTCCACGTTTTGGTAGAAGTAAATGAAGTCGTTGTGGTTGTTGCTGCGGATTGACTCTAAGAACTGCTGCATGAAGAGGTCGGAACTGACATACAACACCACTTTGTCGGGAAAGTTGGCTTTGATTTCCAAGCCGATGGCGTGGGCGAGATGGGTTTTGCCCAACCCCGTGTCTGAAAAGATGAAAAACGGGTTGTAGGGAGTGGACCCCGGGGTGGATTGTGCGATGGCCTTGCCAGCCAGACGGGCAAACTGGTTGCATTCGCCTTCGACGTAATTGTCGAAGTTCAAGGAGTCAACGAGGTTGCTGGGAATGTTCAGCGCCTTGATACCGGGAAGCAGGTCGGGATTCAATCCTTCGTTGGCGGCTTCGTACGGGTTGCGCGGCATCCGCGGCGGATTGGGAACATTAACCACCGGATTCGATGGAAGCGTCACCGTGATCGGACGCTTGTTCTCGGGCTCGGCCACCGGAACTTGGTACTTCAAGCGTCCGTTGGCACCCAACTGCTTGCGAATCGCTGTGCGGATGAGCTTCTGAGCGCTCTTTTCCAACCACTCAAAACACGCATGACTCGGCAAAGCTACCGTTAAACAATTGTCCTTCAACGACACTGACTTGATGGGCGCAAACCACATCTGATAGGTGTTGTCGGATATGTTGTCTTTGATGAATGAAAGGCAGTTCTGCCATAGGGCACGATGGTCTGTTGACGGTTGATTCGGCATTTTTCGACGATTGAAAAATCAAAAAAACAATAAATAATTGTATATTAGAAGGTTGTATTTTACAATTTCCTTCAAATTTGATGGTGCAAAAATCAACAAAAAAAAGTTTACAAAAAAACACTTTTTTTATTGGTTTTTATCTTTTTTTGTATATAGAAAAATGGGCGTTTCCGCGTTTTTTTCTGCTGTTTTTTAAATGTTAAATAATGCTTAAAGTGGTATTTGTCAGATATACAAAAAGTTGCAGATTTTACTTTCCCGACATCATCAGGTAAGCTTTGATGAAATCGTCCAAGTCGCCGTCCATGACCGCATTCACGTTGGAAGTTTCATATTGCGTTCGCAAGTCTTTTACCATTTTGTAGGGATGCATGACATAACTGCGGATTTGAGATCCCCACTCGATACGTTTCTTGCTGCTCTCAATCTCGTTGAGCTTTTCGCGCTTTTTCTCCAACTCAATCTGATACAGTTGAGATTTCAACATCTGCAAAGCTTTTTCGCGGTTCTGCGCTTGGAAACGCGTCTCCTGGCATTCAATGACGATGCCTGTGGGTGCGTGGTGCAGTCGCACGGCAGTCTCCACCTTGTTCACATTCTGTCCGCCCGGACCGCTGCTCCGATAGGTGTCCCACGTTAAGTCTGCCGGGTTGATTTCTATATTAATATCTTCATTGACAATAGGATATGCGTAAACGGATGCAAACGACGTGTGGCGTCTCGCCGCCGAGTCAAACGGCGAAATTCGTACCAGGCGATGCACGCCGCTCTCGCTTTTCAAATATCCGTAAGCATACGGCCCGTCCAATTCGAGTGTCGCCGACTTGATACCCGCGACATCCCCCTCTTGCTGGTCGATGATCTTGATGCTGTATTTGTTGCGCTCCGCCCAACGGATGTACATGCGCATCAACATCTCCGCCCAGTCGCAACTCTCCGTTCCGCCGGCCCCGGAATTGATGGTTAAAATCACGTTCAACACGTCTTCTTCGTTGCGCATCATGTTGCGGAATTCCAACTTCTCAATCGCCTTCAACGCCACTTGGAAACTGGCTTCCACCTCTTGCTCAGTCGCGTCACCCTCGTTGAAAAAATCGTTGGTCATCGCGCATTCCTCATACTTCTCTTCTGCTTGATTAAAGTCTGTAATCCAAGATTTTACAAAACTAATGTCCTTGAAAATCTTTTCGGCTGCCTTCGCATCATCCCAAAAATCCTGCTGGTGTGTGATGGCCTCCTTTTCTGCTACATACTTTTTCTTTCCTTCAACGTCAAAGACACCTCCTTAACTCACTGAGTCTCTTTGATAGTTCTTTAATTTCTTCGCTAATGATCATAATGTATTATTTTATATATTGTATTCCGTTTTTTTTGTTGATGGTGGCACGCGGAGTTCGTTCCCAGGGACGAGTCGATGGGAAAAAGGACCTCAGTTGTTGCCACCAGATATTTTCAATACTTTGGCCACGAATTTTGTGTTGTTATTAAAATGTATGACGCAAAAATATAATCCGTTTTTTAAGTGGCTGATGTTAATTGTGTTGCCATTTGCTTGGCTCAAAAGCCGTTTTCCTGAAGGATCATAAAGTTCTATGTTCCGTATCTCTTCGGGGGCTTTGTATTGAATGGAAAAGAATTCGGTTGCCGGATTGGGATATGCCGAGGGGTGCTGGGCCTGATTCTCATTCACTCCGGGGACCCACACGTATTCATAGTAAATGGTGTGGTCGGCGGTGATGTTGTGGAAGGTGTAAGTATCGCAATCTCCTCCGATGTCAAAGAAGATGCTGTCAGGCATGTGACCATAGTCGCAATTTGTTATCATAGGATCATCCCAATCAACGAGAATGCCGTCTACATAACGACGCCAATAAGACCAATTGTCACTATATTTCTCCCAAGCTGTGATGGCAAGGTCGCTGCCAGGTGCGACTTTTATTTCCCCGTAGGGGTTGAGTGCGTCCTCATCAAAAAAATCGGGACTGCCAGTGATGGTAATGGTAAAAGCCGAATCTTGTGGGGTGTAACCTGCCAATATTTCGTGGGATATTCCTGTCGCTCCATCAAGAGGATAAATATTCCCTTGCAAATAACTGATGGCGTTCCAACCATTGTCGGTTAGGAAGGTGAGTACGTAGTTGGAGTCAGACGTCAAGTCAATAGGGAAGATTCCGGAGCAGGGGACGAACAGTGTGTCGGTGCCGGCGTTGGGTTGCCCAGTGCGAGTAACGGTTGTGGGCCAATCATTTTGCGGAATGAAGTCGGCATGGATGTGCAGGTTGGAATGCACGGTTATGTGAAATGACAGCCATCTGCCGCAATTTTGAGCATAGACAGATGAATCCAATAAAACCATTTGAATGGCATCGCATGCTCCGCCCGAGCTGATCTCAACGAAGATTGTCTCCCCATCGTCTACAAGGTGATGATTAACCCAGATGCTACCGCTTCCGGAATGAGAAGTGGTAATGGTAAATTGCTCCTGTCCGCGGACAAAGAAGCAAGTTGCCAGAAAAATGATAAGTGTGATGATTTTTTTCATTTTGCCTATTCCTCAGAGGTGAGATTTTCCCACAGCAGGTCTTTCAGCTGGGTGAGATTTTTGTTGGTAAGAGAAGAAATGAAGATGGTGGGGGCGGGGAGCTTGAGCTTTTTCTGGATCTTCTTGATTTCGTCCTCTGGCATCAAATCACACTTTGTGATGGCGATAATCTGCTTTTTGTCAACGAGTTCCGGATTGTAGGCCTTTAATTCGTTGAATAAAATCTTGTATTCCTTCGTAATGTCTTCAGTGATGATGGGAATGAGGTAGAGTAGGATGGAGTTGCGTTCGATGTGGCGCAGAAACCGCAACCCGATGCCCTTGCCTTCGGAGGCACCTTCGATAATTCCCGGAATGTCGGCGATGACGAACGACTGGTAGTCGCGGTAGGCCACCATGCCGAGGTTGGGTTTGAGCGTGGTGAAGGGGTAGTCGGCGATTTTCGGTTTCGCGTTTGAGAGCATGGAGATGAGGGTGGACTTGCCCGCATTCGGGAAACCGACCAGTCCGACATCCGCCAACACTTTGAGTTCCAACGTCACCCACTGTTCGTATCCTTCCTCGCCGGGTTGGGCGAAACGGGGAGTTTGCCGAGTGGCACTCTTGAAGTGTACGTTGCCCTGGCCGCCGCGGCCACCCTTCATAATGACGATTTCCTGTCCATCTTCCATCACTTCGCCAAGTAGTTCGCCCGTTTCCTGACTGCGGGCGATGGTGCCGAGGGGGACTTCGATGATGGCGTTTTTGCCGTTTTTCCCGAAACAGAGGTTCGCAGCGCCGTTGCCTCCGTCTTCCGCAAAAATGTGTTTGGTATAGCGGAGGTGCAACAAAGGCCACAAATTGCGGTTGCCGCGCATGATGATGTCGCCGCCTTTGCCGCCATCGCCGCCGTCGGGACCCGCTTTCGGATCCTGCGCCGTGCGAGCCAAATGGGCAGAACCTGCGCCTCCATTGCCGGAACGGCAGAAAATATTCACTAAATCAATAAAGTTCTCGCTTGCCATCTCTTCTGTTTGAATGAGTTATGTTTCCTTTTTTACGGCTGCAAAAATACAAAATTATTTTTTTTCATTTTTTTCTCCTTTCCATCGAACAAATGAACCTCTATCTTTGTTTTTATTCACCGAACGCCAATGAAATATTCTTTTATGGATAAAATCAGAATTAAATAACCTTTTATCAACCTCAACAAAAAATGCAACATCTCCCATTGAGATGGATGCGTTTTTCTGTCCCTGGCAATGGTTGTTATTGCCCGGCGGTTGAGGTTCCACGTCGGCAGAAATGTTGCTCCCGCAATCATCTCTGTCGGTTTCGTTAACGACAAAAATTTTAACCCAAACCATTAACCAAAACCAATCCATTATGAAGAAATTGTCTGCTAAATCGCAAGAAAACAATGATTTAACGAAAGCTTCCGAAACCGTTTCTACTAAGAAATCCGGCAAAAAGCTCAGTCTGCTGTCCCTCGCCGACAAGTTGCTGCAACGCGCTCGCAACTCCCAGTTGAGCAAAGAGTTTTTCTCCGAAAATAAGTCAATAATTAACAAAATTGCTGAATCCCAAGCGATTACTCCCCTTCAAGCGGTGTTGCTCATCGCCATCTTTGAGATGAGTTCCCACAGTCGGGTGGATATAGACGACTTGTCTCGATTTTTCGACATTTCCACCATTGGCATGCTCTCTTATACCGAAGATCTCGAGGTGCTGTTGGAACGTAAATTCATCCGTAGAACCTCGAATAACGATGTGAACGGAACGCAGGAAAGTTACAGTCTGTCGGGCGCCGTTGTTGAGGCCTTCAAGCAAAATAAGGCCTTCGTCCCCGCGGACCTTCATTGTGACAACACAGAGGATTTCTTCGCTCAGTTGGACGAATGGTACTCCCTTCGCGACGACAACGAGTTGTCTGCCAACGACCACGTGCGTGAGATCAGAGGCCTGTTCAATGAAAATCAGCATCTTCCATTTGTTCAGGCATTCAAGGCAAACACGCAGAAACTGACTGCCGCGGAAAAGTCATTGCTGTTGTTGTTCTGTATGCTTTTTGTGAAGAACGATGACAATGAGGTCTATCCCCGCCAATGGAACTTCATTTTCGATGTGCGCCTGCAGGCCCGCCGTCTCGCCAACGCCCTCGCCGATGGCACATCGCCCCTGATGTCACAGGGACTGGTTGACTATAGCAACAACGAAGGCCGCGCGATGAACAATGCCTACTGCCTTACCGATTATGCCAAGCAGGTGCTGCTTCCAGACATTGTGTCCCCCAGTGGCAAGTTGACCTCCAACCGCCTGCTCAGCAGTGAGAAAATCGTGGAGAAGAAGTTGTTCTATAATAAGGAAGAACAACGTCAAATCGACCAGATGGCCGCCCTCTTGCAACAGGAAAAGTATGTCGATGTGTGCAAGAATTTGGAAAAGAAAGGCATGCGCCAGGGAATTTGCTGCCTTCTCCACGGCAGCCCCGGAACCGGAAAAACCGAAACGGTGCTGCAGTTGGCCAAGGCCAGCGGGCGCGACATTTTCCGTGTCGACTTGGCGCAAATGCGTTCCAAGTGGGTGGGCGATTCGGAAAAGGAGGTACAGGCCATGTTCGACGAATATGCCTCCTGCGTCCGCAAGTCTGAAATCGCGCCCATCCTCCTTATTAATGAAGCCGACGGCATTCTCACCACCCGTATGCATGGTGCCGAGCGCTCCGTCGACAAGATGGAAAACACCATGCAGAACATCTTCCTCCAAAACATGGAAGATATGAAGGGCATCCTCATTGCAACCACCAACCTCGCCGATAACCTCGACCCCGCCTTCGAACGCCGCTTCCTTTTCAAAGTCAAGTACGACAAACCTAACGTGGAGGCCAAGAAGCAGATTTGGCTGTCGATGATGCCGGAACTGTCTGAAGAAGATGCCCAGCGCCTGGCCGGAGACTTCGACTTCTCCGGCGGCCAAATCGAAAATATCTGTCGCAAGAAGACTATCAACGAAGTCCTTTCCAATGCCGACACCAACTTCGAACAGCTTCGTCAGTATTGCCGCGATGAGCAAATCAAGAAGGACGCCAACGGCCGCCCCATCGGCTTCGGCAATTAGAAGTCGCCATACAATATATATACATGTGCTTCTTTTGATGATAAAAGGAGAACGGAGTGCCGCATCGAGGAGTCTTGATGCGGCACTTTTCAACACTGGATTTTTAATTAATTTTGTTCATTAGTGCCTGAAAATAAATTATTTGAAAAAAAAATCAGAAGACTATTATTTATCAAAAAAAAAATGTATTTTTGCACCCAATTTCAGTATAAATCAGGGTGAAAAGTCTTGAATTGTGTAAATATTTGTAAGTCAAGGCGTTAACCCATAAAGTAATTAAAAAAACAATGGGTAAGAGAAAAAGATTAGCAGCAGAAGCGCGCAAAGAAGCGAACAAAAACTTATATGTTGCCCGTTTGCAGGACAACCCGACTTCTCCGCGCAAAATGAGAATCATGGCTGACGTCATCAGAGGCAAGGATGTGGATTATGCATTGAGCGTATTGAAATACAGCAAAAGAGAATCCGCCCAGAAGCTTTTGAAACTTTTACAGTCAGCAGTTGCCAACTGGCAGGTCAAGAATGAAGGTGTCCGTCTGGAAGACGCGCAGCTTTATGTGAAATCAGTCGTAGTGGACGGAGGCCGTATGTTGAAGAGACTTCGCACCGCACCCCGTGGAATGGGCCACAGAATCCGCAAACGTTCCAACCACGTGACTATCATCATTGATGATAAAAGTTTAGTTAACAATAATATAGAAACACAAAACGCAGAGTAAGTATGGGTCAAAAAGTTAATCCGGTAGGTCTTAGATTAGGTATAATCAGAGGATGGGATTCTAATTGGTATGGCGGCAAGCAATTCGCCAGTAAAATAGTCGAAGATGACAAAATTAGAAAGTATTTGAACGCACGTTTGTTCAAAGCCGGAATTGCAAAAATCTACATTGAAAGAACACTTAAGTTAGTCACGGTCACGCTTTTCACCGCACGTCCGGGCCTTATCATTGGTAAAGGCGGCGCCGAAGTTGAGAAACTTAAAGAAGAATTAAAGAAAATTACGAACAAGGACATCCAGATCAATATCGCCGAGGTAAAACGCCCCGATTTGAATGCTGAATTAGTTGCTCAGAACATTGCCCGCCAGATTGAAGGCCGTGTATCCTACAGAAAGGCCATCAAGACCGCAATCGGCAACACCATGCGTGCCAACGCAGAGGGTATCAAGATTTCCCTCTCCGGACGTTTGGGCGGTGCCGAAATGGCAAGAACCGAGCATTTCAAGGAAGGTAGAACACCTCTCCACACCCTCCGCGCAGATATTGATTATGCACTCGCAGAAGCCCATACCACTTACGGCGGTATCGGTGTGAAAGTTTGGATCTGCAACGGCGTTGTTTATGGCAAGAAAGACCTCTTCCAGATGCCTATCGACGGTAAGGATTCAAAGGGTGGCAAACCGCGTACCGGCGGCCGCGGCCCGAGAAGAAACGATAAAAGAAATTAGTAACCACATAAACTGTTGAGTCATGTTACAACCGAAAAAGACTAAATATAGAAGACCACAGAAGGGCAGAATGAAAGACATCACCAAGCGTGGTGCCGAAATCGCATTCGGTTCTTTCGCCCTCAAGTCCTTGGAACAACACTGGATTACCGGCCGTCAAATTGAGGCCGCCCGTCAGGCCATCACCCGTTATATGAAACGTGAAGGTCAACTCTGGATCCGTATCTTCCCCGACAAACCGATTACCATCAAAGGTCTCGGTGTTCGTATGGGTAAAGGTAAAGGTACCCCCGAATATTTCGCAGCCCGCGTGAGCCCCGGACGCATCATGTTCGAAGCAGACGGCGTTCCTTACGAAGTAGCCAAGGAAGCCCTCCGCCTCGGCGCCCAAAAGCTCCCCGTAGCCACCAAATTTGTCGTTAGAAGAGATTATTCAGAAGAAATTTAATAGCAATGAAACATCAAGTTATAACCGATCTCTCCACTCCTGATATGGTGGAAAGACTCAAGGAAGAACAAGAACGCCTGACGAAGATGAAATTGTCACACGCTATCTCCCCGCTGGAAAATCCCCAGTCAATTAAAGAGCAGCGTCGTACCATCGCCAGATTAAAAACCGAACTTCGCAGACGCGAATTAGAAGCAAAATAATTTAGACATCATGGAAGAAAGAAATAGAAGAAAAGTCAGAGAAGGCCTCGTTACCAGCAACAAAATGGAAAAATCCATCGTAGTTAGCGTGGAACGTAAGCTCAAACACCCGAAGTACGGAAAGTTCCTCAAAAGAACCACGAAGCTGATGGCTCATGACCAAAATAATGAGTGCAACATCGGCGACCGCGTACGCGTAATGGAAACCAGACCGCTTAGCAAAAACAAATGCTGGCGCTTAGTAGAAATCATTGAAAGAGCAAAATAGTTATGGTACAACAAGAAACAAGATTAGCTGTTGCAGATAATAGCGGTGCAAAGGAAGTATTGTGTATCCGCGTTTTGGGCGGTACAAAGAAAAGATATGCCAGCGTGGGCGATAAAATCGTCGTGGCTATCAAAAGCGCTATCCCCTCAGGAAACGTAAAAAAAGGAACCGTTTCCAAGGCAGTCGTAGTTAGAACCAAAAAACATGTCCGCAGACAAGACGGTTCTTACATCCGCTTTGACGATAATGCATGTGTTCTTCTCACCGGTGCAGACGAACTCCGCGGTACCCGTATCTTCGGTCCCGTCGCTCGTGAACTCCGTGAGCAACAATACCTCAAAATCGTCTCCCTCGCACCCGAAGTGCTTTAATCAACAGGAAACAATTGACAAAGACCAATTGATAATTAATTAAACCAAAAATCAAAATGATCAAGATTCACATTAAAAAAGGCGACATGGTCAAGGTCATTGCCGGTGATGCAAAAGGCGCACAAGGCAAAGTCTTGATGGTGGACAGAGAAAAGTACCGCGCCATCGTCGAGGGTGTGAACATGGTGTCAAAGCATTCAAAAGCTAACGCCAAGAACCCTCAGGGCGGTATCGTAAAGCAAGAAGCCCCCATCCACATTTCTAACCTCATGGTTATTGATGCTAACGGCAACGCTACCCGCATCGGTAGACGTATGGGCGAAGAAGGTAAATTAGTCAGATATTCAAAAAAATCAGGGGAGGAGATTAAATAATGTCATACGTACCGAGATATAAAGAAAAATATGATAAGGACGTTGTTCCCGCTCTGAAGGAACAATTCGGTTTCAAATCCATTATGCGCGTCCCCAAATTGAAAAAAATATGTCTTAACCAGGGTTTGGGCAAATTCGGCATCGCCGATAAGAAACTCATTGACTTGGGCGTTCAGGAAATGACCCTCATCGCCGGTCAAAAAGCAGTAGCCACCAAATCTAAGAAGGACATCTCAAACTTCAAATTGAGAAAAGGTATGCCCATCGGCGTTCGCGTAACCCTCCGCGGTGAACGTATGTATGAATTCCTCGACCGTCTGATTTCCGTATCTATCCCGCGTATCCGCGACTTCCGCGGTATCAGCGACAAGGGCTTCGACGGCCGTGGCAACTATACCCTCGGTATCCCGGAACAAATCATCTTCCCGGAAATCGACCTCGATAAGGTTGCTAAAATCAATGGTATGGACATCACCTTCGTTACTACCGCAAAGAACGATAAGGAATGCCTCGCTCTGTTGAAAGAATTTGGATTACCGTTTAAGAATCAAAAATAAGGATTAGGATATGGCAAAAGAATCATTAAAAGCAAAAGAAATCAAGAGAGAGAGAATGGCTGCTAAATATGCCGCCAAACGCGCTGCTCTGAAAGCTATCATCAACAATGGTAGCGAATATACCGAAGAAAAAGAAGCAGCTGTCAAAGCTCTTCAACAGCTTCCGCCGAATTCCAATCCTATCAGAATGCACAATCGTTGCAAACTGACCGGCCGTCCGAAAGGATATATGCGCCAGTTCGGCTTGTCCCGTATCAATTTTAGAGAAATGGCTTTGGCCGGACAAATCCCGGGCGTTAAAAAGGCTAGTTGGTAACATTTAAAGAAGAATACAAATTATGAATACAGATCCGATATCCGATTATTTGACCAGATTGAGAAACGCCATCATGGCCAATCACAAAATCGTGGAAATTCCGGCTTCTAAAACGAAAAAGGAAATCACCAAGATTTTGTTCGAAAAAGGTTATATCCTGAATTACAAATTCGAAGATGAAGTACACCCCGGCATCATTAAGATCGCCTTGAAGTACCATCCCGCAACTAAACAGTCAGCCATCGCTACCTTGAAACGCGTGAGCCGTCCCGGTCTCCGTCAGTATGTTGGCGCCGAAGAACTTCCGTCAGTTATGAACGGCCTCGGTATCGCCATCATCTCTACCTCTCACGGTATGATGACCGATAAAGAAGCCCGCGCTCAGCACGTCGGCGGCGAAGTTTTGTGTTACATTAGCTAATAGGAGGAAAGAATTATGTCAAGAATAGGAAAATTACCCATCGCCCTCCCGAAAGGCGTAGAAATTAAAGTGGACGAAAAGTCCAACGTGGTTACCGTTAAAGGTCCCCGCGGAGAAATGACCCAAAAACTCGATCCCGATATCACGGCTAAAGTAGAAGACGGTAAGCTCGTCGTAGAACGCCCCACCGACCAACGTCGCCACCGCGCTCTCCACGGCCTCTATCGCGCACTCCTTAACAATATGGTTAAGGGCGTCTCCGAAGGATTTGAAGCAAAACTCCAATTCGTCGGCGTCGCCTACAAAGCTGAAGCTCAAGGCCAATTGCTGACCATGTCCCTCGGTTATTCACACAATATCGTTTTCGAATTCCCGAAAGAAATCGAAGTTACCGCCGTTACCGAAAAAGGTAAGGACCCGCTCGTTACCCTCAAATGTAGCGATAAACAACTCCTCGGTCAGGTTTGCAACAAGATTCGCTCTTATCGTAAACCCGAACCCTACAAAGGTAAAGGTATTCGCTTCGTCGGTGAAGAAGTTAGAAAGAAAGCCGGTAAGTCCGCTGATAAATAACATTAAATTTTTAGTACAATGGCTAACAAGAAAATATATAGAAGAAACAGGATTAAACAGAGAGTTCGCAAGACTATCAGCGGCACTCCTGAACGTCCCAGAATGTCCGTTTACAGAAGTAACCGCGACATCTATGTACAATTGATTGACGACCTCGCCGGTCATACGCTCGTTTCCACTTCATCTAATGTTGCCGCCATCCGCGAACAACAGGGTACAAAGTGCGAAAAAGCCGCTATGGTAGGTAAGGCAGTTGCCGAAATGGCAAAAGCAGCTGGTATCAACCAGGTTGTTTTCGACCGTAACGGCTATCTGTATCACGGTAGAGTAAAATCTTTGGCTGACGCAGCTAGAGAAGGTGGTTTAATCTTCTAAAACTTAGGTAACTATGTCAAATGTAAATGTTAAAAGAGTAAAATCAACCGATATCGAATTCAAAGATAGATTGGTTGCAGTAAACAGAGTAACTAAAGTTACCAAGGGTGGTAGAACTTTCAGCTTCTCAGCCATCGTTGTCGTAGGTAACGAAAACGGTGTCGTTGGTTACGGCCTCGGTAAAGCCAAGGAAGTTTCCCAGGCTATCGCCAAGGGCGTTGATGACGCTAAGAAAAACCTTATCAAGGTTCCCGTACTCAATGGTACCATTCCTCACTCCCAAGAAGGTAAATACAGCGGTTCCCTCGTTTTCATGAAGCCCGCAGCTCCCGGTACCGGTGTTATCGCCGGTGGTGCTATGCGTGCCGTCCTCGAAAGCGTTGGTGTAAAGAACGTGTTGGCAAAATCCAAAGGTTCCTCTAACCCCCACAGTGTGGTTAAGGCTACCTTCGCTGCCCTCGCTCAACTCCGCGATCCCTATACCGTTGCTCAAGTTCGCGGCATTGGCTTGGATCAGGTCTTCAACGGCTAACCTTCCCGCTTCCAGAATTTATTTCTATGCAGAATATCAAACTCCTTCGATTCCCGAAGGAGTTTTTTTGTGCCTGATTTTCCTTTTTTGTGTATTTTTGCACCACTTTTAGCACGGTCTCCTTATGCCGAAATATTTGTCGTTTTCCGCATTCTCACTGCAGCAGATGCTGCTTCTTTCCATCGGTTTTTTGCTGTTTTTGACCTCTCTTTTTTTCTTTCATAAGAAAAAAGGTGTCTGGGCTGTCGGAATACTGACCCTTGCCGGCTGCTTTTTTTTCATATTTGCTGCTTATTCAGACCCATACCTGCATTTCTGGGATGAGCGTTTCCATGCCTTGGTGGCTAAAAATTGTATGGATGATCCTTTTGCCCCTAAGCTCTATCGTGAATGGCTTGTGGAACAGTACCCCAAGGATTTGTGGTCGCATGGATACATCTGGTTGCATAAGCAACCGCTGTTTCTCTGGCAGATTGCCCTTTGTTTCAAATTGTTTGGAGTTTCGGTGTTCACCCTCCGCCTCCCCTCCATCATCATGGCTACCTTGATGATTCCGCTGACTTATCGAATCGGTTCAATACTGATTGATAAAAAGTTGGGATATTTTGCTGCGATATCTGCCACTTTTTCCTACTTGTTGGTTGATATGGTTGCCGGCGGAAACATGGACCATAACAATGTCTGTTTCTTCTTTTATGTCACGTCATCCCTTTGGGCTTTTATGGAATACATCCGTAGTGGACGGCAGTGGAAGTGGTTGATGGTGATGGCTTTGTCCAGCGGCTGCGCCGTTCTAACCAAGTGGTTGGTTGGGCTACTGGTTTATTTGGTTTGGGGCGTGTATGTGTTGGCGGAATACCATTTCCGTATCAAAGAGTGGAAAATTGTGCAAATTGTTGTGGCGGTGATAGTTACTATGGCGGTGTTCGTGCCGTGGCAGATTTATACTGCCAAAACATTTCCAAAGTATTATAAGACCGAGCGCTTTTTGGAAAAGCAACACATGACTTCTGTTTTAGAGGGACATGACGGAGACGCGACCTTTTTCCTTAAAACCATTCCATATCGGTACATTGGTGACAAGGGTTACGGTACTAATGTTTCAGCCAAAGATGCCGAAAAAGTTACGTTTAAACGTGTAATTGCTTTCTTGTTGGTTATTGGCGGTTTTTTCCGTCTGGCATTTCGTTGCAAAAAATGGAGCCACCGTATCGCTTTGCTTGTTCCTGTCGCCTTTGTCTATATCTTCTTTTCGTGTGCCGCGACCAAAATGGTGGCATATACCTTTTGCCTGTGCTCGGTCGGTTTTATGAGCTTGGGAATAATACTTTATGAAATTCAGTCGTTTTTAGCAGAAAAAGTGCAAAAAACGGGGCTTTATTGTTGCCTATTCGCGCTGGCCGCATCATTTTTTGCACTCTACCAATCCAATTTGAATTGGTTAAAAAGAGAGCATTCTCCCCAGGTGGGTTATTACGAAATTGCAAATCATAATCTTTTAGAATACAAAAGGTTAGCTGAAGTAACGTCTCGAAAAACGGTGGTTTTCAATGTGCGCGGCTCCGTCGACTGGGGCAACCAAGCTTATCCCATTGAAGCGATGTTTTACACCGATGCCATTTGTTATCCGTGGCCTCCCACAGAAGAGGAGTTTTACCAATTGCAACAAACAGGCTGGAAGGTGGCTATTTCAACGGCTCATGATGTCCCTGAATTTATATTGGAAAATGCTGATGTTCAGCTTATTGACCTTGATTTATGGGGGGATTATTAGGCCTCCATCCTTGCTAATTTTTTTGTTTTAAACTTACAAAAAAAATTCTTATCTCAAGGCCGTTTTTTTTTTTCGATAAATTGCAAAAATCATTGAAAAAAGTGCTATATTTGCCGCATTATTAACAATGGAAACAATTTAACAACAATTCACTTATTTATTAATCAAAATCAATCAGTTATGAAAAAACTTTTAACAGTTTTGATGATGTGCTTTGCTGTAGTTGCAGTGAATGCACAGACTTTCCTTTTGCAGGAAAGCTTCGAATCAGGTATTCCGGCTGGCTGGACCACTATCGATAACGATGGTGACGGTATGGGCTGGGATGCAGATTATTGGACCGCATTGAGCGACTACGGACACACTGGTCCCGGTGTCGTAGCTTCCGCCTCCTACGACAATGCTACTTATTCAGCTCTTACTCCGGACAACTGGCTTATCACCCCTGCGCTCAACATTCCCGCAGCGGCTGCACAGCCTACGCTTAGCCTGTGGGCTCGCGACCGCGGTTATGCCGAACCCCTTGAAATTTTGGTCTCCACTACGAGTGCTACTGTTGCAGGCTTCACTGCAGCTCCTGTCTTTTCACAGACTATCTCTGGCGACGCTTACGCTCAATACACGGTTGATTTGAGCGCATACGCTAACCAAACTATTTACATTGCTTTCGTTCACAGAAACTGTACCGACAACTTCTGGTTGCTCCTCGACGACATTGAAGTTTCATACACTCCTCTC
Source organism: Bacteroidales bacterium (assembly GCA_024400785.1). Classification (GTDB taxonomy): domain Bacteria; phylum Bacteroidota; class Bacteroidia; order Bacteroidales; family WCHB1-69; genus UBA1756. The sequence goes on from JAKSME010000005.1 coordinate 16,642, forward strand.
ACCGTTGCTGCAGCACCGGCTAACTTCACTGCAACTCCCGATGCCAACTATGATTTGAATGCTGTTTTAAGTTGGACCAACCCCAGTGTTACCGTTGGCGGTACCGCTCTTACTTCTATCAACAGCATTGAGCTTTACCGTAACAACGCCCTCGTCAACAGCTTCGCCAATCCTACCGTTGGTGGTGCCATGACCTACACCGACAATGTTACTGCCGCTGGCGTATACAACTATCGCATTTATGCTGTCACTGCTGAAGGCGATGGTGCTACTGCTACTGTGAATAATGTTGTCATCGGAAATGTTTGTCCTTTCACTCTCGAAATGACTGACGATTACGGCGACGGCTGGAACGGCGCAGCCATTGAAATTTATGACGCCAACAACACTTTGTTCGGTTCTTATACTGTACCATCCTTAACTCAAAATGAAATCATTGTTCTCCCCGCTGGTTCTTATACCTTCGTTTGGACCGCTGGTTCATACGACGAGGAATGTTCATTCATTCTTACCGATCCTTTCGGATTCCAACTTTACAACGGTGGCGCACCGGCTGCTGGCACATTCCTCTCTTATGTCAATACCTGCACACCTCCTGCGATTTCAACGGTTTCCGGTACTGTCACTGCTTCTTCCACCAACCAGCCCATCGCTGGTGCAACTGTTGCCGTCACCGGTTTGAACAACACACGCACTGTCACCACCGCTGCTAATGGCACTTACACCATGGACAGCATTGTTTCTGGTTTTACATATTCATTCACAGTTAGTGCAGCCGGTTACAATGGCGCTTCTATGAACGTTGCCAATGTTACTGCTGATACCACTATCAACTTCGCATTGAATGCACCTGTAATGAATGTTACTTATGCCGCTCCTATCAATGTTACCACCACCCAGGGGTTGAATGCTCAGTTCTCACCTATCACCGTTTCTAATAATGGCGATGGTATGCTTACCTGGAGCACTGGCGTTGAATACGTACGTGGCAGAAGCGCTGCCAACCAAGCTGCTCAATATTCTTTTGAAACGGCTCCGAGAGCGAAAGCTGACGTGGCTCCTTACAACAAGCACATTGCCAATGCTCAGCCCGTTGCTACCGGCGCTGAAGTATGTCCGACCACTGCTGAAATCGTAGGTGCTCCTACCCGCGATGCTTGGGATCTTCTCTCAAGTTTCACTGGAACCAGCGCCGGTCAGCAAGGTGTTGCTACCGATGGCCAATACATCTATACTTGCAGCTGGCAAGGCACTCCTACCGGAGGTTACACTTTCTACAAATATGACTTGCAAGGCAACTTCATTGAAGGTTTCGACATCGCTGGTGCAACTGGCCTTCGCGACCTTACCTATGATGGTACCTATTTCTATGCTGGTGCTAGCACCAGTGCCCTCTATCAGATGGATTTCGCTACCCACACTTTGGTAAGCACCATTAATACCGGCGTTTCTGCTATTCGTCACTGCTCATACGACCCGCAAGCTGACGGTTTCTGGGTTGGCGACTGGAGCAACCTCTATCTCGTAAACCGTTCTGGCGCAATCGTTGTTACGGGTCCGGCAGTTGAAAATGTTTATGGTTCTGCATACGACGGATACAGCGCAGGCGGTCCTTACATTTGGTTGTTCACTCAAGCTGCTGGCACCACTGGTAGTGCAGTTTTCGCACAATATGACATTGCCAACAATACCCTTACCAATACTACTTTTGATATCAGTACCAACCAACCCGCTTTGGATGCCAGTGCAAGCGCTGGCGGTGCTTTCGGTACCGACGCCCTCGTAGGTGGCAAATTTGTCATTATGGCTAATACTCAGCAAGACCCCAACCTTATCAGCGTATTCGAAATCGCTGATGCTGGCTGGCTTTCAGCTGCTCCCGGTTCTGGCACCGTAGCTCCGAGCCAATCTACCGACATCACCCTCAACTTCGACGGTAACAACCCGATCGGTGACTATCAGGCAACCCTGACCATCAATTCTTCTAACCCGAACGTAGGCCAGGAAGTTATTCCGGTAAGTTTCCACATTATCGCTCCTGACTGTGATGCTCCGACCAATCTCCAAGCTACTGCAACGGATTACACTTACAACGCACTCACTTGGGACGCTCCCGCCAACAATACCGACCTCGTAGAATACAGACTCTACAAGAACGGCAGTACCACCGAATTTGCAACTACGACCAGCACCTCTTACAATGACACCGTTGCTCCTGGCAATTATTGCTACATTGTAAAAGCTTACTACCTTGATGGCACTACTCCGTGTCTCTCACTGCCTACTGACACCGTATGTGTTGAAATGCTTCACGCTCCGTCAATCACCGCTACTCCGAACACTTTGAGCATTAACGGTATCGCAGGCATTGCAACTGCTCCCGCAATCGCAACCGTCGTAGCTTACACTTTGTCTGATGACATCACAATTTCTACCAATGCTCCTTTCGAAGTTTCTGTTGACGGTACTACCTATGGTGCAACCGCTACCATCCAGGCAGCCGACCAGATCCAAACCGATCTTTATGTAAGAGTAGCAGCTACCGCAACTGCCGGTACCCTTAACGATGTTGTTACCCTTACCAGCGGCACTATTACCGCAACTATCAATGTTACCGCTGACCTTATTTCTTGCGATCCGATTTCCCAATATCCTTATGTCTGCAACTTTGACGATGACCTTCAAAATGCTTGTTGGACGATTAGAGATGACAACAACGATGGTCGTACCTTCACCCTCGGCGGCAACTACGAAGGCGCTTGGTATCTCTACAGCACCACCAACCCGGCTGACGACTGGTTGATTTCACCTGAATTCGTATTGAACGGCAATCAACATGTTTCATTCGAATATTTTGTTGATTATAATATCTATCCGGAACAATTCTCAGTTTACATTCTCCAAGGTGACGATGAAACCGTATTGGTTCCCACCGCTACTTATGTCAATGAAGATCCTGAAACTCTCACGGCTGATTTGAGCGCTTACACTGGCAATTACAGAATTGCTATTCACGCTGAATCTGACGCTGATATGGACGCATTCTTCATCAACTACTTCACCGTTGACAATGGCAGCGGTATTGAAGACAACGAAGCTAACTCATTCCGCGTATTCCCGAACCCCGCTACCAACATGATCAATGTTGAAGCTCAGGGCTTCGAACAATATCAATTGGTTAACATGCTTGGTCAAAACGTTATGAGCAGCAACCTCGTTAACGGCAATGCCCAAATCAATGTCTCCAACTTGAGCAATGGCGTTTATTTCGTACGTCTCATCAACGGCAACACCGTTGAAACCGTCAAAGTTATCAAGAAATAATTGATTTCTGAGATATGAAAAACGGCCGATCCTATGGACCGGCCGTTTTTTTCAAATTAAAACACATTTATCTATGATTTTATTTGGTTTTTTTAGAAGAAAAAAAGCACTAAAACGGATTCGCAAGGCGAACTGTCGCGCCGAGTTGGTAGCTGCCATTGAAAAAGCTAAGTCTTTGGATGTTAGCTCTGAAAAGATTTCAAAGGCACTTGAAAAGGGTAGGAATGATGCCGCGAAGAAACTTGCATCGGTCAATAGTCACCGTGAATTTGTCGAGGCTCAAAATTTAATGAAATTGTTTGATGTACCGGTAGACCGGCAGGCCATCGCTATTAAAAAAGGAACCAAAAAAACGCTGAATGAGATCGAGACCTGCAGGTCAATCCCGGATTTTAAAGAACTAATGGCACTGGCAGACGATTTCCATATCGAAAGCGAGAAAGTCAATAAGGCGAAACAGCATTGTTGCGAGGGGTTGTATGACGAATTGCAATCCGCAACCCGTTTGAAAGCCGTGAAAAAATATATCGATTTCGCCCATTTTATCCGGATGGATTCCGATGCCCTGGATGCGGCCCAAAGTGCCTGTGGCGACAGTGCTTTGGAGAGGATAGAAAATTGTGATGACGCAGAGGAACTTGAGGAGTCTATGGCTATTGCTAAGTTGGTGGGAGTTTCTAAAACGAAGATTGATCGGGCGATAAAATCTGCACAAAGCAAAGTGATGAGCGATATTGAAGATGCTGACGAGGAAAGCGATTGGGAACAATTGGAAGAACTCGGAATTGCTTTGGGATTAGATAAGCACGTTGTTGCAGTCGCTATTAAAAAGGCGAAAAAAAGAATTGAAGCTGAAAAGAATAAAGCATAGCGCGCTCACATCACCTCGGTGAATGAATATTCGCAGGGGCATAAAGTGGGCACGAGTGTAATTATCGCATAAAACGCAAAAAAAAGACGGAACCGAGATTTTCGATTCCGTCTTTTTGATATTGTAATGAAAAGGAATTACATGGAAGCGGCTTGGCAAGCGGTAACTGCCACAGTGCTGACGATATCTTCCACGGAGCAGCCGCGGGAAAGGTCGTTAATAGGAGCGGCCATGCCTTGCATGACGGGTCCGATGGCTTCTGCACCGGCGAAGCGCTGAACGAGTTTGTAAGCGATGTTACCAGTTTCCAAAGAGGGGAATACCAAAACATTAGCTTTGCCAGCGACTGGGCTGCCGGGAGCTTTGCTTGCACCTACAGACGGGATGATGGCTGCGTCGGCCTGAAGTTCGCCGTCGATAACCAAAGTGGGGTCCATTTCCTTGGCCAACTTGGTGGCATTGACAACGCGGTCAACGAGTTCGTGCTTGGCACTGCCTTTGGTAGAGAAGCTCAACATGGCAACGCGCGGTTCAGCGATGCAAGCGATGTTTTTGGCGGTCTTGGCCGTTACGACAGCGATTTGAGCGAGCTTGTTTTCGTCGGTATTCGGGTCTGCAGCACAGTCGGCAAATACCATTACGCCATTGTCGCCCCATTTGGTGTCTTTGAAAACCATGATGAAAGCGCCGGAAACAACGGAAATGCCGGGTAAGGTTTTCACAATTTGGAAGGCCGGACGCAATACATTGCCGGTAGAATTCTGTGCACCGGCAACTTCACCGTCAACTTCTTTATTCTTAATCAACAAAGTAGCCAAGTAAAGCGGATCTTGAACGAGCTTCATGGCTTCTTCCATCTGCATGCCTTTGCTCTTGCGGATTTCGCAAAGCATCTGAGCGTAGAACTCCTGTTTCGGGTTGTTCTTCGGGTCGATGATGGTGGCTTCGCCGATGTTGGTCAAACCAAATTCAGCGGCTTTCTTGTTGATGACTTCCGGATTGCCCAACAAAACGATTTTGGCAATGCCTTCTGCCATGATTTTGCTGGCAGCTTTCAAAGTTCTGTCTTCTTCGCCTTCGGCTAACACGATGCGTTTGCCGTACTTTTTAGCATTTTCTTTAATCTGATCAATAATGTTCATGATTTATTTTTTTGAATTGATAAAATGATTTTCCGAGCGGCAAAAATACAAAAATGTTAGGAGTTGGCAGTGAGCAATGAGGAATTATTTCGTAATTTTGCGGCCTTAAAAAAGAAAGGAAAAACAATGAAAACTACCCGACTGAGTGTTAATGTAAATAAGATTGCCACCTTGCGCAATGCTCGCGGTGGCAACATGCCCGACCTGCTTAAAGTTGCCGCAGACTGTGAAAAATTTGGTGCTGAAGGCATCACCGTCCATCCGCGTCCGGATGGCCGCCACATCCGTTACGAAGACGTTTACAACTTGAAGAAACAGGTGCGTACGGAGTTCAATATCGAAGGTTATCCGTCAGACTCTTTCAATGAACTGGTACACAATGTGGTGCCGACACAGGTGACCTTGGTTCCCGACGCTCCCGATGCGCTCACTTCCAACGCCGGTTGGAACACGAAGGAAAATCTTGACCTTCTGCGCCGTTTGGTCGATGGTTATCACCGCGACGGCATCCGCGTCTCCATCTTTGTTGATGCCGATGTGGAAATGGTGAAATATGCCGCCCAAACCGGTACCGACCGCATCGAACTCTATACCGAGAGCTATGCCCGCAACTATCCGTCTGACCATGAAGGCGCCATCCGCGACTTTGTTGCCGCTGCACAAGAAGCTCAACGACAGGGCCTTGGACTTAATGCTGGCCACGACCTATCCCTCGTTAACTTGAATTATTTCGCTAAAAACATTCCCAACCTCCTCGAAGTTTCTATCGGTCACGCTCTCATTTGCGACGCACTTTATCTCGGGCTGGAAAACACTATCCACCAGTACTTGGAGCAGTTGACGATTGAATAATTAATAATGCACAATGCATAATGCATAATGCATAATGCATAATGCGTTATTGGGGTGTTGCGGTATTTTTTGGGGAAGAAAATCAAGCGTCAGCAATGAATCCCCTTTTCAGTGGAAGTGGCGCACTTGTGCGGAGTAGAGAATCGGTTAAACGAAATCAACACCTCAGTTCACAGATTACTAATATTATTTATCGGGACAATCAGCATTTTAGCACACCTCTGCTGTCAGAATAACAAGCTGAAACGGGACAATTCCGAAAAAAATGAGGCATTGGAAATCCAGTGCCTCATTTTCAAATATCAAAACTCAAAACTCAAAACTCAAAAGTCCAAAGTCCAAAGTCTACTCTTCCATCTCTGGTTCATCGTCGATTTCTGCATTGACGGCCTCTTCTTCACCTTCTTCTTCCATCTCTGATTCTTGCATCATTTGTTCGAGGTCTTCTTCGCTCCACCCGAAGTTGCTGTAGTCGATGGGGGCGGGGCGTTTGCCGATGTACCATTGGTCATTCATCTTGGCCACGTCAATCAGTTCGATGATGTCGCCGATGAGGGCGGAGGCTTCGGGTTTGACTTTTACGGCGACAACAGCGGTGCTGTCGTTGAGTTGCTCAACTCCGATGATTCTGTATGCTCTGACCACTTTGCCGTATTTCTGACGCAGCGTGTTGGCTTTGACGTCGTAGTTGATTTGTTCGGTCGGCAGGCAGTAGGTGGCGGCGTCGAAGAATTCTTCACTTTCGATGGCATTGAAGTAGGCGCGGACGACGGCTCTCGGGTTTTTCTGCGAAGTGCAGCTCATCATCAGGATGGCGGCGAGAACTGCTATGATAATGTTGACTTTTTTCATGATTAACGAAATTAGAGGTTAGAATTTAATGTACCATTTTCCATTGCTTTTCACCAGGTTGAGAGTCGAAACGCCCTTGGTATCGTAACCTTTTGGTGCTTTTGCAATTTCAGTAGCGACGGCAACTTCTGCTACGTCGTTGGTGGTTTTGGCGGAACCGAAAACGTCAAATGAGACGATGGCGCCATCTTTGGAATAAACGGTTTTCAACGCTTCAGTCATCTCTTTTTGCGAATCGCCCGGCTGCATCAAAATGTAGGATGCGGAGGTGCTAAAGTCTTGTTCCTGAAGAGCTTTGTAGTATGCCTTGACGGTGGTTTCGGGGCAACACTGCGGGTCGCAGCCCGTCAGCACAACAGCGATGAGAGCCACGATCAATAAACCTAATTTTTTCATAGTTAAAGATTTTGGTTTGTAAATTCTTGTTTTGCAAAAATACTATAAAAATTAGGAACTTTGCACGGTTTGACTAAAATCTTTTTCCTCATTTTCGTTATCCATTTTCCTTTCTTCTGTCCTCTTTTTCAAACCTTAAATTACAGTTTACGGCCACATTTATCAACAATTGTTGATAACCAGTGTTGAAAACCAAAAAATATTTGTATTTTTGCACAATAAAATAAAGAAAATGCAGTTAATCAAACGCCTTTTTTTGGCTATTTTATTGAAATTAACCATTTTAACCATTTAATAATACGTCTCAAAAATGAGAAAAATCCTGATTGCTGCCATTGCAGTTATGTCCATTTGTGCAACTTCCTGTGTCACTAAACAGAAGTATTTGGAATTGGAATCCAAATATAACAAATGTAGAGAAGATGAGCAATTCGCTTCCAATGAGTTGCGCGATTGCCAAAACAAAAATCGCGATTTTGACCGCCAAGTGAACTCTTTGCAAGGCAAAGTCGACCAGTTGAAACAAGACACCCTCACCCTCTCGCGCCGTTTGGCCCAAACTGAAAGCGAATACGCTAAGTCCCGCCGCGACTACGACGAATTGGCCAAGAGTGTCGCTGTGATGAACAAGAACAATACCGCCGCCATCAATGAACTCACTTCCAATTTGGACAGCGCTCAGTTGAATCTTCAAAAGAAACAAGCTGAGTTGGAAGCCCTTCAGGAACAACTCGAACAGCAGGCTCAGGAACTGCAGTCCAAACAAGATTCTTTGAACACTTATGCCAGCAGTCTCACCGAGTTGCAAAAGGTTCTGGATCAAAAGGATGCCGAAGTGCGTGCCTTGAAAGACAAAGTGAGCAACGCTCTGAAAAACTTTGAAGGCAGTGGGCTGAAGGTCGAACAACGCAATGGAAAAGTATATGTCTCCATGGATGAAAAACTGCTTTTCGCCTCCGCTCGTTGGGAAGTTCAAGGTGAAGGTAAGGAAGCTCTCAAGGAATTGGCAAAGGTGCTTGAGGCCGACAACTCTATCAATGTTCTGATTGAAGGTCACACCGACAACTTGCGCTACAATGGCTCCGGCCAGGTAAAAGACAACTGGGATCTTAGTGTTATGCGCGCCACTTCCGTGGTAAAACTCATTCTTTCGTATGGCGATATCGACCCGCAACGCATTTCTGCTTCCGGTCGTGGTGAATATTTCCCCATCGATACCGACGCTACTCCCGAAGCTCGTGCGAAAAACCGTCGTACCGAAATTATCCTCACGCCTAAGTTGGATGAACTTTTCCAAATCATCGACAACAACTAAGGTGCTTAATTTTATCAACTTAGAATCATTTTACCTATAATATTTATGTCACTGCGGTTCGCCCCAGTGACTTTTTTTAGTTATGTTTTCCGATATTTTGCTCGATTGGTTCGATGTCAACAAGCGCGATTTGCCTTGGCGGGGTGAGACGGATCCGTACAAGATTTGGATTTCAGAGATTATACTCCAGCAAACGCGTGTGGTGCAGGGAATCGACTACTATTACCGATTTGTTGCCACGTTTCCCACAGTGACTGCTTTGGCGGAAGCGGATGAGGCACAGGTGCTGAAGGTATGGCAGGGACTCGGGTATTACAGCCGTGCTCGGAATCTTCATGCGGCCGCACGGAGCATTGTTTGTGACTTTAACGGAAAATTTCCTTCCACTTATGCAGACATACGAAATTTAAAGGGTGTCGGAAACTATACCGCAGCGGCCATCGCTTCCATTGCATTCAATCTGCCCTATCCTGCTGTTGACGGAAATGTACTACGCTTTGTCGCTCGTTATCAAGGGGTTTTCGACAATATCGCCAACGATGCGACTCGGCGGCGCATTGAAGAAATCTGTGCCCGCTGGATCCCTGCCGAGCGTGCCGGTTCGTTCAATCAGGCAATGATGGAAATGGGAGCTACACTTTGTACCCCCAAATCGCCTGATTGTGCCCATTGCCCATTCTCACGAACTTGCTATGCCTTTCAGTACAATCAGGTGCCGCAATTGCCTGTAAAAGAACATGTTGTTAAAGTTATAAATCGATATTTCCATTATTTCATCTTTTTAAAAAACAATCAAACCCTTCTCCAAAGGCGTGAGCAAAACGACATTTGGAAGAATTTGTTTGAGTTCCCGCTGTTGGAAACCTCAAGCGAAATTTTTGACGTAAACAGGTATTTGCAAACCATTGGTGTGCAGGTCTGCACGCCACCTCAGTTGGCATGGCAAACGAAACATGTTTTGACGCATCGCAATATTTTCGCCTATTTTTATGTGATTCCCGTGGCCGATTTCCCCACTTTGAATCCGCATCAAGTCGTGGTGGACTGTAATAAGATGAATGAATATGCTGTGGCGAAGGTGACAGAGCGTGCAATGAAGGAAGTGGGACTGTGAGGTGAAGCCTGATTTGGAAAGAGCATAAAAAAAACGGCCGGATGTTGATATTCGGCCGTTTTTTTATGGTTGACTGTTATTACAACACAGTGATGGAACCGCTGATGATTCTCTTTTCATGACCATCGGTTGTCAAGTCAATGCGGTAGGTGTAAACGCGGCCGCTAAGGATTTTTCCGCCGACGTTACCGTCCCATTCGAAGTGTGGATCTTCTGATCTGAAGACCACACGGCCCCAGCGGTCGAAGATGTTGATTTCGAAGACAGCGATTCCTTTTGTGGAAGGCAGTCTGAAGATGTCATTGATACCGTCGTTGTTGGTCGGGGTAATGGAGTTGGGGAGGTAGATATTGAAAGGACATACATCGCTAATGGTAGTTTCTCCAGTGCTTGTGCAACCATTCTGGGTTACGGTTACGGAGTATGTACCTCCTTGTGAAACAGCAAGGTTTTGTGTGTTTGCGCCGGTGCTCCATTGGTATTCGCAACCTGATGAGGGAACGGTTAATACGGCATCGCCAAAATCTTCGAAGCAATGGTTGAAGGGGCGGGGAAGTACGGCGTTCGGAGCGGGTTTCACTATCAAGTTCAAGGTTATGGTACTGTCGCAATTATACTGGTTAGGAAGTACGAGGGTGTAGGGGAAGGTTCCGGCGGAGAGTTGTGCGGGCAGGTTGAAACCGTGTTGTCTGTAGGACTCGCCCTGGCAGATGGAGTCTGTGAATGTGTATTCGGAAGTGGGGTTGATGACGACTTCCTGACTGATTTCAACTTCGCAGCCATCGGCGGCGATAGAGTTCAGCGTGTATGTCGTGGTGGCTGTGGGTTCGAGGTAGATGGAGTTGTCGCGACTGAGTTCGGTGCCGTTTTCATACCAAATGTATGTATTGCCACCGGTTGCGGTCAGGGTCGTTCCTTCACCCAAGCAGATGTCGAAATCGCCGGAGATGACGGGGTAGTTGCCCAGCAGGTCGATAACCGCGCGAACGGTGTCTTGGCATTCATCGTTGCTGATACCGGAGATGAGGGTTACGGTGTAAGTTCCGGGGCCGGGGAATTCGTGTGTCGGGCTGTAAGCATCAGAAGTGGTACCGTCACCGAAATCCCAGTGTGCGGTCTCGCAATTTTCGTTCGTTCCGCTCGGGTTCACGCCATCGAAGGAGATGGTACTGGTGTTGTTCATGTTGAAACTCCAGGTGCAGCTGTCGCGTTCGGGAGCAAAACTTGCCAACGGATAGCGAGATGACAAGGAGGTGGTCAGGTCGAAACCGCAGCTTGGGTTGCCGACGAAAGAGACGTGACAGTGCAGCGTGCTGTGGCCGCCGGTAACGACAACGGTACAACTTTGTTCTGTAGACAGAACATTGTTGGGTTGGTCTTCATAATACCATGAGTAGTTGAAGCCGGCGGGAGCTGTATAGGTGTTGGAGAGCATTTCGCCGCAGGTTTCAGCGGTAATGGTACGTTTTTTACAATTCAAGGTGAAATAAGCGTAACCATAGTGGCCGCCTTGGTCGCAGTCGTAGGTTGTCATACGCACGCGGACGGTTTGTCCGTGATAGGCCGAAACGTCGAATCCCACGTATGTCCAATCTTTCCAAAGGATGCTGTTATAGTTGTGCCATCCCAAGTTGGCATTTGCGATAAAGCTTGCGTAACCGCAGGTGGGGTCGATGCGGTTTCCGTTTTGGTCCAAAAGTTCGAAATCGAAGCGAGGTTGCTCGCTGGCGGAGTGGCTCGGGTCTTCGAGTACTGCGGCATATTTAAGCAGAAGAATGTCGGCATCAGTAGTATCAACGGAATAGTCGTAAGCGATACTTTCAGCTTCGGAACCGGTATTCCAGTTTCCGAGACGGACGGAGTAAAGTTCGCACGGGGGAACGGTCATCAAACCGCCGCCGGTACGCGGGTCGGGCTCGCTCATATAGTGCAAAGTGTGACGGCTGGTCTGAGAAGAGTAACCTTCGTCAACAATACCCTGAGTTTGGTAAGGATTGGCAAAAGTTCCGTAGGTGCCGTGAATAGCAGGATTGTTCCAATCGGTAAAGTCGATACAAGCAGAGGCATCGGGCACACAGAAGGAGATGACACCCGGGTTTTCATCCGTTACAATGCCATCGTCGCCACAGTCGTAATATACATAAATGTCGTAAGTGCTGAGTGGCGTGAGGCCGATGATTTCGTAAGAGTTGCCCGTAACAACGACTGTTGTTCCCGTTCCCGGGGTGAAGCCAGCGGGACCGTATTCAATGATGTAATGAAGCAGGTTCGGATCTAAGGAGGCAACCCAAGAAACGAGGAGGCCATTTTGACTTTGTGTCACCTGAATTCCGTAAGGTGCACCACCGCAGGAACAACTGCCCTGGCAGGAGAAGTTAAACTCGAAACCATCGTATTGAACGGATCCATCAGTGGTGAATTGAACGGTCAACGGTCCCTGGGTAGAGGTAACGTCAACCATTCCTGTGCCTTGGTATTGACCAAGCAGCGTCCCACCTGTGCCAGCGCCATCGTAAATGTAAATGTGGTCGCAGCAACTTTCTGTGTAATAGTCACCTTCAAGGTGAATTACGCAGCCGGGAGTTTCTGGATGGATGATGGTATAGCCATTGAGGGAAGAAGAATAGGTGTTTTCACCGGCGTGGTCGTACAAGATGCCATTGCATGCGGTGATGGAGTTGCTGCCAGAGGAGGGAACAAAGAAAATGTTGTTCGGAATTGCGGAAATCATTGACGATTCTTCCGTGGTGATGACATTGTCGTCGCCGCAGTCGAACCAAACGTAGACGTCGTATTCCATGCCGTCAGTCAAACCGCTGATATTGTAACTTGTGCCTGTGACGCGGGTGCGGGTGCCGTTGCCAGGGGTGAAACCGTGCGGACCATATTCAACAAAATAGTGGGTTACACCGTTGCCTGGCGTCCAATTGACAATAATATGGCCAGAGGATGTGCTGTACGTAAGCACGGGGCCACCGCAGTTGCAGCCGCCGGTACAGTTGAGCGTTAGTGCAAAACCATCGTACTGAACTGAACCATCGGAGTGAAAATAAAGGTAAAGCGAACCGGTGGTGGAGGTAACGTCAACGGTACCAGTACCGGTGCAGTATGCCAATTGAGTTCCAGTGCCTGTGCCATCATAAATGTATAGGTAGTCATAACTGCTTTCCGTGTTGTAACTTCCGTAAATTCTTGGCATACAGCCTGCTTCACTGGCAGTGATGGTCATGTAACCATTGCAACTGTTCGAGTATTGCCCAGCTCCACCCGGGTCTAAAATGACGCCGGAACAGCCATTCACCGTTGTGCTCCCTGAGGAGGGAATGGTGTAATTTTGTGCAAAAATTGCGATAGTGCAAAGCATGATGCTGAGCACACTAAGGGTCCTTTTGTATAATTTTTTCATGTTGATATAATTTTCAAAAATAAGGGTGCAAAGATACAAATAATGTATGGTCGCACTGCCTTCTTTTACATGAAAACATTAAAAATGTTGCCTAATTTTTTGTAAAAAAATCTAAGAATGAAAAATTTGGGTTACTCGCTCAAAAATGTCGGTCAGCCAAGCCAGTGCCATGCCGTAGTTGCTGATGGGGATGCCGCTCTGGTGTACGGTTTCCACGCGGTTCCAAAGTTGCTTTTTTGTAACCATGCATCCACCACATTGAATGGCCAGAGCGTATGAATTAAGATCGTTAGGCAGCGGCTCCAACGCAGCGACAAAGTCGAATCGCAGATTTTTTCCTGTCTTTTTTTGCAACAAAGTGGGTAATTTGTGGCGGCCGATGTCTTCGCAGGAAGTGGTGTGGGTGCATGATTCCATGATGAGTATTTTGTCACCATCTTTTAAATGGGCGATGCTGGGGGTGTCATGGATGAAAAGGTCGAAATGGCCTTTGGAACGTGCCAGCAGAATGCTGAAACTCGTCAGTGGTATATCTTTGGGGACGATGTCGGCCACTTGGTTGAAAACCTGGCTGTCGGTAACAACGAGAGCTGGCTTGTGTGAGCGAAGGAATATGTCGAGTTCTTCGGGTTGTAGGGCGGCGACAATGGCGTGGTTGTCGAGCAAGTCGCGAATGGTTTGTACCTGGGGTAAAATAAGTCTCCCCTCTGGCGCCTCTGCGTCTTGAGGCATCACCAGTGCCACTAAATCACCGGGTTGCACCTTGTCGCCCAACAGCGACCGTTCTTCCTTTGCGCTTTCCGGCACTTGCGATACCAGCGCGCGAATCAAGGTGTCAATTCCGCTTTTTAGTTTCGCGCTGCACTCAACCACGGGTGCGCCGTAGCTCTCCCATAGCTTCTTAGTCGCTGATGCCAACGGACTTTCCTCCGACTTGTTGTGGACGATAACAAATGGCGTGTCTGTCGCCTTGAATCTGCTAATGAGTTCTTTGTCAGTAGATTCCAAGTGGTTGTCGCTAACAACGAGGATGGCGGTGTCGATGATGCTGAGCATTTCGATGGATTTTTGCACGCGTTGGCGTCCGATGGCGGTATCGGTGTCATCAATGCCCGCTGTGTCTACTAACACCACGGGACCAATGCCGAAAATTTCAATGGTCTTTTTCACCGCGTCTGTGGTCGTTCCCGGGCGGTCGGCGACGATAGACAATTCTTGCCCTGCAAATGCATTTACCAATGCGCTTTTGCCTTGGTTCCTTCTGCCAAAAATTCCAATAAAAACGCGGGTGGTTTTCATAAATCAAGATAAGTTTGATATAAAACCTGAAGATAGGCTTTCGCTTTTTTTAATTCTTCTTCCGTAGTGACTTCGTCGGGCAGGCTTCCGCAGTAAATTTTGTCATGGCCAAAGTCCAAACTGAGCGAGCCCTGAGGCGTTAACCAGCCGATGCCCAACAAGTTTTGGAAGGCCACAAACTGTGGGGTATAAGGATTGAAAATATCGTGGCTCCACCTGAATTCCGTGGCATTAATTCCCATTTGGTTGAGTAACGAAGGTGTGAGATCAATGTAACTGCAGAGTTTGCCCCATCGTTGCCCGCGCCACTCTTCCTTCAGCGCACCGCCGAGCCAGAGCATCGGAATATGCTGATAACCAGCTTCATGGTATTTCCAACCTTTGTATGTTTCGTGACTGTGGTCGGCAACGAGTACAAAAAGAGTGTTGTCGTACCAGCCTTCTTTTTTCGCTTTTTTGAAATATTGCCCCAGCGCCCAATCCGCATATTTGGCTGAATTGAGGTAGGGGAGTTGGTCAACTTCCCAGTCGAGGGTCCCCGCAGTGGTGGGCATGTCATACGGAGAATGGCTGCTCCCCGTGAAAAGAACCGAAAGAAAAGGCGATTTTTCTTTGTGCAAATCAGAAAGTTGACGTGTCAGTACATATTCATCGTGAATGCTCAATTTCCCGTGGGGTGTCGATTTTGGAAAGGATGATTCGTCGATGATGCGGTCGAACTGCATCGCCATCAGGTAGGCACGCAGGTTGCCGTAGTCGAGATTCCCACCGAAGTAGAAAGAGGTTTGATAACCTTTCGCTTTCAATTTCTCGGAGATGCTGGGCAGCGCGTGGTATTTTTCGAAGTTATCGGTGATGGTATTGACGGGAATGGCCGGAAAACCGCTCACGATTCCGGAAATTCCCTCCTGGGAGCGACGGCCTGTGGCATACGTCTGTGTGAACAGCAACCCCTCTTGCTCAAGTTGATGAAAATAGGGAGTGATGCCGGACTTTCCGCCGAGACTCTCAATCAGGTCGGCCGACCAACTCTCTAAAATAACAACTACAATGTTGGGGCGAGACTGATTGAGTACTTGAATGCATGTGTCTTTCTCATTCACAAACATTTCAGCCACCATTTTCTCCGCAGTTCGTTGGTCCATACTAACATATTGGTTCGTTTTGTTGGAAGAACGAAAACGGATGGTGCTTTTAATGAGATGCCATTGTGTGTTGACGGCTGCATCATTAAGTATTTGATTTTTAGAAAAATAAGCACAGCTTTGCGAAATTGGAATGTCGGTTAATCGTCCGCGCATTCCAATAAAAATAGTGAATACTCCACCGACAAAAATGAGGGAGATTTGCCAATAGAATTTTTCAATCGGGACAACGGCGGGCTTTGAAATCCATTTCAAATAAGTCCAAATCAAGCCACCGGAAATCAAAAGGGTAGCGAGTGAACCGAAAATCAGTTGAAACCAAGTGGCGGTTCGAAAAACTTCATCGGGTTTGCGAAGGTAGTACCAAATTTTGTAATTGAGTTTGGTGCTCCATTCTTCATACAAAAAAATGTCGGCGATGGCGGAGAGGACAATAAAAACGATGACGGCAATGGAGTAGCCAGTGAGGATTTTTTCCAACCATTTTTTATTGAAAATGAGTTGCAAAGTTAAGATAATGAAGGGTATGAAGAAAAGATAGGCCGCTGTGGAAATATCAAGATGGATGCCATGATAGTAGGTGGAAAAAATTTCATTTCTTGATATGTCGGCTACCGTTTGATGGTAAACGCAAAGAAATGCCGTTCGTTCAATGACGAAAAGCGAAAAAATCAGCAAAAGGTATTTTCCAATACGGAGAAGATAATTCTTCATGGTTCAACACTTTATGCGTTTGGCATGGAGGTCGGAGTGAGACGGTGGAAGTCATCGTTTTCCGGAATGGCATAATATCGACCGTTGTTCTCAAGGAAAAAATGACCGCCATGGAACCAAATTTTGATGTTTTGGATTTTTAATCCTTTGATTTTTAAAGTGTTATTGTGGCGATAATAAGAGATTTTATTCATGGCCGACTCGCTCCATTCTTCTACTTCGAAAGTAGAAATCGTGGACGTCTCACCTGCTTTCCAGGGTTTTACAGAAACATGCTTGCGCGTTAGGCACTTCTCTTGGTAAACCTCAGTGGCTTCATCCACTTTGTCCAATGAAAAGTCGGCATCCATCAGCAGGGTGTCACCACTGATGGTGTACGCCGTATCTTTCTGTGCCGCCTTTTTTTGGTTTTTTTCGGTGGAGATTTTCTTTCCGATGTACGGACTTGTCTCGGGTTCGGGTTCTTTTTCTGCTTCTACTTTGTCGGAAGTCTTAGGCGTGGTGACAAATAATTTAATGGAATCATTGAGCGATTTATCTACAAAATAAAAGACAATCGCAAAGATAAAACCCACCATCAATCCGATGGAGAAACCGAGCCAAAAACGAGGTTTAACAGTCTTTTTGTCAGATGATTCCATGTTTTTTGCTATTCGTATTCTTGTTCAATGATGGTGGAAATCCGGAAAATGTCCGGGCGTACCTCGTCGGGAACGAAACTCTTAACACAGACCGCGTCTCCTTGCTCGTTGAAAGCGTATTCTGTCCAATTCAGCAGTTTGCCGTCTTTGTCAAATTGTTCGATTTTTGTGCAATTGCTTCCCTCGAAGGTGAAAACTGTTTTTCTGTAGTTGTCAAGGTCCTCATCTTCCTGCTCAATCAAACGACCTTCCTCATCATATACGTAATATGATTTTGCAATTAGTTTCTCATTGAAGTTATAGGTTAAATCCTTGATTTTACGACCGTTATCGTCGTAGGTAAAAAGATAGGTGCGACTATCGTTGGCCATAACCTCTTCGTAAAGCAGTTTGGACAGACGGCCGTTTTCGTCGTAGTCGTGGGTGCGGCGGTACATTACCTTACTGTCTTCATCGAAGTCGGTTTGACACTTCACACGTCCGTTTCCATCATATTCGTACGATTTTTCGGTGTAGTCGAATTCGTCTTCGTTGTAAGAATCTTCACGGACGAGTTTCCCATCTTCATAAACATATTGGGTGGCGTACTCTGGGGAGCCTTCCCCATAAAAACAACCTTTTTTCAACAATTTTCCTTCTTCATCATACGCAAAAACATTTTTCTGGCTCAGCTCTTCGCCTTCGTCAAATTGTGAGGAAGAGAGCACCCGACCTTGGCTGTCGTATTCGTTTTCAACGACGGACTCAATGTTTCCTTCAGTATTGAAATGTCTTTCTTTCAATATTTTATCATCATCGCTATAGAGCACTTCGCTCTCAACGAACTTTTGTTCGAAAATGTCGTTTTCACCGTATCCGGTGCGCAAATAATTTGTTTTTGTGGTTCGAATGGTTTTCATGTTGGGGAATTAGAGAAATGGGTGAATGGGGGAATGGAAAAAGGATGATGGCAAGTGGTTTTGCCATCATCCTTGGTATGATTAAAGTGACGGTCCGGCAGCGATGAGGGCTTTGCCCTGTTCGGTGTCGGAGAAGTTTTCAAAGTTCTTCATGAAGTAAGAAGCCAGCTGATCTGCACTTGCTTTGTAAGCGGCTTTGTCGGCCCATGCGTTTTCAGGATTCAGCAGGTTGTCGTCCAAACCGTTGATATGTTTCGGAACGAAGAGGTTGAACGGTTTTACGAGTGTGGTTTCGCAGTCAACGAGTTCGTTGTTGAGGATGGCGGAGATGATGGTGCGGGTGTCTTTTAAGGAGAAACGTTTGCCGACGCCGTAGCCACCGCCGGTCCAGCCGGTGTTTACCAAATAAGCTGTTGCGTTGTGTTCGGTAAGTTTCTTGGCCAGTTCTTCTGCGTATTTCGTCGGGTGAAGCAAGAGGAAGGCAGCGCCGAAACAGGATGAGAAGGTGGGCTGCGGAGTAACGATACCACGTTCTGTACCAGCGAGTTTTGCGGTGTAGCCGCTTAAGAAGTAGTACATCGTCTGTTCGCGGTTCAAAACGGAAACCGGAGGCAGCACGCCGAATGCGTCTGCGGAAAGGAAGATGACCTTGCTGGGGTGGGTGCCTTTGGAAACGGGCTTCACGATGTTGTTGATGTGGTAAATCGGGTAGGAAACGCGGGTGTTTTCGGTTTTGGCCGCGCTGTCGAAATCGATGTTGCCTTCTTCGTCAATGACGAGGTTTTCCAAAAGTGCGTCGCGCTTGATGGCATTGTAGATGTCGGGTTCTTTTTCAGCGCTGAGGTTGATGCACTTGGCATAGCAGCCGCCTTCGAAGTTGAAAACGCCGTTGTCGTCCCAGCCGTGTTCGTCGTCACCGATGAGGGCGCGGTTCGGGTCGGTGGAAAGGGTGGTTTTGCCGGTGCCGGAGAGGCCGAAGAAGATGGCGGTGTCGCCGTTTTTGCCCTGGTTGGCGGAACAGTGCATGGCAGCCATGCCGCGCAACGGCAGGAAGTAATTCATTACGGAGAAGATACCTTTCTTCATTTCGCCGCCGTACCATGTGCCACCGATGAGGCCCATGCGTTCGGTCAGGTTGAAGGCAACGTAAACTTCGCTGTTCAAGCCCTGCTCTTTCCAATTCGGGTTGGTGGTTTTGCAGCTGTTGAGCACTACAAAGTCGGGCTGGAAGTCCTTGAGTTCCTCTTCGCTTGGACGGATGAACATATTTTTGATGAAATGAGCCTGCCAAGCGACTTCGGTCACGAAGCGAATTTTGAGGCGGGAGTTTTCGTTAGCGCCGGCGTAGCCGTCCATCACGTAAACGTCCTTGCCGCTCAACTGTTTTTCGCTCAATTGTTTGAGGTGATTCCAAACTTCCGGGGTGATTGGTTTGTTGTCGGAACCTTTTTTGCCGGGGGCTGCCCACCAAACGTTGTTTTTGGTTTCATCATCGTAAACCACGTATTTATCTTTCGGGGAACGACCGGTGAAAATGCCGGTATCAACAGAAAGTGCGCCGTTTTTGGTATGAAATGCGCGATCAAACCCAGTCAAACCCGGTTTGGTCTCGTGTTCGTACAGTTCGTCATACGAAAGGTTGTAGTAAATGTTGGTCGGATTAACAACTCCGATTTCTGCTAATTGTTCTTTGATGTCTTTCATATAAATATTTGATTTTTAATTAATTACAAATTAAAACAAGGAAAGTTCATTTTTTGCAAAGTTAGAAGAAATAATTGAATTTCAGGGTTGAAAAAGGGGATTAAAAAAAATTTTTTGGAAGGTGTTGTAAAAGTAAAAAAAATCGTATTTTTGCAGCGGAGAGTTGGCGGAGTGGTCGATCGCGGCGGTCTTGAAAACCGTTGACCTTAACGGGTCCGGGGGTTCGAATCCCTCACTCTCCGCAAAAATCGCATAATCAGAAGTTTATGCGATTTTTCATTTTAAACGATTTGGACAAAAAATGGCCGTCAACATCGGTTAACGGCATCCTTTTTCAAATTGGTTTTGCGGATTTTTTGGGGGGGGAATGTGCGAAAAGTGGGGGACGGAACATCCCCATAGGAAAATGCCGGAACTCTCCACAATCTCACTCCTTTATTCAAGTTTCAGGCTTGGTATTGATTTTAATTGACTTATGACTTGCGTCCTGCGGCACAGCCTTTTCAATCAAAACAAAAAAAATCGGCATGCGAGAGTTGAGCTCTATTATTACTTCTCCAACTTCTCGTATAAACTGAATAGCTCCGCCGCGCACTCACTTTCCGTCAAATTGACAGTGAAATTCAGAACAGTGGTATATCGGTGTTTATTTTGAGTCATTTTTGCTCAAGAAATCTATTTTTTCATTTTTCATTGTTCTTGTTCTATTATTGTTTGATAGAGTCTGAATAATTCAGCAACAATTTGAGATTCATTGTTAGAGGATAGAATTGTTGCATTGAAACCGTAGGCAGCCATCACGGCATGATCATTTTCCTTATGGGCTTTGCGCAGCTCGGGTGGCATTGTGACATCATCGTACAAATCGGCCAACGAACTTTCCGGATATTTTGCCCGCGCATCCAGGATGGCTTGCGCTGTCTGCTCAATTTTAGTCTTCTGGTCTTCCGTCGGTGTAGGCCATGGAAAATTGTTATATACAATGTCTTTGGAATAGCGATAATCCGATTTCAGTCGGCCGCAAACCACGCGCATCCACCCCCTGTGGACATCGGCAGTCAGAATGCCAAAATGGTAGAGGGTAGCGTCTGGAATAATCAGATTAGCGTTAGTAGGAATCGTATTTTCATCTAAAAAACCAAGGGGAATGTATCGCCTTTTTTCTGATGATGTACTTGGAATGACTATAAATGTTTTAGGATTGTTAGTTTCTCTAAATAGATGAGGTGTGTCTGCTTTTCTACGAGTAGTTGCATCAGTACTATTTAACCTCATCTCTCTAACCTTTTTAATTCTTCCCATTACTAATGGCATTTGGCGTAACTCGTTGGGCGAAGCATCAACCAACCACAAACAATACCTATTTTTGTTATTTATATATTCATCAGCACCAAGCAATCTTTTTATGTATTTTTGTGCAATGGGTTCCTTTTTTATAAAATCGGCATATTCACTTTCTTCAATAATCAAATTGCCACCATCTGTCGGCTGATTTCCTTTTCTGATTTCGGGCACATCACAAATTGACTTTTTACGACTTTCTATAAACACAGTTGGAGCATCTATTAAATATGGAGATATATTATGAGCCATTTCTTGTGTTTCCTTATCAGTGTATAATACTTTCAAACTTGTATTCTCTTCGTGAGAGAAACCAATAATAACGCAGTGGACGTGCGCTTTTAATGTTGATTCGCTGTCCCAGCGGAAAGTACGGTAGGCGAAATCAATATGAATGCCAAATTTCTCAAACAAGGGCTTCCAAAGTGCAGCAGTCTGTTCACCTTGTGTAACAGAATTTGTAGATACTAATGCTACTCTGGTTTTTGTATCTTTGATAACTTGAGATGCCCTCAAATACCAACAACTCACATAATCCAAGCGACCAACATTTTTCCAATTCCCACCAAAAACACACTGAATATCATTTTTCTGACTTTCTGTTGTCATTTGATGCCCTACAAACGGCGGATTCCCCATAATATAATCGAAGTCCACACGGTACGTTTCTGGTTCTCTCCGCTTGGGATGCAGATTGATTTCGTCGCTGTATAAATCAATATTGTTATATCGTATCGGCGGCTCGCTCACCGTCAAGGTCGGAGCATCTTGCATAGGATAGACATTGGTTCGCTTCGCAATGATGGCCGTACGCTCTTCAACGATAGGCCATTCCGTCCATGACAAGCGTAACGCGTTGCCCTTCTTGATATTGTGATAGGTTTTCAGCGGCAGCATATCCAAATCGAAGTCCACAATGGAGGAAGTCTCCTTCAGCATCTGACTCTCGGCAATCCACAATGCGGTGGTTGCGACATCTGCCGCGAAATCGTTGATTTCGATGCCATAGAACTGATGAATGGAGACTTTCACCGGATTGGTTTCTTCAAAACCCATTTGTACCTGTCCCTTAGTCTGAAGACGGATGGCCTCATTTTCCAAACGGCGCAGCGACAGGTAAGTCTCCGTCAGAAAGTTGCCACTTCCGCAGGCAGGATCCAGAAATTTCAGTTCAGAGAGTTTCTTCTGAAATTCTGCTGCTTTTTTCGTTTGCAATTTTCCTACTTTCTCGGCTTTTATTTCATCAAACTCGCGGCGCAAATCATTAAAGAACAGCGGGTCGATAACTTTATGGATGTTTTCGATAGAGGTATAGTGCATACCGCCCGAACGGCGCGTCACCGGATTCAATGTCGATTCGAATACGGCACCGAAAATGGTGGGACTGATTTCGCTCCAGTCGAAATCGTCGGACGCCTTTTCCAAAATCAGCGCGCGCAGTTCGTCGGTGAAATTCGGAATCTCGACGTTGCAATCCGAAAACAGACCGCCATTCACATACGGGAAGGCCGATAGCGCTTCATCCATATACGGGTCTCGGTCTTCAACTTTGGTGTCTAAAACTTTAAACAAGTCAATTAGCGCGCGGCGGAAATTACGGGCATCGAATTCCGACATATAGTCGTGAAACATACTGCGTTTCCCGAAAACGCCCGCATCTTCGGCATACAGACAGAACACCAGACGCACGCAGAGCATATTCAAGCTGTGGAGGGTTTCGGCGCTGGTGGGATCCTTGTACTGCGGTAGCAGCGCATCATAAATCTTGCCCACCAGGTCGCCCGCTTTTATGCTGACCTCCATTTCCTTTTTCAAATGGGGATTCGCGATGGCGGTTAGGAATGAAAGACGATAGTACTCTTTGTCAAAATTTTCCAGCAAAATCTCAATGGGCTCGCCATTTGGATTTTCCATATCGTAAACCAAAAACGACTGAAAGTTGCTCACCACCACCCAGCGCGGACGCAAGGAATAAGGCAGTTCGTTGGCATAGCGCTTGGCCTGCTGAAAAGGCGTCAGTATGGAACCATCGCTCTGCTTGTAGCCCTTGTGCAAATCCACATCAGAACTTTTCTGCTCAATCAAGACTTTTGTGGCTTCGATGTAGGCATCGATGAAACTCACGTGCGCAAGCTGTACACGCTTTTCAAACTCGATAAATTTCTGTGGTTCAGCGATTTCAAATACAGTGCGGAGCAACGACATCCAAAACGATTGTGTTTCGCTTTTTTCATCTCCACGATTTCCCCATTCTATTGCGAATGCCTTGGCAGCAGATTTTTGTTCTTGTGTAGTCATGAGTTTGCTAATGAATTTTTAATTTTGCAAAAGTACTATTTTTTTCGGGTTGGAATTCTTGGCTGTTTATTCCTTCAAAAATCATCCCGTTCTGTCGTGTATTTGAAAAATTTATGACTTGCGTCCTGCGGCACAGCCAATCATTAAAGTACGAATAAAATCCTTACAAATTATTGCCTTATCAAACTTCAATGAAAGTGATGGCTGCTATTTCTGAAGGAAATTGGCTTTTTTATTACTTTTAATTGTGAAATTTTTGAGTGGCAAAAGTAGTGCTTTTATTTGAATTATTTAAAATGAAATCATTCCATTTTAACAAAATAAGATATGTTTTTTTCGGCATTTAAAATGAATACTCGAGTCGTTTCGCTTTGTGGCAAAAAAAGAAAATAATCCCCGATTTTCATCGTTATGATTTATTGATAAAATAGTAACTTTGCCGCTCGAATTTTTTTACCCTATGAAGTATCTTCATCGCATTTTATCCATTGTCGGAAAGGCCTTTCTGCTGGTTTTTGTCGCTTGCGTTTTGGGATTGTTCGCCACAACAGCAACGCTTCTACCGACAGCGATAGGACTGAGGCTGAACTTGCGGCTGCCAACGCCGCAGAGGTGAAAGCCTTTGAACAGGATGAGTCAGAGTTGGTGAGCCTTCCTGCCAATATCAAACCCCATATTTATTATTATGGGAAAATTGAAAGTCAGGAATATATCCTCATATTCAACGATATAGAAAAGAAGAAGTTCTCTGGAACCTTTTACAAAATTGGTGAAAATGCAATAGTTTCCCCGGTGAATTTCACAGGAAAAGCGAAACGGGAAAAGTGCCTGTTGGTTGTTAATGGCAAAAAAACGGTATGGAAAAATTACCGCGCATCGTCCGATGACTATAGTTTTAAAGGAAGTTTTGTAGAAGGAAAAGCAGCCAAAGATTTTTCTTTTTCCACCTATATTGAGCCGACTTTCAAAAAAAACACCGACAGTAGTCGTTACCAAGATGAGTATTTCGATGTGGAAGTTATCAATGATGTAAAGTACGGCTCCGCAGAAGGTTACTGGGTTTCTCGCGAGGAAAATTCTACCAACTATGCCAAAATTATCGCCTCGGGGATTGCGCAAACCCTTTCCACGAAACAATTTGATTTGCGCATGGATTTGTATCTTCCCAAGAACGACTCGCAGGAAAAGCGTCCGCTGATTATGTTTATTCACGGAGGCGGTTTTTATATCGGGGATAAAAAAGACAATCCGATAGTGCTGTGGTGCCGTCATTATGCCAAAATGGGCTATGTCGTTGCGTCCATCAATTACCGTATGGGTTTCAAACCCACCAAAGGTTCCATTGAGCGTTGCGGATATTGTGCCACGCAGGATGCAGCCGCTGCCATGCGCTATTTGATTCACAACAAGGGGAAGTTCCGCATCGATCCGAATTATCTTTTCGTCGCGGGCAGCAGTGCGGGCGGTATCACCACGCTGAATCTCGCTTTTATGCGTAATAAAAATCGTCCGGAATCCTCGAAAAAAAGTTTCGGAAATGAAGATCTCGGTCCCATCGAATCCTCGGGTAACACGTTGAAAGAGACTTATAAAATCCGTTGCATCTGCAATATGTGGGGCGCCGTTCATGATATCTCCATGATCGACAATGCCAACATCTCCATCATCTCTTTTCACGGTAATGCCGACCAGGTCGTTCCTTATGGTGAGGAAGTCCCTTTTAAAGATATCAAACTCGGCATCAGCAAATTGTTTTTCAATAAAATGTTCGGTTCAAATCCCATCCATGCACGAGCTAAAACGCTGGGTTACAGACAGAAACTTTACACCTTCGACGGCTGTGGCCATGCTCCCCATGTTGATAAAAACAACCAACCGAACGACAAATTTTACTTTATTCAAGAAAAAACCACTGAATTTTTCTACAAAGAATTTGTTCCCGAAGAACCTTCTATAAAGTATAAAGATAATCAAACATTTACAGCTGTTGCTGGCGATTTTGCCCAATGTTATTGGCAAGCCATAGGCGGTTTTATTCTTGAACAAAATCGAGAAACCGTGCGTGTGGTTTGGATGTCGGACGCAAAAGAAAAAAAATTGGAAATGTCGGGCAGACTGCTAAACGGAGCCGTCGTGAATGCGGTCTATGCGCCCGCTAAATAATAAATTGTTTAACCTTTAAATAAATATGGATATGAAAAAGATGCTTTTTGTGATGCTCCTTGCAGTGAGCACATTGTGCCTGTTGACGGTTTCTTGCAAAAAACCGCAGCCCACACCCGCCAATGAATATGACCGTTACATTACCGAAGATGGTATTTATTTGTCGATTTTTGCTTTCAACAATGGCATTGTTGCCAAAATGGACTATACCAAGGTGACGCCCGGCACCTGCAACACCATCAAGGGATGGATACGCAGTTTGAACAGCTCCGACGATGCTACCGCATTGCTTTATACCGTCGACAGCTCGTTGAACGCTCTCAAACGCGTCAAATTCCCCGACAATCTTTACAGCATCAATCTCGTAAGTTTTACCGATGGTATCGATAACTCATCTGTTTGGTTCGCTAACAGCCAGTGGAACAGCAACTACGCTGATCGTAGTGCGTACCAGGTAGCGCTTCGCGACAGGGTCCGCAACCAACTTTTCCACGGTCATCGCCTTTCCGCTTACGGCATCGGTGTCCAAAGCGCCTCCATCGATCCGAATGTGTTCCGCGGTACCATCGAGGACCTCTCCAGTACCGACGAGAATGCCATCGTTCTTTCTGAGTATTCCACCATCAGCAACGAGTTCGGACAAATCGCCAGCAACATTACCACCTACAACACCATGACTGATGTCACCTTCCAATTTTCCTGCGGTGGCACCGACCATATTGTATTTGTTTTCGACGGCGCCGCCACGCCCGAACAGTCGAATTGCAAAATCGAAGCCACCCTCAATTCCAACAACACGCTTTCCAATATCGTGTATACCGGCCTCGTTTCCAATTCTGGCAGCACTATCACCGGCCGACAGGTGAACGGATCCATTTTCTCCTTCACTTTCAAAAACTTGCGTGATACCAACAATGACGCGGTGGACACCGACCATGTGAAACTTTTCAAAACCTCTCTCGGAATCGGCGGCGCTTACGCACAGGATGTCGAGTTCAACCCGATGTCACAAACCCATACCGAAGTGGTAAAGAAAACCGCAGCCATCATCTTGGTACTCGACGTCAGCAGCTCTTTGGGTTCCAACTTCGGAAGCGTCCAAAATGCGGCTTGCAACTTCGTTGACATTCTCGCCAATCAAAACCAAAGAAAGAAGTAAAGCAAAAAACTCCCAGCGGGAGGACAAAAATTCCAACTTTTTTGTATTTTTGCCGCCGCTTAGCGTGATTTATAAAATTTATATAAAATATTGATATAATGGCAAGTAGAAGAAAAGAACTTTTTCCAAACGTAACCGATGAACAATGGAACGATTGGAAATGGCAAGTACAGAACAGAATTGAAAACCTGGAACAACTGAAAAAGTATGTTGATTTGACCGACGAAGAGGCAGAGGGCGTCAGCAAAACCCTTCAGACCCTCCGTATGGCCATCACCCCTTACTACCTCAGTTTGATTGACCCGAACGATCCTTATTGTCCCATCCGCCGTCAGGCCATCCCGACAGCCGCTGAAGTACACCAGTCGGCAGCCGACCTGCTCGACCCGCTTCACGAAGATGAAGACTCTCCCGTTCCCGGTTTGACCCACCGTTATCCGGACCGCGTGCTGTTGCTCATCACCGACCAATGTTCCATGTACTGTCGTCACTGCACCCGTCGTCGTTTCGCCGGTCAGAACGACTGCCAGATGCCAGCAGAACGCATTCAGAAAGCAATCGACTACATCGCACGCACCCCGCAAGTTCGCGACGTCCTCCTCTCCGGTGGCGATGCCCTCATGGTCAACGACGATGTCCTTGAATCTATCATTCAGCGGTTGCGCGCCATTCCGCA
>JAKSME010000050.1 GCA_024400785.1 Bacteroidales bacterium
TCGGATGATCTCGGCGGCGGTCATGGCTACTCTTCTTTCGGTTTTTCGTTCATCGTTTTGATTTTGTATTCCAGCTCTTTGACTTCCTGGTTGGCGGCGTCAATTTTCTTGGTAAATTCGGCTTTGAGGAGGTCGGCGTTTTTGGAGTTGGCGAAGAAACCGAGGTTGTTTTCCCAGATGGAAATATCGTTTTTGAGTTGTTCGAGTTTGTTGGAGAGGAAGCGTTTTTCCTTATCGAGGAGGCGGTCGGCGTTCGGGTCGCTGAGGATGTTGTCGATGCGGCTGCGGTAGTTGTCGCGGCGACGGTCTTCTGCGCTCATTTTGAGGTCGGCGAAGCGTTTGTCGAGGGCTTGGCGATAAGCGGTGTAGATACGGTCTGTTTCTTTTTTCGGAACGAAACCGATTTCGGTCCATTCGCGTTGGTAAGCCTTGATGGCTTCGAGGTTTTCGTTGCGGTCGGCGCCGAACTCATGGTTTTTGATGCGTTCGATGAGGTCTTCTTTCTTCTTGAGGTTTTCGGCTTCGATTTCCTGAGCGTTGTTGAAGTAGTTGGCTTTGGCTTCGAAGAACTGGTCGCAAGCGCCGCGGAAGCGTTTCCAAATGGCTTCTGAATGTTTGCGAGAGGTGGCGCCGATTTCCTTCCATTCCTTTTGGAGCTGGATGATTTCGTCGGTAGCGGCGCGCCAGTCGGTACGTTTGGCGATGGCTTCGGCGCGGATGGCCAGGTCGACCTTCATGTTGTAGTTGGTCTGCTGTTCATCTTTGATTTTGCCGAAGAACTCTTTCTTCTTTTCAAAGAATTTGTCGAGAGTGCCTTTGAAACGGGTCCAGATTTCCTCATTAACCTTTGGCGGTGCGGCGCCGAGGGTTTTCCAAACCTTGAGAAGTTCGGTCAGTTGGTCGCTGATGGCATTGAATTCCTTGGCATTTTCAGAGGGTTGAGCGGTAAATTCTTCAGCTTTTTCGCACAAAACGACCTTGGCATTGTAATTGTTCTGCTGTTCGGCATAAATTTGGTCATAATGTTCGCGACGGCGCTGGTTGATTTGGTCGGAAGCGTTTTTGAAGCGTTCCCAAAGCTCTTCCTTTTTGTCTTCCGGAACGGGTCCAATTTCCTTCCATTCGTTGTGAAGGTCTTGTAATTCTTTGAATGACTGATTGATGGAGTCGTTCAGGAGGAGAGATTCTGCCTGTTCGCAAAGTTTGATTTTCTGTTCGAGGTTCTTTTTAAGGTCAAGGGTTTTGAGTTCCTTGTTGATTCGGAGGATGTCGAAGAATTTTTCTACATAGAAATGGTAGTTTTGCCAGAGGTTGTTGGATTCGTTTTGCGGAACGGGTCCTACGTTTTTCCATTTTTCCTGAAGTTCTTTGAATTTGTCGTTGAGGGTTTTGAGGTTGTTTTCATTTTCAACGAGCACGCGGAGTTCTTCAATGATGGCGTTTTTGGCTTCGAGGTTGCGTTGTTTTTCGGCCTCAATATTTTCCAAGAACTTATTTTTATTGTTTTTGAAAATGTGGAGGGCGTTGTCGAATTTGTTTTCCACATCGCTTTTTTCCGGTTCGAAGGCGTTTTTGTCGCCGCCTTCGGCGAGGAATTTCTCCAATTGTTCTTTTCTGATTTCTTTCAGCATGGCGATGACCTTGGAGCGGAGCACGCCGACGCGTTGTTTGATTTTATTGTAGTCGGGGTCGGCTACGATGCGGTGGAGTTCTTCCACAGCTTCATCGAGGTTGAGGTCTTTGTACTCAGCTTCGATTTGTTCGATGGATTCTGCCGGGGTTTCATTTTCTTCCTCGGTTTCGGTTTCTGCGGTTTCTGCATTGCCGGTTTCGATTTCTGCCATCATGGCTTCGGCGGACTGAGGTTCTGCGACTTCAGCGGCCGGGGCCTCAACGGCAGTTTCTTCAACTGCGGGTGCTTGAGCCGGTTCTTCGGTAGCAACGGCAGGCTCGGCCGGTTGTTCCGTAGTTTCTTCATTTACTGTGGGTTGGACTTCTTCAGAAGTGCCAGCGGTCGCATTAAGATCCTGATTTTCATCATTTTCCGTGCGGAGAAGGTCTTTTTCTTCCATAAAAGTGAGAAGTTTTAAATTAATAAAATGGTTGTTACAAAAGGGCTGCAAAAATACGGGATTTTTGCAAACAATTATCTTTTTCTAATTTTTCTTTCTTAATGAAATGGTGGCAATGGCAGGATAGTGGTCGGAAACACCGATGTTTTTGCCCACGGTGTGGCCGTAGGAAAGATAGCACGGACTGTGTAAAATGTAGTCGATGCGATAGTTCGGCATGGAATTTCCGTGATAGGTGGCGCCTTTTCCCTTTCCGCTCTGGCGGAAGGTGTCTTCCAACTTGCGCGCCACTTTGTTGTAACAGTATCCCGCCGGCGTGTCGTTGAAGTCGCCGCAGACAATGACAGGATAGGGGCAACTGTCGATGTGCGCCCGCAAAGAGTCGGCTTGGTGCTGACGCAACACAGCGGCATCGGAAACTTTACGGTACAACTTCTTCGCATTTTTCTCAAACATCGGGTCCTGTCCGGCGTTGGTAGTCAGCTGCTTGCTGATGGCATAGTCGGTAGCACTCATGTGAATGGAGGTCAAATGCGCGTTGTAAACCCGCACCGTGTCATCCCGAAACTTGATGTCCACATACACAATGGCATTCGAAGAAGCATCGTCAACCACCGGGCCGGCTCCCACAATTTTATATTTGCTGAAAACCGCCAATCCGAAATAGTATTTGTTTTGAGACGTGTCGGTGAAATACAGATACATGTGTTCCGGCGTCTCATCGATGTTCATCAGGTTCGATACCTGGTCCTTCGTGTGAAAATTCAACGTCTCACTTCGGTCCCAGAAAAATTCCTGAAAACAGGCAATGTCGGGATTCACCTCCCGAAGATAGGTGATGATCTCTTTCAAATCCGAACGCCGACGCGCCATGTCACTGTCTTTATACAAACCAAACAGATTGACATTGTAACTCATGATTTTCACCGGATTCGGACAGTTTTCCGGAATTTCCGCTCCGCGAAACTGAAAATGTTTGTCCACCGTGCCGACATTCATCAACAAACAGACGATGGAAATCAGGCAATAGCGGTAGTCGAAAAACAGCCAGGCAATGACGAAAGCAAAATTGACAGCGAAAAAGTAAGGAAAGGCGATTCCGCAAAAAACAGTCAGTCGTGAGGCTGAGGGATGAATGTATTGGGCCAAAAACGAAAGCAGCAGTAATAAAACTGCTATGATGTTTAATGAAAGAAATATCCAATGAAACAATCTCTTGAAATTGCCTTTGCGTGCCATGCTGTTTTTTATAAATGATTATCTTTTAAAATGATAGAGGAAATCTTTTTCTTCTGCCGTCAATCCGCCGTAGCCTTCCTTGGCAATTTTGTCGAGAATGGCTTCGATGCGTTTTTCGTCCTTTTCTTTCTGCGATGCGGAAGAAGTCTGTGTGTCTGATTTTGAAGAATATGCAAATTTGGGTTTTTTCGGCGGTTTAACTTTGGGTTTGAATTTCAACACTTGGTTGCCGTAGAGCCAAAACAAGGCAGCCACACAGCCATACAAGGCGCCACCCAAATGCGAAAAATGCCCGCCGGCATTTTCACCCATCAAGCCCATCAAGTCGATGAAAATGAAGAAAGCTGCGAGCCATTTCAATGGTGCCTGCCCCACAAACAACAGTCCGATGGGGTGATTGGGCCGAAAAATAGTGATGGCAAAAAGTATTGCCATAATGGCTCCCGACGCGCCGACACAGCAAGATAAATCCACCACGGGTGCGAAAACCGGGAAGGTGTGATACGCCAACAGATATATCAAGTTGCCACAAACCCCGCCAATGAGGTAGGTGGCCAACAACTGTTTTTCACTTTTATAAGAAAGAAAAATCTGGCCGAAAACATATAGGCAGATCATGTTGAAAAACAGATGCCAAAAGCCACCGTGAACAAACAAACTCGTCACAATTGTCCATGGGCGCGTGATTATCAGCCAATAATTGGTGTGGAAGGCCAAAAAGTCATCCAGCAACGGAATCAATGAAAATTGGCTGCCCATGAGAAATGCGCCGACGCGTACCAGAATATCTGCCGCAAACATCACCGCCCAAACCACAATGTTGATGAGTATCAAGCGGCTCAGCATGCTTTTCGAACGGAAAAACTGCTTGACTCCTAACCACCAAAAGTACAATCGATTTCGAAACATGTCAGTGCTGAGTTGTTAGTACCATTCGTCGTAAGCGTTGTTGCGCTGTTTGTCCATCTTGCGCCAAAGCAAAATGAGGATGATGCCGAAAAGCATGCCGCCAAGATGGGCAAAGTGACCAACGCCGTCTGCCGTTCCCGTGATACCGTATATCAATTCCAGTCCACCGAAAATAAGCACAAACCATTTGGCCTTGATGGGAATGAGGAAATAAAGGTAAATTCTCGACTCCGGAAACAACATGCCGAAAGCCAGCAACAAACCAAAAACCGCACCTGAGGCACCTACAATGATGTGCTGATTCAAAAACATCATGTAAGTATCTTTCAATTCGCTAAAATGAAATGATAATTCATTGATTACTAATTGATTCGTTGGATCTGATGATAAAATGGCGTACTGTTGGTCCAGATAACTTCTAAAATCTGGATGCAGCCAGGAAATTCCATTGTTTTCATAGAAACTGGCAAAATGGGTGAAGTCGGGATTGCTCAGGAAGGCATTGATGAGGTTGAGGTCGGGCTGATACTGAAATGCGATGACGGCGTAATGCACGAAGCCGGCGCCGATGCCCGTGATGAAGTAGTAAATGAGAAACCGCTTCGGCCCCCAGTAGTTTTCCACCGCCGCACCAAACATCCACAACGAAAACATGTTGAAAAACAGATGCCCGAAGTTGGCGTGCATGAACATGTATGTGATGGGCTGCCAGAAGTGAAAGTCTTTGGCTGTAAAATAATGAAGTCCCAACCAAGCCTCCAAATCAATGCCCAAATTTCGTAATACAATGGTGGCGAAGAAGAATAAAGCATTGATTATCAATAAGTTCTTAACAACTGGCGGCAAAATTTGAAAGCCGCCCATTCTTATATCATCATTCATGAGAATATTATAATCGTGAAGAAAAAAGTTCTAAGGATAGAAGTGCGAAAGTGTCGCAAATGTTCGGCATGAGTGACATTTTTTTATTTCAGAATGACTTTGCGGACAGCTGTGCCTCCGTCGGCGGTAACGACTTTTACCATATATATACCACGTGTCAGGTTGGCAACATTCAACTGGGTGCGGTTTTCACTCGGGTGTGCGTTCAACACCAACTGTCCCATTGCGCTGTAGATGCTGATTTCGGCGATATTTTCACCTTCCACATTCAGCAACTGTTGAGCCGGGTTGGGGAAAATGTTCACCGTTGCATCACCGTAACTTTCAATGCCCGTCTGCCCGTTCACCGTGTTGGAAAGTGCCGACTCGCCGCCGGTGCAAACCGTTTTCACGGCATACGCATAAGTGACACCCGGCTGTACTGTTGCATCGGTGTAGTAGTTGTTGGGAGTGGTCGCGATAGCATTTCCGTTGCGGTAAACCTTGTAAGCGATAGCGCCGTCAGCGATATTCCAGCTCAGTCCCAATTGGGTTGGGGAAGCTGTCACGGTCAGGCCAGTGGGAGCGTCACAGATTTCGGGTTCGGGAGTTCCAACGGTAACGCATTCTGTGGCCGCCGGTGATTCGAAACCTTCACCGCAGGCAATGCGGAGAGAGTAACAGTAGGTTCCTTCTGCCAAATTGTGGTCGGTATAGCTGCCACCGGTGATGTTTTCAGCAATCAGCACACCGTCGCGGTAGAGGTTGTAGTGGTTGCCCGTGCCCGCTTCACCGGAAATGGTGATGTCATCCACACAGAAAATGTACTGGTCGTTGGAAACGCAATGGATGGCCACATATTTCGCATTCGCCGGAATGGTTTGGGTGTAGAGTGTCCAAGTAGTTGTGGTTGTGGTTGTGTTGCCCACCGTGGTGAAACTGCTGGCATTGGTGTTGGTGGTGGAATATGCAATTTCAAATTGTTCTTGTGAATAACTGCTTGAGTACGAACGAGCGTAGAAGGAAATGGTGAAAGGTGAGTTGTAGTTGAGCTCGGGACTGATCATCCAGTCGTCGTTGGGGGTGCTGCTCCAGTAACTGCTCCCGGAGGCATAGGCATCGCCGAAATATTTGTGGCCAGAGTGGGCAGATACGACGCTGCTGCCCGTCATCTGACTGTCATCCAGCACGATGAAAGCCATGGGGGAGCCTGCTCCCGTATAGCTGACGCCACTGAAAGTTCCTGTGTTGGCGCCATCTTCATCGTGGTAGGTCCATCCGACCGTTCCAGCGGAATTGATGGTTTCGTAGGTGTGGCTTGCCGCGTCGTCTTCAATCGTCTCAGTCTCGATGGTGGAGTTGTCATCCCTGTTCAGAACAATAGTGTTGCCGTTGGCTGTGGCCGTCAGGCCGGTAGGTGCCACGCAGTCGCTGCCGAGGGCGGTAATTTGGAAAGTGCCGTGCCAACTGTCGCTGCCGTTGACGGCATTCCAGTCGAGGGTGAAAGTTTGTCCGGTGGTAACATTGTTGCTGACAGCGATTTGGAAACCGTTGTTATCGGTGGCGGTACCGCCATTGGCAGCCATCGGAGCAAACTTGCCGTTGGCATCAACAACGGTGATGTCGGCATCGTTGCTGGTAATGCTGACTGTGGTATTGGTGGTCGTGGCCACGCCGCCCAAATTTTTGAGTGTCAGCGTAACATAATGGTTCTGACCGGCTTCAACAATGTCGGGGGTGTGAGATTCGAGCACCAGGTAAGGAACATTTCCCGCGGTGCAGGGAATGGTTTCGTAAATGGTGGTGGTGTTGAAAGCAGTAACTACCAACAGCACTTCACCAGCATCAAAGGTGTGGGGAATCGTTACCTGGCCGTTGGCATCGGTGTAGGCGCTGAGGTAGGTGCCGTTTTGGGAAATGCAGACCAAGGCATCAGCCACGGGCTGACCGCCGGCGGTGATGGTGGTCGTGTAAGGCACGCCCGTCATCAAAGTATTCATGGAAGAAGTGAGGGTGACGGGTTGTTTGGTGCGGAGTTGCAGAGAAGCATCTCCGAAAGTGGTCCAGGTTTGGAAAGTCTGCAGGTCGCTGGAGGTATTGCTTTCGGTAAGTGCGAGCGTGAAGGCATTCACCACGATGGAGCCCCAGTGGGTGCGCTGTTCGTTGGTGTTGATACCGTTTTGGCCACTGTACTGACTGTAGTCGAAGCCACCCGTGAGGATGTCGTAGAAATAGTCCTGACCGCGCTGCGGGGGAGTCCAGGGTTGGTTGATGGTGGACATCAGGGTGACGACAGCGCCGCCGTTTTGTTTTTTCAACCATGCTTCAGCAAAGCAGTCGCCGCCGCTGCGGTTGAACTTTCCGTTCACGCAGGCAACGGCAACAACGAAGGGAAGTTTGTCGCCATTGGTGGAAGAATTAACATTGCTGTTGTTGTAATTGGTTGTTACAAAGTAAGTTTCGTCTCCGTGACCGCAGTAAGCGATGGTGGAAGCACCGGCATTCACATGTCCGGCCAAAGTGCTTGCGCTGGCATTGTTGCCATAGTTCCCGTTTTCGGTGGTATAGGTAAACGGTTGCAGACGCTCGCTGTAGATGCGCTGAACGTGGACGTAGTCAATCTCGTTGTCATCTCCCGTGCCGCTACCCTCAGCGGAACCGATGCCGATGAAAGTCTCGCGCCACCCAGCGTCCATGTTCGGACTTTTTTCGTAATTGATGGCCTTATTTACCTGAATCAACGCCTGGGCGTCAGTGCTACAGGAGAAACGGCCGATGGCGATGTCTGGGTAGTTGTCGTTGCCGGCCACGCAGCCCATCTTCGGGTCAGCGGGTGCGGCTTCGTAATCCGCCGTAATTGTGTTCGACTTGATGTCGGCCCAGTCGCCAAAAAGCTGAACATACATCAGGTTGGCATTGTCGTTATAGGCGGCCGCGATGTTGTTGCTTACGTTGGTGTTGACATTGACAACCTCTTTGGTGACATTGTAGCCCATCTCTTTTTTCCACTGGATGTATGTGTCGGCAGCGTTCTCGTAAGCCGAGGTGGTCAGCACGAGAATGTCGCCCTTTTCACCTTGGGAGAGGGCGTCGCGGCTCGGCTCGTAGTTGACGAACAAACTCTGGTACAGTCCGATGGACTCTTTCACCGGTGTCGTGTTGATGCGCGTGAGCGGGTTGGTGGCGGGCTGACTGTTTTCGCGGAGGGTGACAATCACCTTGTCATAGAATGTGAGGCTGTTGTCAACCGCGTTGTAATGGAAGGGGAAGAGGCGGACGGAGGTGCCGCGCACGTCGCGGACGATGAAAGGGGAATCCATCGTAGCGATGTCGGCGGGGTAGTTGGTATGGGTGAGCGAAGCGGGATCCACTTCGAACGGGATTTCGCTGGGTTCTTGGTTGCGGTAGATGACGCCGCGAGAGGGAAGCATCGGGTGGCGAAGCGGGATAATGACACTGCTCACCGGGGTTACTTCCATGTCAACATTCTTGTCGGCAGGAAGTTGTATGGCTGCGCTCACGAAAGGCAGTTCGGCCCATCCTTTTTGGTCGGTTACCGTAGAAACAGCCCAATTGAGTTTGCTGTAAATTACACCGTTGTGTTCCACCTCTTGAATGGAGGCGTTATCAATGTCGAAAGTCAGTTGGTAGACGCCGGGTTGGGGTTGTGTAAATGAAACTTGATAAGGTTGAGTGTTGCGTTGCAGGGTGAAGTTTTGTGAAAATACACATAAAAAACTCACCATCAATACGATAGCAAGAAAAAGTCTCTTCATAATGTATAAATATTGTCGGCCGCAAAAGTACGGAAAAAAATAAGACCTTATCGTAATCCATTGATTTTTCTGAGGATGAAATTACGGAATCATCCCGTCCCGTCTTGTTGAAGCATTCTCGCTTCTCGATTTTCACGCTTCTCGAATCCATTAACCGTTTCCACGTTTTCACGTTTAACCGATTTTCACGTTTAACCGTTTCCACGTTTAACCGATTTTCACGTTTAACCGTTTCCACGTTTTCACGTTTAACCGATTTTCACGTTTAACCGATTTCCACGTTTAACCGATTTTCACGTTTAACCGAATTATTTGGGCGGTCCGGCGCTTGCTTTGCTGCGCGCCGTCGGGCTTTCCGCACTAACTGCGCGCTCGTGCCTCGCGCTTGTAATGTGCTTCAATCCCTACCGCGATTCCCCTCTCGCCTGCTTTCACACTCATTGCGTCCTTACAACCGAAAAATGTTCGGAGGTGAGCCCCCCCCCGATTTTGGCGGAATGGGTTAAACGGAATTGGACTGTTGCGATATTTATTTTGAAGATAAAAAATCACGCGTCAGCAATGAATTCCCCTCCTTTTTAAGGAGGGGATAAAGGGGTGGATAGAAACAATATACAAATCAAAAAATCAAAGAGTACCTGTATCTTATACTACATCAATAACTTATATAATTTTTAAAAATTTTATCGCAACAGTACTATTCCGTAATCACTTATTTAACTGTTGTGAATCGCTTTCAAAATTTTGTATTTTTGCCCGCTTCAAAAACGTATTCACAATAAGGGTTATCCCGTTGTGAAGACATTAAAGGCGGGGCTGTAAAGCCTCGTTTTTTTTTGCTTTAGATGTGAATTTTTTTCGCCACAAAAGTAACAAAAACAATAATATCAAACCGCCGCCACCCCAAAAAAATATTCCCTCAACCCCTCTTTTTACCCTCTTTATTTCCGATATTTTGTGTAATTTTGCAGCCCAATTTTGAAAAATTATGATTAGTAGAAGATACTTGAGAATCAAGGTGATGCAGGCCCTCTACGCCAAACAGGTCAACCCGGAAGAAGATATGATTTCCGGAGAAAAAAATCTCGATAAGTCTATCAAAAACTGCGAAACCCTCTCTTATCACTTTTATTCCATCCTCCCCGAAATCAAACGCTACCTCGAAAATAAATTCGATGACCGCAAAAACAAAATCTTTCCCACTCAGGAAGACCTTAACCCCAATACCCGCTTCATCGATAATAAGGTGATCGTACAAATGGAGGAAAGCTCCCAACTCAACCGCGCTTGGAAAGCCGTCGGCGTCGATTGGTCTCAACACAAGGAACTTATCGCCACCCTTTTTAGCCAAATCGAACAACTTCCTGAATATCAGGCATATATGGCCTCAACTTCTACCAACTATAAGGAAGATAAGGAACTTGTGCTCACCATCATCGAAAAGATTTTCGCAGTTAGCGAACTCCTCCACTGGTTCTTTGAAGAAAAATTCGTCCACTGGTTCGACGATTATAACGATGCCTTGCTCCAAGTCTACCAGGGAATTACCTTCTGGAAGTCCTCCCAAGAACAAGTGGTCGCCTCCCCACTTTTCAAAGACGAAGCCGAAGATGTGGCCTTCTACAAAAACCTTTACCGCAAAACCATCAACAACAGCGAAATTTACCACAAAATGATTGAGGAAAACCTCAAAAACTGGGAAATCGACCGCATCATTGAAACCGATATGATCTTGATGAAGATGGCCGTTTGCGAATTGCTGGAGTTCCCCAGCATCCCCACGAAAGTCACCATTAACGAATATATCGAAATCGCCAAGGGCTACGGCTCCGAAAAAAGCGGAACTTTCATCAACGGTATGGTGGACAAAATTGCGAAGGAATTGCGCGAAACCGGCCGCCTCAACAAACAAGGTCGCGGTTTGATAGATAGAAATTTTAATAATTAAATATTTTATAATGAATAGATTACAGCATATTTTGTGTATCTGCGCCCTGGCTCTCGCTCTCGTTTGCCTCCCCGGCTGCAACCATCAGCAAAATCAGTCTGTGGTCAACATCCCCGCTACTGCCGACACCAAAGACGGCAGCACTTCCAAGGAAGACCCCAACGGACCCAAGATCAAATTCGATAGAACAGAGTACGACTTCGGCACCGTGATGCAAGGCGAAAAATTAACCTACACTTTTACCTTCACCAACAGCGGAAAGTCACCCCTCGTCATCTCCTCTACCAGCGCCTCCTGCGGCTGTACCACCTCCACACCGCCCCGCGCCCCCATCGCCCCCGGTCAGAAAGGCAAAATTGATGTCACCTTCGACTCTAAAACCAAAATGGGCGAAGTAACCAACAAAGTGCGCGTGGCCTCCAACGCCTACCCGTCGCCCGCGGTTCTTACCGTTAAAGCCAATGTCAAAAAAATGTAATTTTTAATATTCACCCTTAATTTTTTCCCCTATGAACCAACTCTTTTTATTGTCTGCTCAAGGCCAAGGTGGCCAAGGTGGCGGCTGGTCAATGCTTATTTTCTTCGTCGCTATCATCCTCGTTTTCTGGCTCTTTATGATTCGTCCGCAACAAAAGAGACAGAAAAAGGTGCAAGAAGCCCGCGAAGCACTCAAGAGAGGTGACGAAATCATCACCATCGGCGGCATCCACGGCAAAATCGTTGATGTTCGCGAAAAGACTTTCGTCATTTCTGTAGAAGACAACAGCCACATCGAAATTGAAAAAGCTGCCGTCGCTATCGATGAAAACTCTGTAAAATAATCTCTATGAACCCGGCTTCACAGATTAAAAAAGGTATAACAGACCAACGAGGACATATCAAAAAGCCCTCGTTGGCTTTTATTATCTGTCTGGCAATCAGTGCGTTGATGTGGTGTATCGTTACACTCTCACGCCAATATACCGTTTCATACGACTATAAGGTGGCTTGTAACGACCTCCCCGCGGGAAAGACAAAAGCCAATGTCTCCTCCGATGCCACCATCCGCCTGACTTTCAAAGCCAAAGGGTTCTTTTTCCTCAATCCGGACTTTAGCGACAAAAATCGCATCGTCAATATTTCCGTTAAGCAACTGGTGAAACATAAGGGCGAAAACCTGAACAGTTACCAGTTCACACAAACCGAAATTGCGGAATACCTCCGCGACTCAGGGGCCTTCGGCGAAGAATTGGTGGGAATGGAATTTCCCAACACGTTGGCCATCTATTTATCGAAATAGCCCGTACTTCCGCCGCCGGGCTCGGCATTGCTATTTTATCGAATCTTTATTCCATATTTTATTGAATTATGCGTATTAGCGACATCCTCAAGTCCAAAAAGACTTTCTCGTTTGAAGTCTTCCCCCCAAATCCCAACACCAGCAAAGTCGATGATATTTTCGGAACCATCGACGCTTTGCAACAGTTCAATCCCGATTTCATCAGCGTTACGTTCAAGTCCTCCGGCGATTACAGCCAGAACACCATCGACCTCGCGAGCTACGTGAAGAATCACACCACGGCCGAACCGCTGGTGCACCTTACCTGCGGCGCCCTCGACCGCTCCGACGTTGACCGCCTCGCCGAAAACCTCGAACGCGAAAACCTTGAAAACGTCCTCGCCCTCCGCGGCGACCGCCCCGTGGATTTCACCGGCGACTACCTCAAAAGTTTCCAACACGCCTCCGAATTGATGGAATATCTGCGTCAAAAGCACAATTTCTGTCTCGCCGGCGCCTGTTACCCCGAAGGTCACATTGAGTGCCAAAGTCTTTACGAAGACCTCGCAAATTTGAAAATCAAACAGGAAATGGGTGCGCAATTCTTTATCACCCAGGTGTTTTACGATAACAATTATTTTTACCGCCTTGTGCGTGCCGCCCGCAAAATGGGTATCACTATCCCCATCATCCCGGGCATCATGCCGCTCACCAATGCCAACCTGTTCAACAAAATCATGAATATGGCCGGCGCAACCATCCCCTTCGAACTGCGCGTGCTCTTCGACCGTTTCCGCGACGACAAGAAGGCCATGTTCGAAATCGGTGTGGCTTACAGCGTGAACCAAATCCTTGAGCTTCTCGCCAACGACGCCGACGGCATCCACATCTACACCATGAACAGCGCCCGCGTCGCCAGCGAAATCTATTCCCGTATCAACAACGTGATTGAAAAGGAGTTACGATAAAAAAAGAGACGCGGCACACCACGTCTCTACAAACATTCTTGTTTCTCGTTACTCGAAAAAAGTTAACCGTTTCCACTCTTCCACTCTTCCACGCTTCCACGCTTCCACGTTTA
>JAKSME010000051.1 GCA_024400785.1 Bacteroidales bacterium
GGCTTTCCCTTAATTTTGGGTGAAACGGTTAAACGTGGAAACGGTTAACTTGGTGGAAACGTGGAAACGGTTAAACGGTTAATTTGGATGGAGGTGAAACGGGATATTTCCCCTTCTTTTAGAAGGGGTGCCCGTAGGGCGGGGTAGTCCTTCCACGCGGTAGGCTTTCTCTAATTGGGGTTAAACGTGAAAGTCGGTTAAACGTGAAAACGGTTAAACGTGGAAAGTCGGTGAAAGGTGAAAGGGGTTAAGTTCGGTTGAATGTAAAATCGTGAAAAGATGAAAGGACTAAAGGAAAAAATGAGCGACAATGATACAATGAAAGCGAAAAAGTTAACCGATGTTAACCGATGTTAACCGTTTAACCGACGTTAACCGAATAATAACCAAACAACAAACTATGAATAAAGAAAGCGACTTATCAAAAAAAATGGAAATATCATCCCCAAAAAAATTAACCGATGTTAACCGTTTAACCGACGTTAACCGAATATCAACCGACGTTAACCGAGTATTAGTCATTGGTTCGGGTGGGCGTGAGCACGCGATAGCAGATGCGTTGCGCCGCTCGCCGCAAGTTTCGGAAATTTTCTGCGCCCCCGGCAACGCTGGAACCGCACAGATTGCCACCAACGTCGCCATCAAGGACACAGATGTAGCTGGTTTGCTGCATTTTGCACAGGAAAATCATATCGGTCTGACGGTTGTCGGTCCGGAGGCCGCACTCGCAGCCGGCGTGGTTGACGCTTTCCGCGCTGCCGGTCTGCCGATTTTCGGACACACCGCTGCCGCCACACGCATCGAGAGCAGCAAGGAGTTTGCCAAACAACTGATGGAGGCGCACGGCATTCCCTCCGCCGCCTACCGCGGATTTTCTAATTACGACGAGGCAGTAGCTTACGTGGAAAGCCGCCCGCTGCCCGCCGTGCTCAAATACGACGGACTGGCCGCCGGCAAGGGCGTTGTCATCGCAGAAACGATTGAAGAAGCTCGTAATACACTGAAAGACATGTTGTTGGATGAAACTTTCGGCGAAGGCAAGGTAATCGTTGAAGATTTCCTTACGGGGCCGGAATTCTCGTTCATGGCTTTCGTTGATGGCAAAAACATTTTCCCGATGCCGCTGTCGCAAGACCACAAGCGCGCCTTCGACGGTGACAAAGGTCCCAACACGGGCGGCATGGGCGCATACACTTCCCTACCCTTCATCAGCGAGGCCGACCGCGAGTTTGCTCTTGAGAAAATCCTCAAACCGACGGCCGCCGCGATGTGCGAGGCGGGCTGCCCGCTGTCGGGCGTGCTTTACGCCGGACTGATGAAAACGCCCAACGGCATCAAAGTCATCGAGTTCAATGCCCGCTTCGGCGACCCTGAAACGGAAGTCGTGCTGCCACTCCTGCAAAGCGACATCTACGACATTTTCTATAAAATTGCAACGGGAAATTCTGCCCAACTTACCGAACCTTCGTGGGCGGAAGAAGTGACGATGGGTGTGGTTTTGGCTTCCAAAGGTTATCCCGGAAAATACGAAAAAGGATTTGAAATTAAAGGAATTGAAAATTTACAATCCATTGTGTATCAGATGGGTACAACTTTTTCAGACAATAAATTGAAAACTTCTGGCGGTCGCGTGCTGATGGTAATCGGAAAAGGTGTAAATTTGCAGTCTGTCAGAAACGACATTTATCAAGAAATAGAAAAAATAGAATGTGACCATCTTTTCTACCGTCACGACATCGCCCATTGGGCAATTGAGGATGGGAAATGATGACTTTCTTTTTTACAAAATATCTGACCAGAAACTAACAATCTGATTTTCCTATATGGCGCAAATTATTGATGGAAAGAAACTTGGCGAGCGTATCAAAGAAAGAATACGCGAACAGATTCCTTTATTGGAGCAGCAGTACGGCCGGCGGCCATCGCTGTACGTAATCATCGTCGGCGATGACGAAGGCAGCATGCGTTATGTCACCAATAAAGTCAACACGGCACATTCGTTGGGAATGGATGCGCGACTGATAACGCTCAAATCCAACATTTACGAAAAAGAACTCATCAACATCATACATGTTTTGAATGAAGACCCGCTGGTGGATGGAATCATGGTGCAATTGCCGTTGCCCGCGCACATCAACGAAGACCGTGTGGTGGACGCTATTGCCAAAGACAAAGACGTTGACGGGTTCAACTCGCTGAATGTCGGCTCTTTATGGCAGGGAACGCACGGCATTTCTCCCTGCACGCCCAAGGGAATCATCCAGCTCATCAAAACCACGGGCGTTCCCATCAATGGCAAGTTCGCCGTGGTTGTCGGGCGCAGCAACATCGTGGGCAAACCGGCGGCGAAGCTGCTGTTGGATGAAAACGCCACCGTGGCCATCGCGCACACTGGAACCGAAAACCTCAAAGCCATCACTTCGCTGGCCGACATCCTCGTGGTGGCGGCGGGCCAGGAAAAACTGATTACCGCCGACATGGTGAAGCCGGGCGCCGTTGTGATCGACGTCGGCATCACGCGCAACGCCGAAGGCAAAGTGGTTGGCGACGTGGATTTTGAAGCAGTGAAGGAGGTCGCCGGCTACATCACGCCCGTGCCCGGCGGCGTGGGACCGCTCACCATCGCCATGCTGATGAAAAACACGATGGAGTGCTTCCTCAGTCACGCAGAAGCGCACTCCGACGTATCAAAACTATGGGCCACAATCATCAAAGCGAGAATCGGCGGCCATGAACAATGATTATCAAAAAAAAATGAACAAAATAACCATCTAAAATTATGAAAACAAAGAACGTAGGAGTTTGTGCACAGGGCCTCTCGTGCCCTATCATCAGAGAAGGCGACGACCTCGCCACCATCGTTGTGGATAGCGTTCTCGATGCCGTTGAAACCGAAGACCATCGCTACGAAATTTGCGAAAAAGCCGTGGTCGGCATTACCGAGTCTATCGTCGCCCGTTCGCAAGGCAACTATGCCACGGTAGACGACATCACCCGCGATGTCTTGGCCAAATGCGGCCCCGACGCCACCATCTGCATTATCAATCCCATTTACTCGCGCAACCGCTTCGCCATCATGCTCAAGGGCATTGCCCGCGCCGCCAAACGCATCATCCTCATCATGCCCGAGGTTGACGAAGTAGGCAACGTGGTCCGCAATCACCCCTTCACCAATATGAATTACGATGACTACTATCGTGAAATTTGCGAAAATGAAGGTGTGAAAACCGAAATCTTTGATTCTTTACAATCCGTGAATCTTGCTGATTATAAGAATCTTAGCATCATTATTGGCAATCTTCACGACTACGAAGAGCGCAAGACGATGTTCAAAAACCGCAATGTCTTTTCCCTAGCCGACATTCTGGCCGACAAATGCGAATTCGGCCTGCTCGGAGCAAACAAGTCCGACGAAGAACGCGTAAAACTTTTCCCCAACAAAGAAAAATCCTTGGTTTTGGTGGAAAAAATCCGCGCGGCTTTGAAAGATAAAACCGGCAAAGACA
This sequence comes from Bacteroidales bacterium, assembly GCA_024400785.1. Lineage (GTDB taxonomy): Bacteria > Bacteroidota > Bacteroidia > Bacteroidales > WCHB1-69 > UBA1756. The sequence continues at coordinate 3,507 of JAKSME010000051.1, forward strand.
TCATCGTCGGAGTTTATGGAGACGGCTGTTTCAAAGACCCGAAAGGTGGAATCTGGGAATTTGCCGACCCGATTTCCATGCCGGCCTACACGCATCCGGAAATTATGGAAGATACGCCTAACGAATTGAAAGTAAAAGCATTGGCTGATAGCAAATATGCCAATTTGAATGGCAAAGAGCTTACCGAGGCCATCGAAAAGGAAATTTCTGAAAAGAATAACAACCTCAAGGGGTCCATGCAAAGTCAGGGCACCACGCCGCGTCTCTATCGCGACCTGCTCGCCAGTTTGATGGACCTTGTCAGCGGCAGCGGCGATCGTTGCACGCCTATCGTATTGATACAGAATTATTTCAGATAACATTATTGTTTTATTCAAGTTTCGTAAGTCAGCGATATTATTATAACAGACTTAAGACTTGAGACTTGGGACTTGAGACTGAGCAACGAGAATGAATTGCCACTATATTTCCAATCTTGATATAAAAGTCATAAAATCAAAAGTCGCAAGTCTCCATGATGACAGAAAAAGCATCCTGCTAAAGTTAAGTTATTTCAAATTCATTTATTAATAAAAATCCAAAAGATATGTCATTTTTACAAGATAGAGTTCAATTAGATGGTTTGACTTTTGACGATGTGTTGCTGATTCCGGCCTACTCGGAAGTGCTGCCGCGCGAAGTCTGCCTAAAGACAAGATTCACCAAGCACATTACGCTGAATGCACCGTTTGTTTCTGCTGCGATGGACACGGTAACGGAAGCCAATCTGGCCATTGCCATGGCTCGTGAAGGCGGTATCGGCGTGATTCACAAGAACATGCCCATCGAGGCACAGGCACACCAAGTAGCGATGGTGAAGCGCGCCGAGAGCGGCATGATTTCCAATCCGGTCACCATTCATCCGGAACAGTCGGTAGGAGAAGCGCTTTCCATGATGGCGAACTACAAAATCGGTGGCATTCCCGTCATTGATGGGAATGGCATTCTTGTCGGCATCGTCACCAACCGCGACCTTCGATTTGAAAAAGCATATTCCCGTCCCGTTGCCGAAGTGATGACGCGCGAAAACCTGATCACGACCAAGCCGGGAACCACCTTGCAGGATGCCGCCGACATTTTGCAGCGTTACAAAATCGAGAAGCTGCCGGTAGTGGATGCGGCGGGCCATTTGGTGGGATTGATTACGTACAAAGACATCACGCGGGCGAAAGACAAGCCGAATGCGTGCAAAGATGACGCCGGCCGTTTGCGTGTGGCGGCGGCCATCGGCATTTCCAAGGAAACGATGCCGCGGGCGGAAGCGCTCGTAGGTGCCGGTGCCGACGCGCTCGTACTCGACTCCGCGCACGGCAACTCCAAAGGAATCATTGATGCGTTGAAGTCCATCAAGGCCTCATTTCCGCAGGCCGAAGTCATTGTCGGCAACATAGCCACGGGCGACGCAGCCCTTCGCTTGGCGGAGGCGGGAGCCGACGCGGTAAAGGTGGGCATCGGACCCGGCAGTATCTGCACTACGCGTGTGGTAGCCGGTGTCGGCGTGCCGCAGCTGAGCGCCATATACGGCGTTTACAAAGCATTGCAAGGCACCGAAGTGCCGTTGATCGCCGACGGCGGCATCCGTTTCTCCGGCGACATCGTCAAGGCACTCGCGGCAGGCGGCAGCACCGTTATGTTGGGTGGACTGTTGGCCGGCGTTGACGAAGCTCCCGGCGCCACCATCCTCTACAACGGCCGTAAGTACAAGGCCTACAGAGGAATGGGCTCGCTCGAAGCGATGCAATGCGGCTCCAAAGACCGCTACATGCAAAGCGACGTGGAAGATACCAAGAAACTGGTTCCCGAAGGTATTTCCGGTCGTGTGCCGTACAAAGGAACGCTCAGCGAAGTTTTCTACCAAATGGCCGGTGGCTTGCGTTCCGGCATGGGTTACTGCGGCGCTGCCACCATCGACCAACTCCATACGGCACAGTTCTGTCGCATCAGCAATGCCGGTGTGCTCGAAAGTCACCCGCACGACATTACAATCACCAGTGAATCACCGAATTACAGTAAGAGTAATTAATTCGGTTAAACGGTTAAATATTCCCCTTCCTTTGGAAGGGGTGCCCGCAGGGCGAGGTAGGCCATCGGTTAAACGGTTAACGTCGGTTAAACGTGAAAATGTGGAAAGGGATAATTTTTTTCGGAATTATCCCTTTTAGTCTTGTTGAAGCATTCTCGTTTCTCGTCGTTCTCGTTTCTCGATTTTAACCGTTTCCACGTTTAACCGGATTATTGGATTGCGAAGCGGACGGGAATGGAATAAAGACAACGGCAAGGTTTGCCATTATTTTTGGCGGGCTTCCACCGGGGCATCGCTGACAGAACACGTAAAACTTCATTGTCGGGGTCTTCCGCAAGACGGGAAATAATTTCAACGTTAGTGACGCTTCCATCCTTTTCAATGACGAATTTCCCCATAACGGTGCCATTGTAAACCCTTTCTCCAGGAGGATAATTGATGTTTTGGACCAAATACTGCGCTAATGAATCCATTCCTCCGATGAATTCTGCTTTTTCTTTCGGAAAAAGGAAAATGGTATCGCTGCCATCACTAGGAACGATGTATTCTGGTAAATCGTCGTCAAATGGGATATTGTCCGATTCGTTTTGCGAGAAGGCGATGAGGGAAGTGCAAAGCAGGAAAAGGGTGGGGAGGAGGGACCACGATAAAATTCCCCACAGTGCGGGGAATTTTCCGTCGAAGGTGGAATAAAACTGTCGGTAATAGTATAGAGATTTCGTCGAAAACCCTTTCCCAAATTCGTTTGAAAGTTCTTTCGATAGCATTTGCAGAAGATGTCGACCATATTCGGCTCGACTTTTCCCAAGTTGTTCTTGTTCCACAATTCGTTGTCCGATAGCCCAATATGTTTTTACCATGGCGATATTAATCGCATGGTAAGCATTCTGCTTTCCATCAATAATGATTTGTCGGATATCTGCTACAAATTGTTTTTCATTTAAAGATTCTGGAGACATAATAGATTGTTTATCAACTTCTTCCATATTGTTAAATATTTAGATTTTTTCACCCGCAAATATACATTTTTTCTAAAATGCTCCAAAAGCAGAATTGAATTTCCTTGAATTTCACTCTCAATTTATGGTAATTTACTGTCATAAAAAACGCTGCCGCAGGCAGCGAAAAATAAAACCAAAAATGTAACGGTGAAAATGTGTAATTTTGCACCCTCGTTTTTAATCTACAAATTATGAATACTAAGCAGGAAATTGTTGAAAACTGGCTGCCGCGATACACAGGTGTGCCATTGGAAAATTTCGGAAAATACATTCTTCTGACCAACTTTAAAGACTATATCAAGCACTTTGCGGAGCTGATGGACACAGAGATCCACGGGCTGGACCGTCCGATGCAGAGTGCGACGAAGGGCGACATCACCATCATCAACTTCCAGATGGGCAGTGCGATGGCGGCCACCATCATGGACCTGCTGACGGCCATCATGCCGAAAGCGGTTTTGTTTTTGGGGAAGACGGGCAGTTTGAAAAGCTATATCGGTCTGGGCGAGCTGATCCTCCCCATTGCTGCCATCCGCGGGGAAGGAGCCTCCAACGACTATTTTCCGCCGGAGGTTCCCGCACTTCCGGCCTTCAACCTGCAAAAAGCCATTTCAACCACCATTCGCGACCACAACCGCGAGTACTGGACCGGCACCGTATACACCACCAACCGCCGCGTGTGGGAACACGATGAGGAGTTCAAAAACTACTTGCGCAAAATCCGCACTACGGCAGTCGACATGGAAACCGCCACGCTGTTTTCCGTCGGCTTCTTCAACCGAATCCCTACCGGTGCCCTGCTCCTGGTTTCCGACCAGCCCATGCAACCCGACGGCATCAAAACCGAAGCATCCGACAAAAAAGTCACCGCCAACTTCGCTCTCGAGCACCTGAAAATCGGTATCGAATCGCTGCAACAACTCATCAACAAAGGATGGACGGTGAAACATTTGAGATTCGACTACTACGAAGGAGATAATTCATAGTGAAACCAACGGACAACGCAGAGTGTTGGGGATGAATGTGTCATTATCAAAGAACCAAAATATGAGAAAAAACATTCTATTTCGCAGCATGATTTGTTTCATGCTATTGGCAGTTTTGCTACTGAACAGTCAGTATGCCCATGCACAATCCGAAGAGCTCGATGGCGACACGGAAATTTATCGCGTCTGTCAGGTAATGGCATCTTTTCCAGGAGGGCAAAGTGAATTATACTATTGGTTGGCTTCTCATACCAACTACCCGGTTGAAGCGCGCGATAAGATGATTCAGGGAACGGTCTTGGTTGAATTTGTTATAGAAAAAGATGGTTCGATTGGCAAAATTGATGTCATCTCTTCCGTACACGAGCTATTGGATGCGGAGGCCGTCCGCGTGATACAATCCATGCCAAAATGGAATCCGGCCCAGAGAGATGGCAAAGCGTGTCGCTGCTATTTTGACATACCGTTTACTTTTGCTTTGGAAAACGATACCGAAAAACCAGCCAAACGCAAAAAAGGGAAACATTGAAAAAAAACGTCAATCATCCATTATAACATATTATCTGAATGGGTGCTTCCAACGAAACCATATTGAGAAAAAATGCGATGGATGGCGAAAGAGCCATTTACGGATTCTTAGCGATAATTATGGGCATCGTCTTGATTATCGTTGCGATATACAGTTATTTTACTGGAGGAACGATGAATTACTGGTCTCTTTGGATTTTTATTCCCCTCGGTATCGTTGGCGCCGACATTTTTCTTTTTGAACTGCGCGGACATGAAATTTTTAGCGTAGTGGATAACAACACTTTGCGAATCACGCACAAAGGTGGTATTATTACCAAGAAATGGAATTTCAAATTCGAGGAAATTTGTGACATAAAGCCATACAAAACCGACCCGGCCACCGACATAATGGAAATGATAGCAGAATTTAGGAGAGGATCACAAAACAAATACAAAATGCTCATCTTCATGCGTGGGAAACATTTCAGTAACACCCGTTTATGTGGCTACAACATGTCGGATGAAGCGATTGCCGAGTTGAAATCTAACTTGAAAGAGCTCGGTTGGAGTGAGAAACGCACTGACTGAAGAGGAAGGACTACCCCGCCCTACGGGCACCCCTTCTAAAAGAAGGGGAAGTATCCCGTCGCACCCATTTCACCCTAAATTAACCGTTCAACCGTTTTCACGTTTCCACCAAAGTTAACCGTTCAACCGTTTTCACGTTTCCACCAAGTTAACCGTTTCCACGTTTTCACGTTTAACCGTTAAACCCAAAGCCGCGATATTATGTTGCATCTCAGCAACGAAATTGTTGAGGTGCATTCAAAATTTAAACGTAATTTTGCCAGCCGTTTTTTGCGACAATTGATTGTTGGCATAATTAAAAACATAATGAGAAAAAAAGTTGATTTTTTAGTCATCGGCTCCGGTATCGCGGGCCTCTGTTTCGCTCTGAAAGCTGCTAATTTCGGTAAAGTCTGCATGGTCACCAAGGCCAAAATCGACGATACTTCCACCAAATACGCGCAGGGCGGCATCGCCGCTGTAATGTACAGCCCCGACACCTACGAAAAGCACATCCAAGATACAATGGTCGCCGGCGACGAACTGTCAGACCGCCACATTGTTGAAATCACCATCCGCGAGTCCACCGAACGTGTTCTCGAACTTGTGGAGTGGGGCGTCGATTTCGACAAAACCCAGTCCGGCAAATTCGCCCTCGCCAAAGAGGGCGGTCACTCCGAGTTCCGCGTGCTGCATCACAAAGACATTACCGGTTTCGAGATTGAAGAAAAACTGATCCTCGCCGCTCAACGCAACCCGAACATCGAGATTTTAGATAACCACCTGGCCGTGGAAATCATCACACAACACCACCTCGGCATCGAAGTCAACCGCCACATGTCGGGCATAACTTGCTATGGCGCTTATATTTACAACCCGAAAACCAAGGAGGTGGACACTATTCTGTCGAAAATCACCATGATGGCCACCGGCGGCATCGGCACCGTTTACGGCAATACCACCAACCCCACTGTCGCCACCGGCGACGGCATCGCCATGGTCTACCGCGCGAAAGGCGCCGTCCGCGGCATGGAATTTGTCCAATTCCATCCCACCTCCCTCTACAATCCCAGCGAACGCCCCTCTTTCCTCATCACCGAAGCCATGCGCGGCGCTGGCGCCATCCTCAAAAATAAAAACGGCGAGGAATTTATGCGCAAGTATGATTCCCGCGGCTCGCTCGCTCCCCGCGACATCGTCGCCCGTGCCATCGATAACGAAATGAAAACCAAGGGTATCGACCACGTTTACCTTGATACCACCTTGATTAAAAAGGAAGAAATGTTCCAACATTTCCCCAATATTTACGCCAAATGCCTCAGCATCGGCATCGATCCCACCAAGGAGATGATTCCCGTGGTACCCGCCGCCCACTATTCCTGCGGCGGTATCCAAGTCGACGAATGGGGCCGTTCCACCATTACCAACCTCTATGCCTCCGGTGAATGCTCATCTACGGGCTTGCACGGTGCCAACCGCTTGGCATCCAACTCGTTACTTGAAGCCCTCGTCTTCTCGCACCGCGCCTGCCTCAACGCTGTCGAGGCCATTAAAAACATCGATTTCTGCGATCAAGTTCCCGATTGGAATACCGAAGGAACCGTCCTCAACGAAGAAATGGTTCTCATCACCCAATCGATGAAGGAAGTGCAAACCATCATGGCCAGCTATGTGGGCATCGTCCGTTCCAACCTGCGTCTCCAACGCGCCTTCGACCGCTTGGAAATTCTTTACCGCGAAACGGAAGATTTGTACAAAAAGTCCATCCTCATCCCGGAAATTTGCGAACTGCGCAACGTCATCAACGTGGGTTACCTCATCATTCGTAACGCCATGGAACGTAAGGAAAGCCGCGGCCTCCATTATTCCCTCGACTATCCGGAACACCGCGATGTGAACCCGACACGCGAGGATAAACTGTAATTACTGCCGAAACTGATACATGACCACCGCAGCAGCAATCGAGGCATTCAGCGACTCCGCGTGCTCTTGGCTGACAGCATACGACGGAATGTGGATTTTTTGCTGCACACAGGCTTCAACCTCCGCAGAAATTCCCTTCCCCTCATTCCCGATGATTAATATATCATTTTTCTGAAAATCAGCACTTTGTATTGGTTTTCCGTTCATAAATGTGCCGTAAATTGTGCCTTGTATGGCCGGATTTCTCAAGAAAGCAACCAGGTCGGTGTAGAAAACTTTCATGCGTGAAAAAGAGCCCATGGTGGCTTGAATGGTTTTTGGGTTGGTGAGTTCCACCGTGTCGAGCGAGCAAACCACTTGGCGGAAACCGAACCAGTCGGCCGTGCGAATCATCGTGCCCAGGTTGCCGGGATCGCGAATGCCGTCGAGCACCAAGAGCGCATCGGCGAAATCCACTTCCGAGAGCTCGTGCTGCGGAATTTCAGCCACGGCCAAAACCTGCTGCGGAGTGGTCAACGCACTGATGCGCCCCAACTCGGTCTCACTCACCTCCACAGCCTCAACACCGCGAAGCCAATCAGCATGCCCCATTATCCAATTCTCCGTTGCAAACAACTCTTTTACAGTTATTTGCGAAAACAACAAATCATGCACCGACTTGCTGCCTTCTACCATAAACAGTCCTGTTTCTTCACGGAATTTCTTCTGTGACAACTTCTTGATCTCCGATATTTTGTTTTTACTGATCATCTTTTTGAGACTTGAGACTTGAGACTTGAGACTTTAGACTTGAGACTTTAGATGAGGCGAGGAAAGTTCTCGCTTCTCGAGCTATTTTGCTTCTTGCATTTTCACCACATCTTCATATTTACCCACGTCCATCCAATCATCATTTTGGTGTAAGTAACCTTGGATGAGGTGTTGGCTGGCGAGGTCGAGGTAGAGGGGAGTCATGGAAATTTTTTCGCCGGCGGGAATGTACGGGAAAATCCGGCGGCTGACCACGTGGATTCCGCTGAAACCAAGCGGCAGCACTGCACCCATCGAATGAACGATTCTTTTTTCGCCGGTAGTCACATTTTCCCAGCCGCCCAAACGGAGTGTGTCTCGGTCGAACAGCAGGTAACGCGATGTTTTTCGCTCTCTAACGGCGAGAGTTGCCATTGCGTTGCTTTGCAAATGGGTGTTTATCAGATTGTTGAGATTTATATTGGAAAGAATGTCCACGTTATGTAGTAAGATGTGGTCAGCATGTTGCAAGAGGGGTTCGGCAAATTTCAGACCGCCGGCGGTGTCGAGGAGGAAGTCGGTTTCATCGGAGATGCGGATGTCGGCATCGAAAGAGTGCGAGCGAATGAAATCTTTCATCAAGTTGCTGAAATGGTGTACGTTCACCACGATGTCGTGGATGCCGGCATCGGTAATCTTATGGATGACCGTTTCCAGAAGGGTTTGTCCGTGAATTTCCACGAGGGCCTTGGGGCGGTCTTGGGTGAGTGGGTAAAGTCGGGTGCCCAAGCCGGCAGCAAAAATCATTGCAGATACCATATTATTGAATGTGAATTAGTTATGGAATAAGTTGCACAAGTCCGTCGCTCAGTTGGTAGTGTTCGCCGCTCTCGGGACAGGTAGCGGTAAGGTCGGGCCCAAAGTCCAGACGGCAGCCCCGGCGGCTCATCCAACCGGTTTGTCGAGCGGGGTTGCCGACAACGATGGCGAAGGGCGGCACATTGTGGGTGACCACCGCACCGGCACCGATGAAGGCATATTCGCCGATGTTGTGGCCGCAAACAACGGTGGCATTGGCCCCGATGGTAGCTCCGCGGCCTACGCGCGTGACCGCATATTCATCGCGGCGGCATACCTCGCTGCGAGGGTTGACGACATTGGTAAACACCATCGACGGACCGAGGAAAACATCATCC